>JBKQRG010000001.1:0-4343 GCA_052144015.1 Desulfomonilaceae bacterium
GAGCGAGCAATCCGGCCCCGAATGCTGCACTCAGAATAAAGCTATATGGCCGGAACAGGTCAGCGTTACTTTGTTGCGGATGGTAGACCACCGAGTCGATGTTCGGGCTGAACAGATCTATTAGTACGGGTTGCCTGTCGATCATCACACCATGTCTTCTATCAGGACCAGGAATGTAAGCACACAGGAACGAAGACTTGCAGGGACCAAACATGAATCCCAGCTCCACCATCCAGCGCCACCACTCGGTGTACTGGGGCCGGAAAATGCTCCCACTACCGTCGAAATTCTCGCTCTCCAAGTTCCCTAGGGAATCCAAAACACTGCCGGAAGGCGACGGGTCGTAATTGGCGGTCCTGTATTGCCAGTCTGCTTCCGCGTTGAAGAAGAATCGTCCATTGTTGTACTTGCAGTAAATCCAACCCTCGGAGGACCAAAAGTTCAAACCGGGAATATTTGCACGATCGGTTGCAAAAACAAATCCTTCAGGCCCGAAATGCCCGGTGAAATATGTTCCGCCCATGCCGGTTTCCAGTGGCCCACTGGCGTATTTCAAGAACCCGAAGAAGTCCTGACGAGGAATGCCGGCTTTGTCGTATATATTCCAATAAGGCTGGCGGCCGCTAACTCCTTGCACCGGTGCGGCTCTTCTCCAAGGGTATATTCCGCCCCCGAATGTCAAAGGTCCAAATTGTGAAGCTAGAGTAAAGTATTCTTCGGTGCGGTTGTTGCCATCGTACTGGAGCCCGCACCCAAAGTCGAACGGCCTCTTACTGTACGTGAAACGACCCCAAGGGGATTCCAGATTGATAGACCACCAGAGAGCCTCAGCAGTGGCAAATGCCACGGTCACACCGGGAAAAGTACCCGTATCGCTGTTTCCTATCCTATAAGCTCCCTCCAATCTTACAGCAGGGTTCACCTGGATCTCAGGATAGAAATACGTGGTGAAATAGCTCTTGGAAGCATCACTCCCTGAGACCAGATTGTTAACCTGTATACCGAGCCACCCGTTTACCGGCCCAAAGTCTCCCCCGGTTGCGGCCCCATTGTCGACATTGGGTTTCCCAAAGAAGCCATTGACATTATTCTGGGTGTACCAATCATACTCGAATGTGCTCGTGGACCGGAGTTTCAGCTCCCAGGCAAAGGTTGCGGTTGGAAGGCAAACCAGAGAGAAACAGAGAACGACGAAAACGAATTTTCGCGAGAACAACCCCTAACCCCCTTGTGTAACAAACCTCACATGGCCAACAATGGAAACAGCCTCCAAAGCGGCTCTGTCCGCACATCCCCACCAAAAGTACAAACAGAAGGTGGTTGCAAACACAGGTACCAGACGGAGTTTATCAAAAGGCTTTACGAAACGGAAGCGGTTTTCTCGGGCCAAGGAAGTGGCTTGTTGGCCTCTTTTGTAAGATACTAGACCGATATTTCTCATAATCGCTTGAAAATAAGCTTCGTTCCTACCATAGAGGTTTTGGCAAAAAACGGGGGAGAAACCTCGAGCAATCTTTGTCTAGCCAATTCTTCCGTCTCAAAAACAGGAGGGCCGTCCCAAACAATCAGAAAAAATCGGTTAATTTTATGTGAGAAACAACACCCTAACCAATTCGCATTCAGTAAATGCAGGCATCAAGGATGGAGAGGACTTCTTCAAGCACTTCCTGAGAAGCCTTACCGATGAGCTTGACCTTTCGTGTAGAAAAATCGATGGATTTGACTTGCTCGACTATAATGAAGCCTGCCAGGTCCGGGGCATCCTCAATTGGCACGTGGAACGGAAAATGTCTATCTGTTCTTGTAATCGGGCAAACAATGGCAAGTCCGGTGCTTTTATTGAACAGAGTATTGCTCACTACAAGGGCCGGTCGGCGACCTCTCTGTTCGTGACCCGATTGCGGGTCAAAGCTGACCGCGACGAAGTCGCCTTTCTTCGGAATGTACGCTCTCATTTACAGTTATCCGGAGGGCACAATTCACCCGGAGGGCTCTTAGGGATCTCGCTTGTGCGCACCCAAGGAAGAACAGGCACGCGTCCCGCCTTTACTGCGGCTTCGCCCGAATGACGCGAGGGTTTGTCTACGGTCTCCGGGCACTGCGGTCACTGCATTATTACCAGGCCTCTCTGCCAACAGGTTCACCCCAATCGAGTTCACCAGCCGCATAGCCCTTGGGGATACGCGAGACCAGTTCTTGCAAACTCCGTTTGCCGCGGGACTTTTTCACGGGTGCAACGATAATAACGCCGTCTTGTGCCGTCACATCCACATCATCCCCGACGGAGATACGGACATCCTCAAGCAACTGTTTGGGTAGGCGGAGACCCTGGCTATTCCCCCATTTTTGGACCTTCGTAACCATGCAACTCCTCCTAAGGCTATACTATGTATAGCCCAAAGATAGAATTCTGTCAAATCATAGAATCTTGATTGCGACTGCCCCGGCCGCGGCCATTAAGGCAGACAAGAGGCGCAGCCGACTGATATTTTCTCCGAGGAAATAAACTGCAATGAGCATTGCAAAGATAACGGATGTTTCACGCAGAGCGGCCACGAGAGCGATCGGCGCACGAGTCATGGCCCAAATCGCAATCCCGTATGATCCTATCATGCATATCCCGCCGCCTATTGCTCCGAGTAGATTCGAGCAAGATAGTCGGGATACCATGCCTCGGCGGAATAAGAAAACCGCGAGTACAACAATAACGGCCGTCAAAAAGAAAAGCCAACCCGTGTAGCTCAGGGAGTTGCCCGATAACCGAGCCCCCTGCCCGTCCACAATTGTATACATTACGACCACGCCGGCATTGGAAAGAGCGAATAATAAGGAAGACGTCTGCAATGACCCCAAACGCCAGGAGTCCAGGGATAGCACAATGACTCCGGAAGAAATCAGCAAAACGCCTAACCATCCCAGCAGCGATGGGGATTCATTTAGTAATATCGCGGCAGCGACAGCCGAGAAAGCCGGAGCGGTCCCTCGCATGATCGGATATGCGAAACTCAGCTCACCATGACGATAGGCAAGTGCTACAAATGTGAAATACCCCAAGTGAATCAAGACAGATGCTATCAGATAGGGCCAGCTGGCGAGTTCGGGAAGAGCCACAAACGGCAACCAACATCCTGCCAGAATACCTGCTCCTCCCATAACGATAGCAGTATCCCAGAGCGTGTCCGACGCGGAACGGATAAAAGCGTTCCAGGTGGCGTGGAGCAACGCGCCCAGCAGAATTGCCAGCATTATGAATCCGGACAAAATTGTTACCTGCCGAATAGTCTTTTGATAGTCGACTCTTCCTTGATGATCGCTCCAACTATAATACCGCCCACGGCCATCTCAACGATGCTGCCGATGAGCCAAACAAATGCCATATACAATGGAATGGGCATCACCGAGTATGTCCCGAAACCCATGGAAACACCGGTTGCAATCCCAAAAAGTAAACCATATTCCAGGCCGCGGATGATGTCTTTGGGCGAAATCAGACGCACATAAATTATGACAAACGCAATTGCGGCAATCAGAGTAGTTACGTGTAGCACGATCATTTTCATCTGATTCATCGGTCGCCAAAGTTGGGCCGTCGCCTTATAAGCAGCCGCAAGTACTACCCCGTGCATGACGAAATCCAAAACGGACCAGGCCGCAAAGACAGCTAAAATGGCCAGTAAAATTCGAATCATTTCATCTCCCTCCGTTGGGTCTTTCCCCCCACAGCTGTTGATCTCCGGTTAACTGAATATTTGATTAGATTACGCAGGATTCCGGCAGAAGCTCCAATCCTGTTTCCATTCTCGGCACAATGGCGGCCATTCCGGGTTCCTACTCCCTCATAACCTGATGCAGAATTTGACTCAGATCCTTCACAGTATACGGCTTAGGGACTATCCCTTTGAAACCATAACTCTTGTAGTCGGCCATAATTGGATCTGTCGAGTAGCCGCTTGATACAATAGCTCTTACATTTGGATCCATTTTGCGCAATATCTTCATAGCCTCATAGCCACCCATACCCCCCGGAACTGTGAGGTCCATTATGACTGCATCAAACGGAGCCGATGACTTTTGAGCCTCTCCGTACGACACAATGGCTTCTTGGCCGTCGCTCACCAAAACCACTTCATAACCTAAAAGTGATAATATCTCGTAACCCAGCTTTCTTATCAGATCTTCGTCATCCATGAACAGGATTTTTCCTCTTCCGGTGTAAGCCTCTTCTTTAATAATTTCCTTCGGTGTTTTCGTTTGCTCGGAAGCAGGAAGATAAATGTGAAAAACGGCCCCAGCGCCCAATTCCGATTCAACTGTGATCAATCCTCCGTGATTCTTAACGATCG
>JBKQRG010000002.1:0-12778 GCA_052144015.1 Desulfomonilaceae bacterium
TCACTTTTCACGATACACCTCGATCGCAATCTCAGGGCACACCGTTGCGCATGAAGTACAGCCGGTGCATGCTTTTTTATTGTCAGTCTTCTGTTCCTCGAACCGAGCAGGCTGATACCCTTTCCGGTTCGAATCCGAGGCCACTGAAATCAACCCCATCGGACAAAATTCCACGCAAATGTGGCATCCCTTACATCGATCCTCATCTATTAATATCCTGCCCTTCAAAGCCAATGTAGGCCTCCATTGTTTAATTAAACGCAAATTAAAAACGGCTAACCCCTTCAGTGTTGCCGCCCCGAATGACGCGGAGCAAACAAGATGAGGAACCTAAGCCCTTCTTTGTTCCCTCACGATCGATTAGAAGGTCTCAGACTTCTTCCTCGCTTAACCCTCGTGCCTTCAGGATGTCTCCGAACCCAAGAATATCTAAAGTTGATTCGCCTCTTTTCAATCTCAGTTTCAGGGCTTCTTCCTTTTCTTCCCTGGCCTTGGATTTTTGGAGAATTTCTGCAGCATCCTCGCGTTTGACGACCACAACTCCATCCCGATCTCCAAGGATCAAATCACCCGGATAGATGGTCACGTTGTCAAGAATCAGCGGTTGATTAATCGAACCCAAAGAGACTTTTTCCGTGCCCTTGATGCAGAGTGCGCGTGAAAACACGGGAAATCCGAGTTCGGTCATAGCTTGAGAATCTCGCACGGCCCCGTTAAAAACCAGTCCTGCGATTCCTCTCACCTGTGCCGCTATAGCCATAATTTCGCCCCAGGCGCCTGCTTCAGTGAAGCCCTTGGCATCGGCGACGATTACGTCGCCCGGCCCGGCCACATAAATTGCTTTGTGAAGCATCAAATTATCCCCGGGCCGCAAGTTCACCGTAATCGCAGGGCCACATACAACCATGTCGTGAGAGATCGGCTTAATGTTCGCTGAAAGTGCTCCTATTCCACCCGAAGCTTCATGAACTGTTGCTGAAGACAATTTTTTGTACTCTGTAACTATTCCGGTTGGAACTCTTTGGATATTGTGAATGACGTGAAGCATCTATACCGTCCTCCGTTCTGAAGGTAATCCGTAACTGCGGCCGTCATGTGGTCTCGGATTTATTTGGGCCTTGTATCAATGCGATCCGGCCTGGTGCCTGTCACGACCAAAGCATAAACTAGTCCGGCGGCGGAAAATCGTTACCGCAATAATTACCGGAATGCCGGGAGATCAGCCCTTCTAAGCTGAGACAATCCGAGCCTAGAACATCATGCTGTCCTATCAATCGTACAGGAATGCCGCAGGATTGTCGTGAAGCATTGTTTTCACATCCTTGGGCGTGAATCCTTCTTCCAGCAGTATTTGAATGTACGATCGTAATGATTCAATCGGATCAGGGTTTGTCACCTGCCCAACATCGGTGGAAATTAAGGCATTCTCCACCCCCACCTGCCTCATGTTGTTGGCAACTTCCTTTGGTGTAATACAATAAAATCGGGGTGAAATTTGTGCCGCAACGTAGTTCATCTTAACACCCATCCGAGTCAACTCAACTTGCGAATCAATAGGAACTTTGGTGAAGGCAATGTCCGGATGATCAACAAACATCTTCTTCACGCCGGCTTCGTGGCAGCCCTTGGCAAGAGCTAACATTTCATCAACGCTCACATGCCCAAAACCAAGAGCAATATTGTTTGCCGCAATTAAGTCTAATATGTCTCTTACTTCCGGAAGCAGTTTTCCATCATCCGAAACGAGCGTTAACCCCTTTGCCCGCTTGTAGAACTCAGGTAACTTCTTCTCAGATTTGATCGAAGCCCCGAATTGTCCGAGTCCACCAAAATAGTTCATGTGATGCCTGGCATCGATGGTCGGCATCCATATGACTTTTGCCCCAAATCCGATAGCGGCGTTTGCTGCAAATGGATTGATCCCGCCCACAGAGTAGTTCAACGTCAAGCTCCCAAAAATGTCGATATCAGGCACAACCATTCGGATAAATGGTACTCGATCCGCAGTCCCCATATTCTGGCTTTTGAGCACCAAGGCGCGATATCCAGCATTCTTTGCCATTCTGGCCATTTCCGCATGATCCCATAATCGTGGAAATAGATCCGGAGCTGAATGAACATGCAATTCAATAGCACCTTTGAGAAGCTCTAAATCTTGTCTCATTTCATGTCCCTCTTTCTTTCTAGAAGATTATTATTCCTACACTGGACTTCAGCCTCACCACTATCCCTGGAACGTAGTGGCATATGGTCCTTATGTGTTTCATGTAACTCTTCAGTTACGAGCGGCCAACGAATGTCATTGCGAGCGGAGCGAAGCAATCTCCCAAGGCTTCGGGGATTGCCACGGCCTTACGGCCTCGCAATGACAAATCTGGACCCCGTGTAACTGAGGTCTTACTGTTTGATCGCTTCTTTCCTCTACTGTTTGCCAATTTGATGATACCCCACTCGCGACCTAGCTTCCTTAAGGGTTAAGCCTTCTTCTATCATGCGTTTCATTTGATCTTCTCGATCGGCAATACCCTGGGCGGTGTGCAAGACTTCTTCTATTCGCGATTGGGGTACAACCACTACACCGCTATCATCTGCAATTACCAAATCTCCGGGCTGCACGGATCTCTCTCCTATGGTTACCGTTTCCTGTACCGCCGCTAGCTGCATTCGTCCTTTTCCAGTCATCATGAAAGCGCCGCGAGTGAATATAGGATATTGCAGTTCTCTGATAAGATCCACGTCTCGGCATACGCCATCGATGACAGTACCGGCCACCCCATTCCGCTTGGCTAGTCTGGTCATAAGGTCACCCCAAACCGTGCAGTATGTGCGTCCTCCATTATCAAGCACAACTACACTGCCTGCGGGTACGTCATCCAGGAAGTCGCCTGCGCCTGTCTTTTCAGTGCCTATCGGTATATAACGCACTGTATAGGCCGGTCCCACAATTTTATGACCCATCACTACCGGTCGCAGACCGAGACATCCTCCGGTTAGTAGTAGCACATCTAATGCGTCCGAAATCGTCGGTGTACTAAGCGAACGAAAAGCTTCGATTATCTCAACGGACATTGTAAGTTCTCCTTTTAAAATCATTAATTTCGTCGTGTTGTCTGTTCTCCGTAACAGAAACTGCAAGTTTAACCATCATTCTATCGCCCTCATGTTTCCGGAACATCCATCGCCCTGAAAGGGTTCTCACATATGGCTGAAGGCGCCACTTAACAGTTCCGGATTCCATTCAGTATTATGTGCCTGTCTTACGACAGTTATTATCGAGGCGTTGCTTTTTCAGAATGCCCTCTAAAACCCTGTCCGGATTCATGGGTAATTCGGTAAGCCGCACCCCAACCGCGTCTTCTAAGGCATTGGCTATTGCAGGTGCCGGGAGCAGGGTCCCGGTCTGTCCCACCCCCTTCGCCCCGTAAGGTCCCATTGGGTCGTTCGTCTCTACCAGGACAGTCTCGATCCGGGGGATATCAGTAGCACGCGGGATACCATAATCCTTGAAAGTATTAGTAAGCGGTTGTCCTCCGTCGAATTGGTAACCTTCCGACAAGGCATAGCCTATGCCGATCGACACAGCACCTTCAATCTGACCCTCGCATGATTGAGGGTTTATAGCCTTACCTAAATCGTGGGCTGAAACCACCCGCAGCACATTGATCTCACCAGTTGTTTCATCCACTTTCACTTCAACGCCTTGAGCCGAGAAGCTATGGGTCGAATGGGTATTTCCCATAAGTGTCTGAGGATCTCGCTGAACAGTGTTAGGAGGATCATAAGTATACTCTACGGTCAGCACTTTTCCTCCGAGTCTCCACAGTAAGCGTTTAGCGATTTCGGATATCGTTAGTGCCTTTTCCGGGTGGCCGCGGTAGAAAACGGAGCCATCCCGGTACTCAAGATCATCTTTCTTTGCTTCCAGGAGGGAGGCGGCCTCCTCCAGAATCTTCTGCTTCAATTCCCGGGCTGCACCTCGTGCGGAGTGTCCCCCCATTGTAGTAAGGCGGTCTGCATAGGTTCCAAGCCCGTATGGAGAAAAATCCGTGTCCACCAGTGGTACTGCCAACTGCTCGATCGGAATCTCCAATTCGCTGGCAACTATCTGGGCGTAAATAGTTCGGCTTCCCTGTCCGAGATCCGGGTCGCTTGTGACGACGTGTACAGTCCCGTCCGGATTCAGCCGGAGCCTGGCCGTAGTCCCATCAAACGGCCGTGTTCTGTTGCTACTCGAATGAATGGCACAGGAGAACCCAAATCCGTGGTTTGGCTTCCGCTGACCGCGGGTAGATCCCATCCGCTCACGAACAGCCTCGAGACAGCGGGTCAGGCCATCAGTCTGGATCTCGTATCCATGTACGGTAACATCACCTGCGTGGACAACGTTGCGCAGTCGTATCTCGATTGGATCGACTCCCAGCCGGCGGGCCGCCATATCCATCATAGACTCTAAAGCAAAGATCATCTGGATGTTGCCGAACCCGCGGAAGGGGCCGGTAGGTACCTTGTTGGTATAGACGAGATAGGAATCGGTGTGTATGTCTGAAATCCTGTACTGATTTTCATGCCGCATCGTAAGGACGGGTAAAATCCCCGGCGTGAAGCCGCAGCAGGCCCCATTATCTGCAACCAAGCGGGTCTGCTTTGCCAGGATTTTTCCATCCCGGTCGAAGCCCATCTTCATATCGGCGATGACGGGGATCCGGGGCCGTCCGGCTGCAAATTCTTCCCATCTCTTGTTGACTATGCGCACCGGTTGGCCGGCTCTTTGGGCAAGCAATGCCGTCACATAGTTCAGACGTTGGTACGAAACCTTTCCGCCATAGGCACCTCCGATGTTGGTCTGAATCACCCTTATCCGGGTCGCCGACAGGCCGAATACCCCTGATAGCTGATCGGCTAGTGTGAATGGGTCCTGCACCGGCGCCCAGACTGTCAAACGTCCGCCCTCCGGCGACACCACGCAACTGTAAGGTTCCATATAGCCTTGATGTTGCATCTGGGTCTTAAACCGTTGCTCAATTATGCAGTCGGAAGCCGCAAAGGCGGTTTGCACATCGCCTCGTTCGATGTGGTACTCTATCCTTACGTTCCTTGAGACATCTTCGTGAACCAAAGGAGCATCGTCCTGCATGGCTGCCTCAGGGTCGAAGATGGCGGGAAGAAGTTCATAATCTACCGTTATGGCATTTAAGGCTTCCTCTGCAGCCTCCTCGGTTTCGGCGGCGACCGCTGCAACCTCGTCGCCGATATAGCGAACTTTGTCGACCGCCAGCACGGTTTCATCGGGAATCATCAGACCATATTTTTTGGGGAAATCGCGGCCTGTTACCACTGTCCGTACCCCGCGGACCGCCAGTGCGGCCTCCGTGTGAACGGCGATGATGCGAGCATGGGGATGTGGGCTACGCAGGGTACGTCCCACTAACACGTTTGGGAAACGAAGGTCATCGATGTACAGGGCCTGGCCCGTCACCTTGTCTGAAGATTCCAAGCGCGCGGTTGAAGCACCTATTAGGGTTTTATTCATTCGTTCCACCCTCCTTTTCCCTCTTGTGATCTGTGGTAGCCCACAGTACCGCATCGATGATTTTCTGATAACCGGTACAGCGGCACAGATTTCCAGCTAAGCCCTGACGGATTTGAGCTTCATTTGGGTGAGGATTTTTCGCCAATAGGCCTGCTGTTGCCATGATCATCCCGGGCGAGCAGAAACCGCACTGCACAGCTCCCATTTCTATAAAAGCTGCTTGAATTCGGTGCAGATGCCCATTGGTTGCAAGACCCTCAATTGTTGTCACGACGCGTCCGTGAGCCTGCACGGCAGGTGTAAGACAGGAAAGGATTGGTTCTCCATCTAACAATACGGTACAAGCTCCGCATTCGCCTCCGTCGCAACCTTTCTTAGTCCCCGTGAGACCTAGACGATCGCGGATAACCGTCAGGAGGGTTTCTAACGGTTCGACCGGAAGGCCCTCGCATCGACCGTTGATTGTGAATTCTATATCTACTGCCATCTATGTCCACTCCTTCCGTTTTGGCTTGCCATGCTCACACCCCACCGATCACGGACTTTTCAACACTTGTAAGCTTAAGCGATCGTGCTACCATTGCCCGTCGACGGTAAACATCAATTTCGGCAAGGGGGCTTGCATCGGTAAGTCCAAAAGACACACATGCCGCATCGGATAGTTCAACTGCTTGTTTCTCCAGGGTACTGCCGTCCGTCTCCGTGATCCAAAGAGAAAGCTTCTGATCCGCCAGGAGGGCCACTCGCAGGAGGCCTTGCCAGAGAGCCGATACAACGACGACAGGAAACTTCCCTGGACAGGTAAAGTCTACGTAAGACTGGCGTGCTTCCACACTTTCAAGGGGAATAGAAACCGATGTTATCATCTGGTTGTTAGAGCAGATCGGGTAATAAACTCCTTCACCGATGCTTTTCGCCAAGTCCACTGTTCGCTGCTCAGAGCTTGAATGCATATGCACGCTGGCTCCCAAGACTGCCAGCGCAGGCATCAGTTGAGAAAGCATATTATTGGCCAGGTTTCCTCCCACGGTGGCAGTTCGACGAATTCCCGGGAAGCCGCAAGATCTGGCGGCTTGTGTCAAAACAGAAGGCATAACCGTTTCCTCAGGTAATTCTCCTGCCAGGGTTGCCAAAGAAACCAGTGCTCCTAATTCAATTGCTGAATTCCGTTTTACGTGTCCGAGCAACCCTCCCAGGTTGTGGAGACTGATCACCCTTTGCGGCGACACCGGTTTTCCGAAGATTTCAACTACCCATAACAGCGCTGTGCCGCCTGCCATTAACATCGTGCCATCCGGGTCTTCCGCTAATGGTTCCAAAACCTTGTCGAGATCGCTAGGCGCAAGATATAGAGTTTTCAAAATGTATCCTCCACCTTTGAGTAGGTTCTTAATTCCATTTTTATCGATACTTGCGCGATAGCCGTAAGCAAGTCTCATTCAAATTTCTTCATGCCGTTTCATTGCCTAAACGTATATTGTTTCTATTCTAATTCTTTCCCTCTCGTTTCTTGCAACCAGACGAGACAAATAAGCATTAGAATTACCGCCGGAAGCGCAGAGATGGTGGCCATTGCGTATCCCATGCTGCCCGCCAGGGCGCCTACCAATACCGGAGCCTGCGACGCGCCGATAAGTCGGCCCGTGTTGAAGATAAAACCAAGGGCCGAGCCGCGCATTCGAGTCTCATAAAGTTCAGATATAATCAGACCGTAGCCGGCATAATACGTGGTTCCGAAGCCGATCCCTACCATGCCGGCGACCAAGATCCAGTGGTTTCCACCGTTAAGGGAATAAGCAATCAGGCCCAGGCCTGTTATGATGGTGAAAAGGAAGAAGGCCGGTTTTCTCCCCAATTTGTCGCAGAACCAGGCAAAAGTATTGTACCCAACGATTGCAACGAAGTACGTTAACATGAGATAATAGGTCAATGAGGTAGGAGCCAGTCCAGCGCCGCCTTTGGCTAACGGCGCAGTTAGCAGCACCGGCTGCCAGATAGCAAAAGCATAATAAGGTATGGCGCCCAGAATCGCCAAGATGCTTAATAGGATAGTCCTGCCTAGGTGTTCCCTTGTAAAAAGTTCCGCCGGAGCAAACATTCGCTTGGCTCCCTTGCGAGCCCGTTCCCAGATTTCAGGTTCGACCAAGCGCCACCGGGCGATAGAAACGATGATCGCGGGTAGAATTCCAACCATGAAGAGTCCGCGCCACCCCCAATACGGAACGACTAGTACGGAAGCCCCCAATGCAAGAAGCCATCCGAATGCCCATGAGCATTGAACCATTCCCAGGGCTTTGGCGCGATGTTTTACCGGCCAGGTTTCCACCACCAAGGCTATACCTGGCCCCCATTCTCCGCCCATACCCAAACCCAACAGGCACCGCCACAGAAGCAATTCTACCCAGCTGTGAGAAAAGGCCGAACCGAAAGTGCCCGCAGAGTAGATAATGACAGTGAAGACCAGAGTACGAGCCCTACCGATGTAATCTGTGAGTACACCAAAGATGTACCCTCCGGCCGACGCTGCAATTAGCACCACTGTGGCGATAAAACCGGCCGTGGCGCCGGAGATGGCAAATTCTTTCATAATCAGTCCCATGACCAGCGCGTACATCAGGAAGTCCATGGCATCCAGCGTGTAGCCCAAAATAGCCAGGATTAAGGTTCGCCACTGATAGGCGTTAATCTCTCGATACCAAGGACCGTTTACCTTTGTGACTGCGATCTCAGCATCAGACATAACCTCTTTCTCCTTTCAAGCAATGCCGACTAACGCCGGACGTGGGCGAGAAAATCCTCGTTACACAATCCACTTTATTAGAAATGGCTGCAAAACAGCGTATGGGGTTAACCGAGTAAGATACGAGTCTAGAATGGGAAACGGAGACGCTATATGGTCGAAGCGCACCTTCGGCTGGGTTGATGACCTTCGAAGGCTTGTTGTCAGATACTAAAATCATATCAATAACTCGTGGCCTTCTTACAGGTTGCCTGTGTTGTGGTAACCTTGAGAAAGCGTCTGTGAGGATTTGCAACCAACTCTAGTATAAATGGACATTATTTCATGTCCAATATATTATAAATATTAGATTAAGATCAGAAAGGTATCAGTTGTGGAGCTTCGACATCTCCGATATTTTGTCGCGGTGGCAGAAGAGCTGCATTTCGGACGGGCCGCCGAACGCGTGGGGATCGCCCAACCGCCGCTCAGCAAGCAGATTCAACAGCTTGAGGACGAGATAGGTGTGAAGCTTTTCAAGCGAAGCAAGCGTCGTGTCAGTCTAACGCATGCCGGAAAAACATTCTTGAATGAAGCGCGTCAAACCATTGACCTTTCTGAAAGGGCAGTCAGGTTAGCCCAAAGAGCTGATCGTGGGGAGGTCGGTCGACTTGTTGTGGGCTTCGTTGGGTCTGCGACCTACAGCTTCTTGCCCTATGCGCTGAGATCTTTTCGAACTAGATTTCCGCACGTGGAATTAGTTTTGCGAGAACTAACCACGTACGAACAACTGGACGGTTTGCACCGGAAGGCTGTTGATACCGGATTCGTGCGCCAGCCGGTAAAGGACGATACTTTGTTTATTGAAACCCTTCTTCAAGAGCCGTTCATAGTGGCCCTTCCCTCGCAGCATATCCTCGCTTCTCGTCCGCGCATTTCCTTGAGGACCTTGGCACAAGAAGGTTTTGTTATGTTCTCGCAGCAGCAACGCACAACTTTTCATGATCAAGTTATCGCTTTGTGCCATGAGGCTGGGTTCAGTCCGAAAGTCGTGCAAGAAGCTGTTCGAATTCCAACCGTCCTGGGACTCATATCAGCCGGAATGGGACTGACGTTAGTTCCTGCCTCAATACAGAAGCTTCAGTTCGCAGGTGTGGTGTACCGGGATTTGGCAGAGGTAGACCGTATGACCGAACTGGCTATGGCGTATCGACGGGACGACGAATCGCCCGTATTACAATCATTTTTAAATGTTACAAGAGAACTTACTGCCCAAGCACACGGAGAAAGTAACTATTTCTCCTCGGTTCCTAATAGTTCGCGATCGGAATCCGGACTCTGACCGTTTGCACGGAATCGAGCGCCAAACTTTGTCTATATTGGTAAGTTGCTAATTTTCACATAATGAGGCCCCATGGCACTCCTTGATGCGTTAGACCAATCTTGGTTCCGGTGGTCTGCAATACAGATTTCTTGGCGAAATTTCCAAAACAAAAATTGGCAATCGCCACAATTATCAACAAAGGGATGAATTTCGGCGGCTGAATCTATGGACTGGGGCTATTATAGCGGTTGTCTAAATTTTGTCCGAATGGGACATGTTTTCCTGTTTTGGATTTTTCGGTCAATGATCCAATTCAAAACGGGGCATAAGCGGTCGACCAGCGCATCGTGGGTCTTGGCGATGAAGTCTGAAAATCATTCTCCCTTCATGACCAGCCAGAGTTTCTCTATGGGGTTGAGATCGGGCGAATATGGGGCGAGGAGCTAACATCCCTTTTCTCCGATGCATCCAGATCACGGTATTCAATATCTTGGAGAGTTCCGTTGCCATAGGGCTAGAAGCCACGCAACGATGTGGGTTGGAACGCCAGTGACAGGCCCACGCATGCAACTGGCTGACGAAGACCTGATCTCACAAAGACGAGACCGTGGCGAGAGGGACCATTGACTGAAAAGCTCCGCCCCGAGGTACAGCCAGTATCAAAAGTAATAACGTCGGCGCCGCCATGGTGGAGTATCCGCACTTCATTTTCAGGGCTTTACATAGGCAAAACCTTCATGCTGCAAGTTGATAAGCTCCAGTATGCCGGCAGGGACAGTTTCACAGGTTTCGTACAAATCAGCGGTGTCAATCTTATTCATGGCTAAGGCGTTACGACACATTTTAAATCGGACCCCTAATTTGTGAAGTTCAGACATGTCCGAACCCCGCTCACCCGTTTTGTCTTTACGAAAAAGGGTCACCGCCTTGCCGTTAGCCACCACGTCTACCCGGCATTGTTGGGGAGGAACTTCCTTGAAAAGATTCTTAATGTTTCCCAAAGCCAGAACCAGTCTCGGTTCCTCGTCCCAATCCAAATGAAACACCACTTTACATTTTATTACCGACTGAGTGGCCATCTTCTGCAAGTGTTCTCCTCTTATGTCAGCTTTCTCCGTTCCCGCTTGCCCCGCAGAAACTGGAACGGGATATATAGAAACAATTACAAAGAGAAGTGTGCCTAAGTATTTCTTCATATTTCTGCCTCCTCAGATTAATCGTCTCCGATTATTGTAGGAACGAAAACTCGTAGCCACTTTCGGCAATTTGTTCTTGCTACTTCGGTTGTTACATGATGCCTAATTATCGGTTTCGCAACAATACTTATTGGGTAGGGTGAGTGAAGGGAAGCCGCCTTGCACGAAATTATCGGAGATTTGCGGCGAAAAACGTGAAGATACAATATCTACCGAGCAATAGAAGCTCTGACCTGATCCTACAGGACATAGGCAATGATTCTAAACCTGGATACCAAAATCGAAAAACGGGAATTTGTAAAACTTGATAACTGTAGTCGCACCGCTTATCAAAACTCATCCTAGCATCGGTGAGTCCCACAAACGGTCCCAACCTCCACCCTCATCTTTGTCTTTGTTTTGACTTTTGTCATCCTTTTCGGTTCCATCCTTATCCTCGCCATTTTTATCACCCCCGTTGTTTTTATCGTCTGCGGCAAGGATTAAGAAAATAACCGAATCTTTGTCTCTATAGGTGCCACCAATCTGCGAATATTTTGATCTTCCCGGGATCGTATCAGGTCCAATGGCATCGCTGAATCCGGGATTTGCCGTGTCCAGGACTGACGGAATCAAATACACTGTAACTGGCCGGCAAAAGTATGACCCCGGAACAGCCGAGACAATCAGAGCAATGGTTACCAGCGTTAACATCAGTAATTTCATTGCAACTCCCTTGAAGGGGGATATAAGCACGATTTTTTTAGCCGCAAACCGCGTTCCGTTACAGAATCATGTTTATATTCAACCCCGCTTCGGACCAAGCGAATAATTGTGCAGCATCCATTAAAATTCAAATTTTGAGGAGAATTCACCACCTACAACTGCATTGAGAGGTCTGTCGGGCCGAGTTCCAAAGAGATCTCCGACATTCCCGGTATGCCACGCCGGAACAGATCTATCTATGCACGCGTAATTGAACCACTTACCCGGTTGCCGACAGCCAAGCACCATTCCAATCTGACACCGGTCCAAAATTCTCCAATCAAAGCCCATGTCGATCTCGTAACCGAGACCCCGGTCAGGAATATTCGGGGAAGTAGTATAGCGGTTAAAGTTGAACTGGATGTTTCCGTCCACTGGATTCGGAAAATTACCTGATCCGGCAGTAATCCAAAACATCGTCCACTGCCCGTCACTAAAGGCGGTATTCACGCCTCGAGCGTCTTGGGTGTGATAATTCGTATTCAGGGGAACGCCATATGTGCTAAGCCGATATTTGGCGGTTATTCTGATTGCCGGATTTACCTGGAATTTCGGATTGAACTCAACTGCGAAATACGACCACCCCGCATCTGCACTGGTGCTTATATTCGTATCGAATTGTGCCCCGTTCCAAAAATTGAGATTGGTGGTAGTACCAGGGCCATTGTCAACATTGTAAGGACCAAAAAAACCCTGATGCCCCCGCTGGTTACACCACTCGTATTTCCAAAGGAACGAAGCGTTCAAATCCAGTAATTCCCATGCATGAGTAGATGCTTCCCCCAGCGCAAAGGACACACACAGTCCGATTCCCAATACTGCAGCCCAAAATCGGCCCACAATCCACTCCCTCTGAAACCAGCGCAAGCTCGAAAAATCAGTACGCCCAAGAGTCCAATCTTTCGCGCATCTTATTCTTTTGTCGGACTCGGTTTTGTCAATTCGCGGTTGCTGATTATCTTACAAAGCTGGAGAAAAACCGGCATAAAAGCGCGAGTGACATTGGGTCGGATGCGCGAGTCGCACCATCTTTGCAAATTGCGTGCCACGTGCTAGACTGGACATATAATGTTAGACAAGTCTAACTCGCAACATAATAAATACCACCGCCCCCTGTCAACACTTTTATTACCAAATCAGTAAGCATTCACTTATGCGCGGCACGGGAAGGGCAGACCAATTCATCGTGGCATGACGGCCCGGCGACTAATCGTTGAAGCTGCGCCTTCGCAGATCGAATCACGGAGGATTAGATCGGGAAAACA
>JBKQRG010000003.1:0-3128 GCA_052144015.1 Desulfomonilaceae bacterium
GCTTCAACGATTAGTCGCCGGGCCGTCATGCCACGATGAATTGGTCTGCCCTTCCCGTGCCGCGCATAAGTGAATGCTTACATCTAGGGGCTCTGAGTATATATAAAACAACAGCTTAGCAACCCGAATGGGAATAGCTGAACCAAAATTGCGCATGTGAATATCGCTCTCCAGATTGGTGAAAGAACCTGGAAGAGAAAGGGAACATGTCATCTTTGTCGCGCGCCGTCACGCGCATTGCGCCCTGCTCGAAGAATCGCACCCCGTCCTAGTACAAATTGATAATGGAGCTAATTTCAATTGTGAGGCATTGACTCCGCTGGTCAGGCCAGCTAAGAAATATAGTTAAGCTTAAGGATTCAGATGAAACTGTTTCGACCAAGATAGGGTTCGACGTGAAAATTTTACAAAATTTCATGAATAAAAAGCAATTATGGGGACAAAAGAGGAGCAAACTTTATGACCGATGTAGATACTAGTCCAGTTTTTCAAGGCGCGGCAAAATATGTTCTTGACGAAGAGCTTGCCAAGATCGTCAATGTTTCTATTAAATTAGAAATGCCGCTGCTGCTGAAGGGGGAGCCTGGGACCGGCAAAACGATGCTGGCGCATGCCATTGCCGAAAGTTTGCAGATGCCGCTTCTGGTTCTCAATGTCAAATCTAGCATGAAACTTATAGAGAGTTTGTACCAATATGACACTCTTACTCGGCTCAATGATAGCCGATTCGGAGATTCCAAAAGGGATGTGAGCAATATCGAAGAGTATATAAGAATGGGCAAGATCGGCCAGGCATTTGCCGCCGAAGTTAAGACAGTTTTGCTCATAGACGAGATCGACAAGGCGGATACTGATTTTCAGGATGATATGCTGGACGTTTTGGATCAGATGCAGTTCGATATCATTGAAATAGATAAGATTGTGTCGGCTAAGAACCGCCCGGTGATCATAATCACTTCTAATGCAAAAAAGGATCTTTCCGATCCGTTTTTGGGAAGGTGTAATTTTCATCATATCGCGTTTCCGGAACCGGATATGATGAGACAAATCCTGCGCGTTCACTATCCGGATCTGGATAGGGAACTTATGGATTTATGCGTAAAGACGTTTTATAAGCTCCGGGAATTTCAGGGTATCGAGAAAAAGCCGGCTACAAGAGAGCTAATTAATTGGACAAGAGCCCTTATGCGAGATCCGGATTTTCGACCCAAAAACTTGGTCGCGGGTCAGATTCCGTATCTCGGCGTGTTATTCAAAAAGAGTTCAGATTACCAGCAAGCGACATTACAGAGCCGTCGCTTGCGCGCTTAATTCTCCATGGGAATTCAGAATGTTTGTTAGCTTCTTCTACACATTAAAGGAAGCGGGTATCCCAATATCCCCTACTTCATTCCTGCGTTTGCACAAAGCTCTAAAACTAGGACTTGTTACGGGCTTAGACGATTTTTATACCACCGCTCGGTGTATCCTGGTTAAGAGCGAGCGGTATTTCGATCTTTATGACCGAGTATTTGCTCATTTATTTCATGGTGCGGAATTACCTGATTTTACGGGTATTGATCTGGAAGCCGCGGCGCAAGATCTGCTCAACGAATGGCTGAAGGATACTGAGGCATTGGCTCAGGCCCTGGGAATCAGTGAAGAACAGTTGCAGAAGCTGTCACCGGAAGAGCTGCTCAAATATTTCCTGGACCGGCTTAAGGAGCAGACAGAGGCCCACCACGGCGGGAGTCGCTGGATAGGCACAAGAGGTACTTCTCCGGTAGGTCATTCCGGCTTCCATCCGGGAGGAATGAGGATTGGCGGACGTTCTATGGGAAAATCCGCGATAAAAGTCGCCATGGAGCGTCGCTATAAAGATTATTCCGTGGATGGTCCACTGACAGAGTCTCAAATTGGTGAAGCTATGAAGCGTTTGCGCAGAATGGTCCCTGTTGGGCCGAAAGATGAAGTGAATATTGAGGATACGATAACAGCTACTACCAAGAATGCAGGCGAAATAGAAATCGTTTTCGATAGAAGTCTTCGGGACAGGCTAAAAGTAATTCTCGCTATTGATAATGGCGGCTGGTCAATGGATCCTTACGTAGAGCTTGTCCAGACCCTTTTCAATTATGCGCGGTCACAATTCAAGGACCTGAAAACGTTCTATTTTCATAACACGATATACGATTTCGTATGGGAGGATCCGCCGAGGCGGTATAAGCCTCAGAGAATATCGGATTTTGCGACTTGGGATCCGGAAACTAGACTGGTAATTGTAGGCGACGCAAGTATGGCTCCCTACGAATTAATGGCGACAGATGGATCGATTTACATCAACGAACGCAGCGGCCGGCCCAGCATGGACCAGCTGAATTTCTTACAACAATCTTTCAAACACGCGGTCTGGCTGAATCCGACTCCTTTACGTCTGTGGCCAATGACCAGGACGATAGGAATGATCAGCCAGATTTTCCCAATGTTTGAGCTTACTCTAGATGGTCTGGATCGAGCCGTAGTCTCCTTGATGAGCCGCAATTAAATTGGGAAAATGCTCCAAAACTAGAGTAATTGCGTTTTGACTGGGAAAACGCGGGTTCAAGAGATAACCGGAGGTAAAAACGACGAACCCAAGGTTTACTTTCCAGCCAAAATCACACAACTCAGTTGACTTACGCAACTTGGCCATCCAGAGCATTTCTCAATTTTATTCATATCAGCTTAGATTCTATCGATCTCCAGGTGAATACTGTCTTTTGAGGCATTTCTTCCGCAGGCGTGAAATTAAAAAATACACGGTATAATTCTCAATTCCTGCTTTCCATGAAAACGATATGATTTCGGTCACACATCGCGTGTCTGCTCCGCAGATCGCCAGGAGTCTGGGCAAATATGAGAGCTAGCAGGGCAAAGCTGATTCTTGATCTTGGATCATGTTTGATATACTTACCCGAAACTACCGAAAAGCGGCTGCTTGCGGAATTCCTTGCTCTAACAGAAAAGGAATACAGAGTAGATAATTGTCAGCCAAACTAAACAAAATTATATCAATTTTAAAAAAGCTCTTCCAATTGCTGCTGATTTCCGTCTGCGGTTATTTCGTAATTCTAGTCTTGGCAATACTCTGGACTTTTGAGGTGAAGCTT
>JBKQRG010000004.1:0-46752 GCA_052144015.1 Desulfomonilaceae bacterium
CTTGGGGGATTGCTTCGCTCCGCTCGCAATGACAAACCACGGCCCACTCGTAACCGAGGGGTTACGTAATACCATTTTACCGCAGAGAACGCAGAAGTAGTGAAGAGCCCGGAGGCAAGATTTTCTAGGGAGGTGTTTTGCAAAAGCGGAGAAATTGTTCCAAATACTTGTCTTCGCTTTCAACGGCTTTCACGATATAAGATAGTTCATAAGATGGACCTGAAGGCGCTGTAATGTTGTCGATGATTCTAGGCGCGCGTTCATGGGAAGATACGGTTTAGTGACAGTATGGAAATCATCACCACACATGTGAATGCGGATTTTGATGCTTTTGCTTCAATGCTGGCGGCCCAAAAGCTCTATCCGAATGCGGTGGTGGCATTTCCTGGTTCGCAAGAGAAAAGCCTACGTGATTTCTTCATGGAATCCACGCTCTATATATTGTCTATCGAACGAGCGAAAGATATTGATCTGGACAAGGTCACGCGCCTGATCCTTGTCGATACCCGACAAATGAGTCGGATAGGTCGATTCGCCGAGCTCGCGGAATCCCGCAAACCCGAGATCCATATTTACGATCACCACCCCGAGGCAGAAGACGACGTGAAAGGGGATTACGAACTCATAAGGCCCCTTGGCTCCACGACAGCCTTGTTAATAAGGCTGATTCGGGCCCGTGACATCGACATAAATGCCGAAGAAGCAACGGTTCTTTCCCTCGGAATTTACGAAGATACGGGTTCGTTTACTTTTTCATCGACCACGGCGGAGGACCTGGAGGCGGCTGCATGGCTCCTTGGAAAAGGCGCCAACCTGAATGTCATTTCCAATATGATGACCACGGATCTAAGTAGAGATCAAGTTGAGGTCCTCCACCAACTGATCGAAGGCACGGAAATCGTAAATATCAGTGGTGTTGAAGTGGTTATCACCACAGCGGGAGCCGAGGGTTATGTCGGAGATCTCGCGATTCTGGTCCACAAATTAAAAGATATGGAAAATTTCGACGCATTATTTGCTGTGATCAGAATGGATGATCGTGTTCACTTAATCGCTCGGAGCAGTGTGGACGAAGTCAATGCCGCTGAAATTGCAGCAGAATTCGGTGGGGGAGGGCACCCCACCGCAGCTAGTGCCAACATAAAGGATATGACGATGCACCAGGCGAGAGATAAATTGATCGCTCTCCTGGGCGAGAGAGTCCGGCCAAAACGTACAGCAGCCGAAATCATGAGCCGACCGGTTATTACAATTGGACCTGATAAGACCATAGAAAAGGCAGCCGAACTGTTGAGCCGTTATCAGATCAGTTCTCTGCCGGTCGTTCGACACACATCCATTCTCGGCATCTTGCATCGCAATTCAGTGGAAAAAGCTCTACATCATGGTCTCGAAGACGCGCGAGTTTCCGAATATATGAACCCGGGAATGGTTTTCGTCACACCTGAACAGACAATAGAACAGGTCACACAGACTACAGTCGACAGCCGGCAACGTATTATTCCGGTGGTGGACGACGATAGGATAGTCGGGGTCATAAGCAGGAGCGATCTTCTGGAACATATGAAGCTGCCGCGGCGCAGCGACTCCGCCGGCCCGGAGGAGTATCCGGTCGGGCGAGCTCGCAGTCGAAGCGTTCGCAAACCAATGGAAGAGCTTCTACCTGATCGCATAATAAATATTTTACGTCATGCGGGAGCTATTGCCGAGCGTAGGGGCGAAGAAGCTTATCTTGTGGGGGGGGCAGTAAGGGACGTTTTGTTGAGAAATCACAATTTGGACATCGATCTTGTGATCGAAGGAGCAGGTATAAGCTTTGCCAGAGAGCTGGCTCGAGATTTTGAGGGTTGTAGAGTCAGAGGACACGAAAAATTCGGCACTGCGGTGATTCTTTTCCCGGATGGATTTAAGATCGATGTGGCCACCGCAAGGCATGAATACTATGCACGTCCGGGAGCATTGCCGACCGTGGAAACCAGTTCGATTAAACGAGATCTTTACCGCCGCGATTTCACGATGAACACGCTGGCCGTAAACCTAAACACTAAATCATTCGGACAGCTCATAGACTTTTTCGGAGGGGCCAGAGACATTAAGGAGAAAGTGATCAGGGTATTGCACAACTTGGCGTTTGTCGAAGATCCAACCAGGATAATGCGGGCCATACGTTTCAGCACCCGTTTCTCATTTACGATTAGCAAGCACACTCTCACCCTAATGAAAGGCGCCCTCAAAATGCAGATGTTCGATAAAATTGAGGGCAAGCGGCTTCTCAATGAGTTGATTCACATTCTCAATGAGAAGAATCCGATTCCGGCGCTGAGCATGATGGCCGGATTCGGAATTCCCCAGGCTTTGCACCCGGCTCTGAATTTGACCTCTCGGACATTCGAATTGATGGAATCTATTTCGGGTGTACTGTCCTGGTGGAAGTATCTCTTTGCAAAAGATAGTCTTGAAATATGGGTGGTATATTTCCAGGGATTTACGGAAAGTTTGGGTGATGAAGAATTTGAGCAAGTTATGAAACGGCTGTCGATTGTAAGGCCCAAATTGAAAGATCTGGGACAGGAGCGAGCGCAGATTCGCCGAACCCTCGCCGCTTTTTCACGAGATCAACTGGATCGCCCCAGCAGGATTGTGGAAACGCTGAGGCGTTTCAATATGGAAGCGCTTTTATTTATGATGGCTAGGACGGCTCGTCAAGCGACGCGAATGGCGATCTCCGAATATATTACGACCTTAAGGCATACGCACTCCCTGCTGACCGGCAAAGACCTTATAGCAATGGGATATGAGCCGGGTCCGATCTTTGGGAAGATTCTTAACGCACTTCGGGACGCTCGGCTCGACGGAGAGGCAGTTACTAAACAGGATGAAATAGATCTCGTTCGGAAAATATCAACATTCCCAACAGAGGATCAAATCCGCTTAACAAAGTAAATCAATTTAATCCGGAGGTTTTGTATGAATGCTGATGGCCCCAAGAAATTAAAAGGCGAGGATCCTATTTCGGTGCGACCTGCGGAATTGATGGCTCCTATGTGGCCTGAACTGGAAAAGAAATTTCCCGGACTGAGTGATGAACATCTGCTCACACATGCGATTTTCCAGCACGAGGCTCGGGCATATTTCGAGGAGACGGCGAAGAACAAGGGATGACCCGTGATGGCGGTCGGGCATTTTACAGGTGAAGCGAGGGCGGCGTGCCCTGGACTGCAAGATGCCGGTCATACCGAGAGATAAATTATCGGAGCATTTATACAGGAGAAGCATTATGGCTGATCGAATTCCACTGCAAGATCGTCTAAACCCGGAAGCTGAAATACGTCATTGTTACGGATGCGGAACGGATAACAAGAAGGGACTGCAATTAAAGAGTTTCTTCGATGGAAATGAAGGTATCGGCCGATGGAAGGCACAGGAGCATCACTGTGCCTATCCGGGGTTTCTCAATGGAGGCGTCGCCACTACTTTAATCGATTGTCACTCCGCATGGACCGCGTTCGCCGCGGAGTGCGATGAACGAGGAATCAACATGGAGCAAGGGGAAGGCCTTCCAACAGGCTGGACTCGCGCGCTTAAGATTGAATTCTTAAAACCTGCCCGATTAGATAAAGAAGTGCTCTTGCGAGCCAAAGTAATCAAGAAGGGTCGTAAGAGTAGGACAATTGCTTGCTCAGTCTATTCCGACGGCGAAGAATGCATACGCGGAGAGGTCACAATGGTCATGATAGCGGCTGACGAAGCGGTCAAATAAGCAAATCTACCTGCAAGCCAGTCCTACTCAGACGGAGCAGGATCAACTCAGGAATGCTTATCTAACAATTTTAAGATATTCTTGCCCAATATCCGTTCTCTGACCGTCTCATCTAATTGTATCTTATCCAATTCTGTCAGATATCTGGCCAGAGGTAGCAGAGGGAAATCACTCCCGAAGAGTATTTTCTCCGGGCCTAGAATTCGACAGGCCACTTCAAGTATCCTGGAATCATACAGAAAAGGCGCGGCCGCTGTGTCGAAATAGGTGTTACTCAAAATTTTAGCCACTTCAGGCATAAGATTATAAAAAAAGATTCCGCCACCGAAGTGAGCGAGAATAAAATTCAAATCCGGACACGCAGTTATGAGCCGCAGTAATCCTTGAAAATCGACCGGGATTTTTCCCGGGTACGAATGACCAACAGGCTCGTTAACATGAATCATAACCGGCGCTCCGGTCTTTTCAGCCAGATTAAAACATGGCGCAATAGCTTGTAGATTCTCAGCGCTCCACCCGCCATGATACATGGCCAACTCGCCTATACCGGCGAATCCGTGCGTTATCGTCCTCTCGGCTTCCAAACAATCAGCTTCGTCACCTCTCGCAGAGAGGACAGCGAAAGGGAAGATCCGATTCGGGTGTCGCTGGTGAAAATCCCATATTTCATCGTTGTTTCGCCGGATGAGATCCGGATCCACCCACGGAAACCCGAATACCACGGCCCGGTCGATACCGGACTCGTCGAGGTACTCGATTATTTGTTCTCCCGAGGCCAACTTGGCTTTCTCAGATGAATAAAGAGATGCGAATGCAAAATCGCGGTGGATGAATTGCGACCGATCCTGTTGAACGTCATGAGGCAGCAGGTGAACGTGACAATCGATAATCATGCGCGAGCGCTCCCACTGATAAAAAGAAATTCGTGCAGATAAAGCAGGATGGTTGAAACAATAATCAAAGCTGCTAATAACTCTTGTTTTTTGAACCAAGCAAGATTTGCATTTCTCGCACCAGGCAATGAAACCAGCACCCTTACAAGAATGTTGTCCCTGCTGCCAGCCGGATAGAGTTCTGGCCGGAGCGGGCGCGGGGGAATTCGGCTTTTGCAAAAGCGTGTTCTCCCGGCTTTTCTTTTTTCGGCACTGTCTGCTCTCGCCGCGTATTCCATGTTTGAAAACGGAACTTCCCGCGACCCCGCTTGACAAGAATTTGAGAGTACTTAATTATTCAACAGCGCAAACACTGGTTGCCTTATTAAGCGGTAATATGAATAACATATTTTTGAATTCCCTGCCTTACCTGCAATGCAATTTACCTCAGTCTCCTCGCGTATATAGGAGGCCCTAATATGGCGGGCACTGATTTTTATTCGGTTCTCGGCGTTAAAAAAGACGCGACCACCGATCAGGTAAAAAAAGCTTACCGCAAACTCGCTCGAAAATACCATCCGGATGTGAACCCTGGAAACAAAGATGCGGAAGAGCAATTTAAACGTGTATCCGCAGCGCATGAGGTGTTATCAGATCCTGAAAAGAGAAAGATTTATGATGAATTCGGCGAGGAAGGACTAAAAGCCGGATTTGATCCCGAGACCGCTCGGCAGTACAGAGAATGGCAAAAAGGAGGGGGCTTTCGAGGAAGCACTGGTGGGCCGGGAGGCGGGTCTTTCTACTACGATTATTCCGCCGACCAGGGGGGACAAAGATACAGTGGTTTTGAAGACATATTTAGTGAGTTGTTTGGAGGAGGAGGTGGCCGCGCAGCCCCCAAAGGGCCAATGAAAGGACGGGACATTGAAAGCAGCCTGGAAATTGATTTCATCACTGCTATTAAAGGAGCGACGACGCGGGTCACTATCCAGAAAGAAGCGCAATGTCCAGAATGTAACGGAACAGGTCGCATCCTGAAGGATTCAGTATGTGAGACTTGCAAAGGGACTGGCCAAACTCGAGTAGCCCAAGGTCCGTTGAATTTCAATCAGACCTGCCCTGAATGTGGGGGAACTGGACGAGCCGGCGAAGTATGCAAAACATGCCGAGGTTCGGGGACGGTGCCGGCCTCTGAAACCATTGATGTGAATATTCCTCCAGGCGTGAATGACGGATCCAAAATCCGATTGGCCGGTAAAGGAGAGCCTGGTAGACAAGGAGCGCCTCCTGGTGATTTGTACATAATTACTCGTGTTCAACCGCATCCGGTTTTCAAGAGAGACGGGGATACTCTCAGCGTTGATCTTCCGGTAACCATTAGTGAAGCTATGAATGGTGCTGAGGTTGTAGTGCCGACTCCTGACGGCCAGGTCCAGTTGAAAATACCGCCGGGAACCAAATCAGGTCGACGTCTCAGATTGAAAGGAAAAGGAGTCCCGAATCTGAAAACGAAAGTACCCGGTGACATGTACGTGACAATTCGGGTTCAGGTTCCATCTACAGACAATCCTGAGGCTCTTGACGCGGCCAGAGGTCTCGACCGATACTATGATGGCGATGTACGCCGGGACATTCGTTTGTGACGAGCAAGGATTGCAATTTGAGTCCGATTGGTGAGTCACTGGAAAACCTGAAGTCCCCGTTTTTCAAAAGAGGATTTAGGGAGATTTTAAACGCCTTAAGTCAAAATCGCCCCATACTCCCCTTTAGAAGCGGGGAGGGCAATAATGAATTATCTGCAACTCCCTCTCTGCCGGCCAGGGCTTGCCCTGGCTGTACAGATGATAGAATTCAGGAAGACCATTATGACGTCTAATTTTTATTACAGAAGACAAATTATTGAGATCTTTGAATGTGACGACACGTTTCTCGATAAACTTGAAGCCGAGGATTTGGTCCACTCGGTTGAAGATGAATCCGAGCAGGAACGAGTTTTTCCTCCGGATCAAGTGGAACGTATACGGATAATTAATAACCTCGTGCGAGAGCTTGACGTAAACCTCGCGGGAGTCGAGGTCATCCTGGCAATGCGCGAAAACATGATACGCATGCAAAGACAATTTGACGAAATTCTAGAGATACTCGTACAAGAATTAAAAGGAAGAATTCCCGGATAAGGAGAGAAGATTGCGGATCTGCTGGTCTTCGTTCCAGCACTATAT
The DNA here is from genome assembly GCA_052144015.1 of Desulfomonilaceae bacterium. GTDB lineage: Bacteria > Desulfobacterota > Desulfomonilia > Desulfomonilales > Desulfomonilaceae > DATJPW01. Next base: position 6,855 of record JBKQRG010000004.1, read on the forward strand.
CAGATATCATTATGTGCCGATGCTTTGCCTTTTAATTGCCTCATTGATGAACTTACCATCTTTTTCACTCGCAGCAGAAAGCCTATCCCCAATATTGAAACAAATCCAAGGAATGAACGATCCGATCCGGCGGATAGAAATTCTGGATGAGGCCATTAAGGATTCATCCATCAAGGGTGAATCCTTATCTAATTTGTACTTCGAGCGAGCGCTTGCATATATGAAAATCAAAGACTATTTCAAGGCTGTAGAGGACTTTAATCATGCTTTAGCCTACACTCGCAAGATCATTCCACCGTTGCTCGAAAAGGCCTACTGCCTGATTCTGCTCGATCAACTCGATGAAGCTTCAAAGGTGTTGGAAGTAGTATTGTCCACAAATTCGGGAATGGCCAAGCCGTATGTCCTTAAAGGGATGATTTACGAAAAGGAGGGTTTCCTAGCTAAAGCCGAAGATGAATACACCCGCGCCCTCCATTACGACACACAATCCATTATGGCGCTGGAAATGAGAACAAAGTTGCTGCTGCGAGAGGGCAAACCCAGAAAAGCGCTTGAAGACGCCAACTTGTGGAGACGACTTGAACAGGACAATCCGGAAGTTTTCCTGACTCGAGCCCGGATCAACGTGAAACTGAATGATTATCAAGCAGCCTTGGCAGACTACGCGAAAGTTCAACGGATAATGCCGGGTGATGACAAGGTTCTTGAGGAGAAGGTGTTGGTATTTTTTAAAGCAAATGAGCCTGGTAAGGCTTTGGAAGCTTTGTCGGCGTACGCGATTAAACATCCAGGTGAAGTGGAACTTCTGGTCCTCCAGGCTAGGGCTCACATATTGCTCAGGAATTATATTGAGGCGAATCGAATACTCAAATTAGCGCTTGTGAAAAATCCTGCTTATGCTCCGGTCTATTTGTACCGCGGAGTTGTCCATTCGCGCAATCGGCAACCTGATCAGGCACTGGAAAGTCTGAATCGAGCCATAGAACTCGACTCCTCATTAGTCGAGGCATACAAGGAGCGGGCCAGGATATTTGTGGAATTGAATGAACATGTTCGGGCGGGACTGGATTTGACCGCCGCTGCTGAACTTGATCCCTCGGACGGCGAAATCCCGGCCATGCGAGGGCTGACCTATATGAATCGTTTTCTTTACGATGCAGCCATCGCCGATTTTACAAAGGCATTGGAGTCGCTCGTTCGAGACCCGCGTATATTGTATGACAGGGCTACAGTCTACTTAAAAATGGACGAGCAGCACCTGGCCTTGGCGGATCTTGATGCCGTTTTGCGGGTTAGACCCGATTCCGCTCGAGCTCTCAGTCTACGAGGAATAGCCCGATTCAATTTGGGCCAGCTGATACAGGCTCGTGAGGATTTTCAGAAATCCGTTGCAACAAATCCAAACGATGCCGTCGTATGGAATAATAGAGGATTTTTTCATTATAAAATAAATGAGTATGATGTCGCTTTAGAATGTTACAATCGGGCGCTTCAATTGAACTCCGGGTACAAGGAAGCACAATATAATTTAGGCCTTGCGCTTCAAAAAAGGGACGTGCCGGAATTGACCACGGCCGGTTCGACGCCGGTTATTCCGTCACGCCGTTGAAAAACGGGGTCCGGATCTGGATGCTTCCGAAAATGGGCATGTTTTTTAATTCCGGCTTTGTCGGAATCAAGGCGCATAATTCGCTGTGCGACCGATTTGGCGGTCATCGGATGGCGTGTATCGCTCAGGAGCCAAATATTGGAAAAAGATAGCTTCGGAAAAATCAGAGATCATGAAAAGAACTATTTAGGCATCCTGGCGGATTTGGACGGAACTGTAAACAGGGGAGACCTTCTCATCGACGGAGTCCACGAAGTGCACTCCAGGCTATCCGCCAGAGGCATTCACTGGCTGTTTCTTTCCAACAATGCCCAGAAATCGGCAGACGATTTGGCTAAGAAACTATGCAGGCTTGGCCTACCGGTGACCAGTGAACAGGTTGTGAACTCTGCTTCCGTGGTGATTAACTCTTTGGAAAAAGAGTACATTGGAGCTCATGTCATGGTTATAGGAGAGCCCAGCCTGATTCAAGGAATTCAGACGGCAGGTTCAGTCATTGAAAGCGATCCCTCAAAAACGGACATAGTTGTTATAGGTATGGATACCGGATTAACTTATGAAAAGATAAAACTCGCCTATCAGGCGATTACCCTAGGCGCGTTGTTTTGGGCCACCAATTTGGATCCGACATTCCCTGTACCAGGGGGGTTCCAGCCGGGCGCGGGCAGCGTGGTAGCTCCGGTGATCACAGCCGTGGGCCGTCCACCCGATCGGGTTTTTGGTAAACCCGAAACTGATATGGCAGATCTGGCGCTGGAACGGCTGCACATTTCGAGGGAATTTTGTCTGGTTGTAGGCGATCGTATGGATACAGACATTCTTTTCGCCAAGAAAGCTAACATTGATTCCGCACTGGTTCTGACCGGGGCGACGACTCTTCGGAATCTCGAAAAATATGATTATTCGCCTGATTACACATTGGAAACAATTGCGGATATAGAAAGGCTGTTCGACAACAATGAATGAAGTTGAGAAGCTTTATGAAAACTTGAAGAACCTCCAGGAGCCCAAGGGTCACTTTTTCAACGCGGATAAGGAAAAAGTCTTTGAACTCCTGGACGGGCTTATTACAAACAGGAAGCGCTACGGATATATGTGTTGCCCGTGCAGGCTGGCCGCTAATGATCGACAGCACGACAAAGACATTATTTGCCCATGCATATACCGAGTCCCGGATGTAGCCGAATACGGCGCCTGTTATTGCGAGCTTTATGTATCTCAAGACTGGAATGCGGGCAAAATTCCACACCAGTACGTGCCCGAAAGGCGCCCGCCGGAAAAACTAATTTGAATCTGGCTTAAGCTCTTAGGAACACTTACAAACAAACAAGAAACAACAGCAGCCAGATATAATCAAAGTACTTCAGAACCTCCGGATTGAGATACTGCCAAGTCCTCTGCTGGGACACGTCTCAAAAATCTATTTCTCAGAGCAATATTTCTTGAACCGATCTTCCACCTTCTTCCAATCAATGATTTTTGCGAAGCTATCGACATATTCCGGCCTGCGGTTCTGATATTTGAGATAATATGCGTGCTCCCAAACATCACATACCATAATAGGCATCGCCCCCCAACTCGTTAGGTTCTGGTGCTTTTCAGCCTGCATTACGATCAGCCTCTTGCTGAAAGGCTCCCATGCCAATATACCCCATCCCGAACCCTCGACCGCTTTGGATGCAGCTGCAAACTGTTTCCAAAAGGCAGTGAATGAACCGAAGTCCCTCTTGATCATATCGGCCAACTGGCCGGACGGTTCGCCGCCCGCTTTAGGAGCGATACTTTCAAAATAGATCCAGTGGAGGACCACTCCTGAGCCATTGAAAGCCAAATCGCGACTGACTGCCTTTATCGCATCGAAATTTCCTGCGGTCCTGGCTTTCTCTAGCTGTTCCAGCGCTGAGTTGAGACCCTTCACGTAAGCATCAAAGTGCTTGGTGTAATGGATGTTGACCGTCTGCTTGTCAATCACAGGTTCCAGGGCATCGTCAGGATAGGGGAGAGGCGGCAATTTGTGCATAAACATACCTGCTCCATCTTTTGGAGGTTGTCCGAACGCTTCAGAACCGAGAAAGTGGGAGATCACCCCGATAGTGGCTGCCGCGCCTGCGCCCATAATTACTTCACGCCTGCTAATACCATCTTCCATAACATCACTCCTTTCAGTTGATCTGATCCAGGTGGCCTTGACGAGTCCCTTCCGCTAGGAATGACACTTAGCTTCGGAGACTCTCCAATCTCTGCTTTACTGCTTATTATTTCTTCGATCGGGGATTGGAATAAGAATCGGCTGGATATCATACACAGCCCCCATGTGTTACATAATTATAATGGTCCATCGGACCTCTTCAAAGTTCCCATGGAATTTGATTGTTGGGTTTTATACATTGCAGCGTGAGATCGACATCATAAACTTGTATTTCGACACGGTTTTGAACGGCTGCTCGAAGCTCATCCCCATAGGCGGGGTCGATGTGATCGGCCGGTCTAAATAATCTTGAGTCAGTGCGCTGTATCAGAAACAGAATCATTGCCCGATTTCCTAAGTTAACTTGGCGCTGAAGATCGCAGAGGTGTTTTCGGCCGCGAATCGTCACCGCGTCGGGAAAATAGGCGATTTCATCTTCAACCAGAGTGCAGCTTTTTATTTCCAAAAAACATAATCGGCCTGCCTGATTCTCCAGAAGAATATCCAATCTAGAGCTTTCAAAGCATTTCACTTCTGTCCTTACGAAACGGTATTCCGACAAGGACCGAATAGCCCGCTCAATTGTCGCTTTTCGCATGAGGCGGTTTGCTACCAGCGTATTAACGCACACTAGGGAGCTAGGCATTTCTATCAATTCCCATGTGTATGGATAACGTCTATTTGGAGCGTCGCTCCGAGAAAGGTAAACCGTTCGACCTGGCTCCGAGCATCCACGCATGCTCCCCGAATTCGGGCAGTGAGCTGTGATTACTTTGCCGTCTTCCAGTCTTATATCAGCCAGAAAACGTTTGTATCTCTTTATGAGGATGCCTTGGACGAGTTCAGGCCATTGAATCATAGGGAATATTAAGGGTACATGTGAGGCAGGCGATCAGCCTGCTATTCTCTGAATCGATCAAATTGAAATACGAAAACCTCTTAGCAGATCCTAGCGGAAAAGGTCATTTTTCATTAATTTACAAAATGCTAAATAATAAAGGGGCCAAAAGCCTGCCTTAATAATAAGCCTCCTATCTCCATTCTATGTTGGCTTCATTCCTCATTGGCAATCGGTGATATTTATTTTTGGGATAGCCAACCATCATTGCTCCGAAACATTGATGACCTTCGGGCAACGAGAGTGCATCTTGCATCGGCTTATGGAAATTGGCCGCTGCATTGAAATAACCCGCCCAGCAAGCACCAAGTCCGTAGGAGTAGGCCGCCAATTCCAAATAAGTAAGGGCAATAGTGCAGGCAGGTTGGCTGGCGGATAAGTCAGAGCGACCGTACGCAATAATAAGACATGGAGCATCTCGTAAAATTCTGTCCGTGCCTTTATCCCAAACATCAACGGCTCGATCAAAGTGCATGGCCTGAGCTATGGGCGCATTATCAACGATCATCAAACGCATCCAGTCTACCACGATCCCAGCAAGCCTTTTCAGCTCGTTTTTTTCTTGAATAACGACCCAGCAAACTGGCTGCAAATTATGGCCGGACGGCGCAAAGCGTGCGATGTCGATAAGGGAAGCCAGAATTTTTTTATCGATCGGGTTATCTCTGTAAACGCGGCTAGATCGTCGAGAGCGCAGAAAGTGATCAATTTGTTGTTGAGTGGGCAATATAGCCCTATTCAAGGGTGGACACTGTTCCGAGGGCATCGTTTTGAGTGACATCGCGCCATGAGGACATACTGAAACGCAGTGCCCGCAATTTATACAGAGTTCGGCACCACCGGGAATCAACTCGGGGAGAGACGCTCGATTCTTGAGTTCAATGATCTGCACCGGACATTCGCTAACGCATATACCATCACGTTTGCATTTGTCAGGGTCAACAATAAAAAGGTTTGAGATATGTTCCTTTCCAGCTATCGGTCCCAAACAGCCTCCCTTTGGTAGGTTTAGAGTTTGAAGGAGCACTTCAACGATACGCCAATGAATTTCCAGACTTTTCCCATGTTGGCTCTAGCTCTATCAGCCTTAACCTTCCTGTCAAGCTTACACGAACGAAATCATTTGAACCTGAGCGGCCTCATTTCAAATTGGATAATGCCTCCCGAGCTGCATTCTGTTGCGCTTCTCTCTTATTACGACCGTGGCCTACGCCCACAACCTGATTTCCCAGGTACACGCCGACGCGAAACATCTTCTGGTGGTCTTCTCCCCACTGATCCATAACCTGATAAGTGGGAGTAATTCCCAGTTGTCCTTGAGCCCTTTCTTGAAGAACGCTCTTACAGTCGTCAATACCCTCGACAGTGGCGCATCCTGAAACGAGAGGATTAAAATGTTTCTCAATAACTTCCTCGGCACGATCGAAGCCGCCGTCGAGATAAACAGCTGCTATCAGCGCTTCCAAAGTATCAGCAAGCACGGAATCGCGATCTCGGCATCCGGAAAGTTCATCACCTCGGCCCATCCTGACGAAGTTCGCCAGATTCATACCTCTCATAACGCTGGCCAGAGCCTTTTTGTTCACGATACTCGCCCGTTTCTTTTGGAGTTCCCCTTCTTCCGCGTTGGGAAATTCTCGATAAAGCATGTTGGCAATTACTAAGCCGATAACAGCATCACCCAAAAATTCCAGGCGTTCGTTATGTTCCAGGCAAAAATCTCGGTTTTCATGCCAGAAACTTCGACGAGTCAGGGCATTTACCAGATGGGATGAAGTTGTAAACCGGTACCCAAGAACGCTCTCTACTTCCGGCACATAATCAAGTTCATTTCCGATATTTAAATTTTCGTCAGAGCACATACTAAATCTTCCGTATGAGAGTGAGCGGTAAGATCGTAATAAAGCGGTGTGATTGAGATGTAACCGGCTTTAACAGCTACAATATCTATTCTTTCATCGGTTTCATCCGCGGTGGCTTGGCCGGATAGCCAATAATAATGGTTCCCGCGAGGATCTTCTCGCCGCTCGAACGATTCCCTGAACCGGGACAGCCCCTGTTTTGTAACCTTGAATCCCTTTATCCGATCAGGTGGTAGCGCAGGTACATTGATATTGAGAGCCACACCGTGAGGCAAGCCGTTGTTGATTACCCACCGAGCCAATCTCTGAACATGTGGTAGTGCCCATTCGAAAGGAGGCTCTTTTTTTGCGTCAAGTGAAACCGCCATGGAGGGAACTCCCAAAATAGCGGCTTCTGTAGCTGCCGATACCGTGCCCGAATATAGCACGTTAATCCCAAGGTTCGCACCGTTATTAATTCCGGAGATTACCAGGTCCGGTCGGCGGGGCAGCAGAGAATAGAGAGCCAATTTCACCGAATCCGCGGGGGTTCCGCTGATGCCGTAACCGTAAAAAATACCGCTTCTAGTGATTTCGTGAGCCTTAATAGGATCATAAAGCGTAATCGAGTGTCCGACCGCACTCTGTTCTGTTTCAGGGGCCACGATACTAACCTGGCCTATTTTTTCCGCGGCCGTCAGCAGGTAACGCAATCCTTCTGCGTGTATGCCGTCGTCATTAGTGAGAAGAATTAAAGGATCCTTATTCGTCATCTCAATTCTTGGCAAGCAACGCGGATCCGATCCAAACCTTTGGCAATTACTTCCTCACTGCTAGCGAAAGAAAGACGCACGTGTTGATCAAATCCGAAAGGCCCACCGGGGACGCAGGCCACGTGATATTTTTCCAGGAGATACTTGGAAAAATCGGTTGAATTCATGATGCCATTTTTCCCCAGAAAAACAGAGACATTGGCAAACACGTAAAATGTTCCTCCAGGTTTTACAAGCGATATCCCGGGGATATCGCGAAGCCGGTTGGTCATCACATTGCGACGTTGTTCGAAAATCTGCCTCCTCTGAATGACCTCTTCCTGCGAACCCAATAAAGCTTCCACCGCAGCTGCCTGGGAGGGATTGCTAGGGTTGGAAGTCGATTGACTTTGGATATCGGTGGCTGCTTTCACAATTTGTGCATTTGTCGTGGCCAGATAACCAATCCGCAGACCTGTCATGGCATAAGTCTTTGACACACCGTTAACGGTTACGGTTCGGTCTTTCATACCCGCCATTGAAGCAAAGGGTGTAAATTTCCGGTCGTCATAAATCAACTTGTCGTAAATCTCATCCGATATAACAAGCAAGTCATGTTTTTCTGCAAGTTCCGCAAGTTTTTCCATAACTGAATTGGGATAGACGACTCCGCTCGGATTTGAGGGGGAGTTGATGAGTATCGCCTTTGTAGATCGTGTGATGAGGGATGCCGCTATTTCCGGGTCAGGAATAAACAGGTTCTCTTCCGTGGTTGGTACGATAACCGGCTTGCCTTCTGCTAATCCCACCATTTCGGGATACGATACCCAATAAGGCGCGAAAATCAGGACTTCATCTCCAGGATCGAGGATCGCATGAAAAATGTTGTACAGACTGTGTTTGGCTCCGCACGATATCAGGATCTGGTCCGGAGAATAGATCAATTCGTAATCTTCGTAAAACCTGTGCGCCACGGCTTTTTTGAGCTCGGGTGTTCCGCCCACCGGCGTATAAAAGGTTTCACATCGGTCCAGCGATCTCTTAGCAGCTTCTCGAATGCGCTCCGGCGTAGGGAAATCAGGCTCGCCCGCGCCGAACCCGACCACATCCACACCCTGGCTCTTCAGCTCTTTTTCCTTCGCCGCGATAGCCAGTGTCGCTGACGGCTTTAATTGTAGGGCTTTTTCCGATAGAATTTTTTTCATCACTTGCTCTTGTTTTTTGCATTATTAATTTCCGGGAACCTTTTCTTCAGGATACCTAAAACATATTCCGGCACAAGTCCTTCAGGCGATCCGCCGGCTACCAATGTAGCTTTGATTATGCGGGAGCTTACATACAAATATCGATGGGCCGTCATCAGGAAGAATGTTTCTATTTTCCTGCTGAGTTTTCGATTCATCAAAGCTAACTGGAATTCGTATTCGAAATCCGATACAGCTCTTAGGCCTCGGATGATAGCGCACGCTTTGCGTTTTTCAGCGTACCTTACCGTGAGTCCTTCAAACTGATCGCACTCGATTCTAGGATTGCCTCGTAAACTGTTACGGATCATATCCATGCGCTCTTCAACTGTGAATATGGTGTCCTTCTCAGGGTTTGCGCCGAGAGCTACAATTATTTGGTCGAACGTCCCGAGCGCTCGACGAATGATTTCCATATGCCCGTAATGAAACGGGTCAAATGTGCCAGGATAAATTGCAACCTTTTTGCCCATATTTTCCTGCCTGAAAAATCTGAACAGAATTCAGAGTGAAAGGCACGCGCGCTAAGGCCTTCTTCAAAGGTCTTCTTTCAGCGGCGCCCCTGTCAAGTCCAACATTTCGACCAGTGTATCACCGTACTGCCTCACAAGCCTTTTGCAGAACGCATCCGGCAAAGGCGAATCAGGAGTATGGATTCCCTTTTCTACCAACAACACTCCATCAGCCGTGAATAAAGTTGTCAGAAATGGAGCATTCACGATTTTTGCAATCCACCCCGTATCATAGGGGGGATCAAGGTATATGATTGAAAACCTTTCATCGGCTCGGGCCAGCTTTTCCATGGCCCGTAACGCGTCCATGACCAGAATGCTGGAACTATCCTTTAATCCCAACATCCTGGCAGTTTCAGCAATGGTCGCGGCCACCTTTTTGTCTTTATCGACAAAAACCACGGAAGCCGCTCCTCGGCTCAATGCTTCAAAACCGAATGCGCCGCTGCCGGCAAATAACTCAAGGATGCGCGCGCCCTCCACCACCGGTCCTAGAATATTAAAAACGGCCTCTCGGACCCGTTCTGTGGTGGGGCGAACAGTCTTGCCCCGGAGTGTGGGGAGGCGCATCCCTTTGAAACGACCAGCAATGATTCTCATGTCACAAATTCTTTTTTTAACATTGAACAGGGTGTTTGTTCAATAGTTCGTGACGCCTTTTATCGATGATCATTTTTCAGGGGGTTCCTTTTCAATCAATGGAAGTATAATTAATTGAGCGGGAAAGATGTTGCGGAAATCAGCGCCTCGTGAGTAGCCGGGAATAGATTGAGCGCAATGTGGCAGAAGTAGCTAAAATCATGGAGGGGCCTATGCCTTTTCCGCGTTCTCGGCGGGCTCTGCCTGGATTCTCGGTTGTTTAACGCTGGATGAATCATGCACTCCACAGACAACGAAATCCTCGAAATTGTCGATTCTGACGATAACGTGATCGGAACGGCGGCGCGCGCCGAGATACACAGACTGGGGCTCATGCACCGGGCGGCGCATATTTTTGTGTTCAACGAAGCAGGAGAGATTTACGTGCAAAGGCGTTCGGACGCCAAAGATAGACATCCCGGGAAATTGGATTCCTCCGCGGCCGGTCATGTCGATCCCGGCGAATCGTACCACGAAACTGCTATGAGAGAGCTCCACGAAGAAATAGGCATCAGCGCGTTTGTGGAGGAGGTTCTACGGGTCCAGGCTTCAGAAATCACGGATCATGAACACGTAGCGCTATTCAAGATTATGACCGATCAAATACCAATACCTAATTCGGATGAACTGCAATGGGGAGGATTTATGCAACCCGCAGAATTGACTCGCAGGATGTTGGAAGCACCGGAGGAATTTGTGCCTGCATTTATATTTCTGTGGAATGAATTCTTGAGGATATCGAAATGAGAGCTGTTTGTCAGAGGGTGTCTCGAGCGACCGTAGCTGTAGACGGTAAACTGGTCGGGAGCATCGGCCCTGGTTTGCTCGTTCTTTTTGCCGCTGGTAAAGGGGATAATGCCGAACAGGTGCGTTGGACGGCTGAAAAGATCCCTAGCCTTAGAATCTTTCCGGATAAGGAAGGAAAAATGAATCTAAGTCTCACCGACGTTGCGGGTGAAATCCTTGTAGTTTCGCAGTTCACCCTCTATGGTGACTGCCGAAAAGGTAAACGTCCGTCCTATTCGGAAGCTGCTCCGCCGCATGAGGCTGAGGCTGTTTACCGCAGCTTCATCGAGACGCTCCGAGCGCGAGGGGTTTCGGTTCAAGAAGGGATATTCGGTGCTATGATGCAAGTGGAGCTGGTCAATGACGGCCCGGTAACCCTGATTCTGGATTCGCCATGATTTTAGAATTTTAGAGGAGCTTTTTTTGTGCAAAAAACTCTTCCTCGTACCTACCCCCAAGAATGTAGACTTGTTCATCACTTCAATTGCGCCGGTTAAGAGGTCTAGAGCCTAACTACCATATTCCAGGTGAAGCGAGCGATCGCGTCTAAAACTAGGCAAGAGCCTTGCCAGCAGCCAAAAAAGTCGGACATCACGGGAATACCGCCTTGGTGCAAACGGCGCAAACCAGGGAAGCTTATGAAAAAAATCGGTAGCCGCAACTGTGCCGTTGCAATCTGGGATGGATAAGTCGAGACTATGCTGGATCGATTCTTTACGACCCCAATGCTATGCGCCCTAGATGCATTCCGGTTCGGGTGAGAAGTCCTTTTCGATCATCGCGTAAGCGCTATGATTGTGGATGGATTCGAAATTTTCGGCCTCGATCCGGTACCACGGAAAGTTGTCCTTCTCCCGGAGCCGGGAAAGCGCGGACCGGACCACGTCCTCCACAAACATCGGATTCTCATAAGCTTTTTCAGTCACGTATTTTTCATCCGGTCTTTTGAGCAGAGAGTATATTTCGGAACTGACTGAAGACTCCACTACTTCTATAATTTCCTCGATCCAGAAAAATTTCTTGTACCGTAATTGGACTCTTACAACTCCGCGTTGATTGTGCGCTCCATACGAGGATATTTCCTTCGAGCACGGGCAGACTGTATTAACCGGGACTTCAACCCCGACGATAAGATCAAATCGATCAGCAAGCGAACCCCGCATAAAACACGTATATGACATCAGCCCGGGGGTGCTTGTTATTGGGGCCGCTTTTTCCATGAAGTACGGGAACTCCACGTTCATATGGGCGCTCTCGGCGTCAAGCTTATTCTTGATCTTTTCAAGAATCTGCTGAAATTTCTGCATCGAGATCTCGCCTCGGAATTCATTGAGCACCTCTATGAAACGACTCATATGCGTGCCCTTGAAATCATGAGGTAAGTTCACAAAAAGATCAAATATACCAACTGTGTGCTGCAATTGTTTGCTCCGATCCTTTACTGAAATCGGGTAACGCAACCCTTTTACGCCAACCTTATCGATCGGAATGTTGCGCTCATCAGGCTGATTTTGAACATCAGGAATGTGTAATAATTTCAATTCATTCCCCCTTGAGCCGAAACGTGGCCCGGGCCGTATCCGATTCCCAAACAGACACGCTGTTCAATGTTCCGCCCTGATCGGGCAATTTGGAAGCAATTTGTTGGAAAAGGTAGCTGGCCAGATTTTCGGCGGACGGTTCGATCGTGTCAAAAGGTGCAATTTCGTTCAAAAAAGCATGATCAAGCGGTTCCAAAACGCCAGCCGTGATTCGTTTCAGGTCACCGAAATCCATTACCATACCGCCCGGTCCAAGAGATTCCGCTTGAACCGTCACGTACACCTTATAATTATGCCCGTGCAAATGTTCACATTTTCCTTTATACTCTCGTAAGAGATGGGCTGCAGAAAAACCGGCGATAATTTCAATTTCGTACATAAATTTGCTCCTCAAATATTCTAAACGCTGGTTTGTTAAAAACGTTAGAGAATGAATACAACAACTTGGTTATGTCAACCAAAACATAAAAAGACATTGACAACCTACCTGAATTGGGAATATATCCAGATCCAGGTGACCGGAAAACCGCCCGGAGCCTTTTTGATTTCCAAGGAAATCGGCCAAAGGAGTTGTTGGATGTCGGCTTTCCGATTCGGAATTTTAGTGTCTATTCTATCACATCTTATAGTGTTGTTGTTGTTTCTCCCCTCGCATTCGAATGCTGAGAGTATTGTGCTTCGCAAGGCGGCGACGCCCTCCTCGGCGCAGACCATTCAGAATCACCGCTCGAAAATTATCGAGGAACCGGGCAATGTGAACAGGAAGAATAAGATCGGATTGTCGCCGGTGCCTTTCAAAACAGGGCCCGCGGAGAATGAGCAACAGGAAGTTGCACCACGCCAGAACCCATTCCCGGACATTCGAGATTTGATAAAAAAGGTCAATCGCTCGGTAGTGTCCATTCGCATGCTGGATTCGGGCTCAAGTTTCCCACTGGGCAGCTTGGGGCTAGCCGGTGAATCTACTGGAAAAGCCCTTGGATACGGGTCCGGCTTCATTGTATCAAATAATGGCCATATTTTGACCAATGAACATGTGCTTCGTAACGGGACCCAGATAGAAGTGGAATTGCTGGGTGGCAGAAAATTCTTGGCCAAAGTATTGTTCAGAGATGCCAAAAACGATTTAGCGCTTCTCAAAATCGACGTGACAAATACCCAGCCGGTCAAGATGGGCGATTCTGATTCGGTCGAGCTGGGTGAGTGGGTGGTCGGAATCGGAAATCCTTATGGAATCGGGCAATCGGTGATGATTGGAATTGTGAGCGCACAGAGGAGAATGATCCCCGGCTCCGGTTATCCTCCCCTGATTCAGATCGATGCTGCGATGAACCTGGGCAATTCGGGCGGACCCCTGTTTAATATGGAAGGTGAGGTGATCGGCATAAACACCATATTACTCTGGAAGAGCCAGGGTATCGGATTTGCCACTCCGGTCAATATAGCCAAGGAGTTTCTGGATCGGAAAACTCATCAGCCTTTCAGGGCTGCATCAGCGACTGGCGATGCACCGTTGGGTCCGGTTGCTGACATACCACGCGGCCGCTCGGAATCCTTCAATCCGTTGGATCCCCCCTGGAAATTGAAACCGTAAAAAAGTTTATCAGAAAGCTTTCGTATGCCGAGCACAAAGAAAAAAGAAAAAACTCGGGAGCTAAAGGACAAGCTTTTCCGAAAATCCATTCCTGTGTGGGAAAAGTTATCCGAGCAGGAAAGGAAGCAAGTCTTTGGCTTCACCAAAGAATATCGGGATTTCTTGAATCAATGCCGAACCGAGCGGCTAGTGGTCAAGCATTTTGTTGAGCAGGCCTTAAAGAGCGGGTTCAGAGATATGGAGGAGGGCAAATCCCAGGGTCCCAAACTGTTTCGAGTTATGAGAGGCAAGGCTCTTGCAATTGCTGTGGTAGGCAAGAGGCCAATAACAGATGGTATCCGTCTGGTCGCCTCACACGTTGATAGTCCCAGGTTGGACCTGAAGCCTAATCCACTGTACGAAGATATGGGTCTGGCTCTTCTGAAAACCCAATACTATGGCGGAATAAAGAAATATCAATGGATTTCGCGGCATTTGGCGATCTGCGGAACTGTAGTTCGCAAAGACGGTTCTGTAGTGGACATTGAGATAGGTTTGAAACCTGATGAGCCTGTTTTTACCATACCTGACCTCCTACCGCATCTCGCTCGCAAGCAGATGGACCAGAAGGCATCGGAGTTCATTTCCGGGGAGAGTCTAAATATAATCGCGGGCAGTGTTCCTTACGGTGCGGATCAAACCGAAGACCGAGTGAAACTGACGGTTTTGGATTGGCTTCAGCGCAACTATGACATCACTGAAGAGGATTTCACTACCGCGGAGATCCAGGTGATTCCCGCTGAGCCGGCACGAGACGGCGGTCTCGATGCAGGTCTCATAATCGGATACGGACAAGATGATCGCGTGTGCGCCTACACAAGCTTTCGGGCAGTGTTGGACACAGCTATACCGGAGCATACGGCAGTAGTCGTGTTCTATGATAAAGAAGAAATCGGGAGCGAAGGTAACACCAGCGCTCAATCCCGCTTCTTAGAAATGTTTTTGGTCGATCTCCTGGAATCATCAGAGTTGGAGGCATCGCCCACGAATATTCATAAGCTGTTCTTCAACAGTAAAGCCTTATCTGCGGATGTGGCCGCGGCAATTGATCCGACATATGCGGATGTTTATGAGAAGCGGAATGATGCCAAACTCGGCTATGGAATCACCTTGAAAAAGTACACGGGACGCGGCGGCAAAGGGCTGGCCTCCGATGCCAATGCTGAATACGCAGGTTGGGTACGGAAACTGTTCAATGAACACAAAATAATCTGGCAAGCGGCCGTTCTTGGAAAGGTGGATGAAGGGGGCGGCGGGACCGTAGCCAAGTATTTGGCCAATATGGGAATGGAAATTATCGATTGCGGGCCGGCGCTTTTGGGAATGCATTCACCCTTGGAAGTAAGTTCAAAGGATGATGTCTGGGTGTGTTATGAGGCCTTCAAGGCTTTTCTGTACAGCTAACGTTTCCTCGGATTGTATTCAATCTTCTTGTTGCACAAAATTCACTGGTCTGAACAACTGAAACCCAGAAAAAATTGGAAATCGGCCATAGAGGATTTTCATTGCCCCATTCTGAATGTGGCTCTAATATTGGCCCATTTACCTTCGACACCGCTCAATAAATAGGAGCATTCCCCTTCCAAAAAGAGATTGCGTTCAGGGATCGGAATACTGTAAAGTGAAATTCTGTCAGGGTAGATTCCTGAGGGTACCCTGAAGGAAGGCCGGAGCTTCAACGGCAACAAACTGAAAATAACTGGTTACTACCGCGACGTGCAACGCCTCCAATTTTGCAGGCCGGGCGGGCGTTGGGAAAAATCCGCGTACGCCGGGAACAAATCATGGATCTGAACCAATAATAAGGAGTGATCGACAAACGCTAATTCAAGGCGGAGGTAGTCACTTATGGATCGCAACGTATGTGTTATCGCAGGAGGAATGTCCAAGTGGGGCGTCAGAGAAGGCAGCCAGAGGGATTTTTTTCAGGAAGCGGCTAAAGCGTGCTACAATGACAATCCTCAATTAAACCCCAAAGATATTGACGGTCTTCTGGTGGCGTCCGCCTACACTGAACGCACGTCATATCAGACCCATCTTGCACCTCTTGTGGCTGAATATGCAGGTATTAAACCCAAAAACATTTGCGCTCGGGTTGAGCTTTTATGTGCCAGCGGCAGTTCGGCGATTATACTCGGATACGGCCTGATCAAAGCCGGACAAGCGGACATCGTTATGATAGCGGGTGGAGAGAAACTGTACACTCCACAAAAATGGGAAGTTTTCTACAGCGAATTGGCTTCGGTCGATCACGACTGGGACGGCGCACAAGGGTTGGGTCTTCCGCCGCCCGTCTTCGCAATGGTCGCCAAGCAGCACATGAAACAGTTTGGGACCAAGAAAGAGCATCTGGCCAAAATTTCAGTGAAGAATCGTCGCAATTCCGCAACTAATCCCCAGGCTCAATTCCAGACACCTGTGACTATGGAAGAAGTTATGAACGCCAAGATGATAGTGGAGCCGTTGACGCTCTTCGACTGCTGTCCTATCACCGATGGCGCCGCGGCCATGGTGCTGGCAGTAGAAGAGAAAGCCAGGAGTATGACGGACAAGCCCCTCGTTTATATTCGTGGAACCGCACAGGCATCCGTAAACAACATGTCAGCCAACATGCCTACGTGGACCACCTGGGAAGCTCTCAAAATAGCGGCAGATCAAGCCTATAGAAAATCTAAAATAGAAGCCAAGGACGTGAATGTTGCAATGACCCACGATTGTTTCACCATTTCCGAACTTATCGAGATGGAGGATCTGGGCTTCTGTAAAAAAGGCGAGGGCGGCTCGTTCGTCGCTGACGGTCAGAACGATCTAGGAGGTCGTGTACCGACTAATACGGACGGAGGTCTTCTTGGCTGCGGTCATCCCTTCGGGGGCACCGGGATCAGGCAAGGCATCGAAGTAATGAAACAACTCCGCGGGGATGCGACCCAACAAGTCCCGGGCGCAACAATCGGACTGACGCACAATCTCAGCGGATTTATAGCCGCCCACACGGTATTGATATACGGAAGGGAGGCAGCATGACAACTCCGGGTATCCCAATATTGGACGGGAAATACATGGTCACAATGGACCTGTTTCCACAGCAATCTAAAGAGTTCAATCAGATATATCCTTTTTATCAACATTTACGAGAAGGACGCTTTACCACAACGAAATGCAAGGATTGCGGCCTTGAATCTTTTCCCCCCCGGGTAATGTGCCCTGAGTGCTACAGCACTAATCTGGAGTGGGTCGACTGGCCGACTACAGCCACGGTAATAGAATTTACGGAGGAAGTTGTCGGCGTGCCCCTTGGGTTTGGTCGAGCTCCGTTGATTCATGCGCTCATAGACCTTCAAGGTAAGAAGAACTTTTTTGTGCGCATTATTAATTGCCAGGCGGGTGAGCTGAAAGCGGGAGATCAAGTGAAACTGGCAGTATTTGATGTAGATCCGGTCCCGCAGGACATGGGTCGAGAAGTAGTGGAGATTCCACGCGTCTTCTATGCTTTTGAGCCGGTAAAATAAATTTTAGAGCTTCCGGAGAGGTGTCACTTACCGGCCGACACTACTCGCTCCGGGAACTAGCCTTTGCAGGAGTTTCGGTCGTACGGAATACGGGTTCGTGCTTCAGCGGTTCTTCCCGTTGTATAGTTTCAAGGGTGACTCGACCATCTTGTGCGGTTTTGTGAGAGCCTGTTCCGTCGATTGAAAGCAGATGCAGTGACAAGTCGGGGTAAACCTAAAAAACTAGGAGGCAACATGGCATTAGAGTGGCTACCGCGAGACAACAAGCAGAGGAATCATATCCTGATTGGCGGCGAACACTGGGGTACAGAAGCCCCGTCCACGGTCTATGAGAAGAAGCCTTTGACTTCTCCGGACGGGAAAGAGATACCGGGGCTTTACGTATCATGGATTCGCCTGAACAATCCCGGACAGTACAACTCCTATACCACTGAAATGGTCAAGGGAGTGATAGCGGGATTCAGCGCGGCGGGGCAGGACCGCTCAGTTGTGGCCGCAGTTTTCACCGGCACCGGGGACAGGGCTTTCTGCACTGGTGGAAACACCAAAGAATACGCTGAGTACTATGCAAAGCGACCAGCTGAATACGGCGAGTACATGGACCTGTTCAACGGCATGGTGGACTCGATTCTCATGTGCAAGAAGCCCGTTATCTGCCGCGCCAACGGCATGCGAGTCGCTGGTGGCCAGGAGATCGGCCTGGCCTGCGATTTGACCGTCTCGTCCGACACCGCGATTTACGGCCAGGCAGGCCCGCGGCACGGTTCCGCCCCGGACGGCGGTTCTTCGGACTTCCTCCCATGGTACCTTTCCATGGAAGACGCTATGTGGAACTGCGTGAGCTGCGAAATGTGGAGCGCGTACAAGATGAAGGCCAAGAACCTGATATCCAAGGTTGTCCCTGTGCTCAAGCAAGGTGACAAGTGGGTACGCAATCCACAGATTATCACGGATAGCTACGTCCAGGATGGCGCCATAGTGTACGGCGAATTCAAGACCGGCGCAGCGGCCAAAGAGGCCAGGGAACTCTCGAAGACTCTGACCACCGATTTCGAGCTTCTGGACAAGGAACTGAACAACATCATCTGGACATTCGCGAATCTGTTTCCGGGCTGCTTGATCAAATCCATTGACGGCATCCGAGCCAAGAAGAAATTCTTCTGGGATCAGATGAAACTGCCCAACAGACATTGGCTGATGGCAAATATGGGCTATGAAGCGTTCTTGGGCTTCAATGCTTTCAACACCAAGAAGCTCACCGACAAGGACGTCATCGATTTCCTGAAGTTCCGACAGTTTGTTGCAGAGAGCAAACCTATGACTGAGGAAGCGTTTGCAGAGGTCTTTGGCAAACCTAAAGCATAAATTGGCCCGGATTTTGGGCTAAAATCATTTGTTAAGTTCACGGTCGAGACACTGTTATCGAGCCCTCCGTTATTGACGTGAGGGCTCAACTTTCCTGGCTCGCACGCTGGCTTGTCACCTGATGAGTCAGCGACAGCAGCCGTTGAGGAGAGGAGGATTCCATGGAATACCGGTTGATAAAGTGTGAGAGCCATTTCAACAAGGAAGTTTTCAAAATCGTTCTTAATGCCCCCAAGGCCAATGTGCTGGAAGCTGCGATGCTCAAGGAAATTTCTTCCGCGCTAACCGGCCTGGAGAAAGAGAACAGCTTGAAATTGCTGGTTTTCGAGGGTGAAGGCAAGCATTTCTCCTTCGGCGCGAGCGTTCCGGAGCATACCAAGGAAAACGCAGGGATGATGCTGGATGCGTTTCACGCGGTATTCTATCAACTGGTCAAACTGGCAGTTCCCACTATGGCTGTTGTCCGCGGGCAATGCCTTGGTGGAGGCATGGAACTCGCTTTATTCTGCAATTTTATCGTGGCCGACCGTACCGCGGCATTCGGGCAACCCGAAATAGTTTTGGCTGTGTTCCCTCCACCCGCGTCAGTGATTCTTCCCATGAAAGTGGGCCAATCTTATGCAGACGATATAGTACTTACGGGCCGATCCATAGACGCAATGGAGGCACAAAGAATCGGGCTGGTACACGTACTGTCAGGCGAGGGACAAGACGCTTGGGAAGCTGCCGGATCTTGGATACAGAAGCAGATCTTGCCTAAGAGCGCGTCCAGCTTGAGAATCGCCAATCGAGCAGTTCGCAAACAGTTTTTCCAAAGGATCACGGAAGACCTCCCATATATGCAAGAGCTTTATCTGAAAGAACTTATGGAAAGCTATGATGCCAACGAGGGTATCAATGCATTTCTGGAGAAGCGCAAACCCGAATGGAAACATGAATAAGCGAAAACCCCGCAGCATAAAGAATGCGGGAACCAGTTTTCAAAAAGCCGGTTCCCGCACCCTCCTCAACAAATTTCTATATGGCTGACGGAATGGTCAGTCCTTTTATGAGGCGCTCATTGCCACACGTCCACGCGACGAATAGCGCTGCAAGAGTTCAATTTTACGGGACTTGGCATGCAAAGAAAGTGAGGGAACTCTCCAGTGGCTCCGGCTAATCTCTGCGGTTAATTTTGTTGAATGAGAAGTAATCTATCTAGTTGTGGTCGTTGGCGCGGGTTGTAATGGTAACCCACTCGAAATGGGGACTCGACCGACCGGTGCATCCTCACTTTTTTCAAAAATTCGTCTGCCTCGGCGATAAAGGCAGGTTTTATAAAGGCTCTTCTCAAAGCGAAGTCTCACG
The DNA here is from genome assembly GCA_052144015.1 of Desulfomonilaceae bacterium. Taxonomy (GTDB): domain Bacteria; phylum Desulfobacterota; class Desulfomonilia; order Desulfomonilales; family Desulfomonilaceae; genus DATJPW01. The sequence goes on from JBKQRG010000004.1 coordinate 26,722, forward strand.
ATAAGCCTCTGATTGGGGCACCTGCCCATGTTCTCAACTTCGCAAGGTTTCCCTTTCCCTTTTTCCGGGCAAGGCTGGACTACGTTGATTACACGCCAGAGTTCCCCCCTTTCGCAGAAGCGCTCCATCAACTCCTCAGCCGATCCGGAGAATCTTAGTCCGGTAAGATTCATCAGGACGGATCCAGCTCTCACTCCTTTGAATATGTTAATCCGCGAGTTACACACAGGGCAGAGAATATACGATTTGCCCAAGGGTATTTTCTCGTCAGGTAATCGGCAAACCGCTTCACATTTAATACACGTTGCTTTCAATTAGGCGACCTAACCAACGAGTGCCATTTTTTGGAATATACTCCCATTATACACCGAAATAACAGAGAGATGGAAATTTTTTGGTGCGTCCGGTTATGTGTTCAGTTATGCCGTGAAAAATGCATCATTCAGAACTGCCTCTAAAGTCTTTTCCAAAGAACGTGGAAAGTGAGAGGCAGTCGCTCGGTTTAAAAAAACCGGATTGAAGAGCACTGGCCGCGACATAAGGGACTATCGCCCCAAAACCGCTCGAGATATCTTCCTACCTGGAAGCATTGTTTGCAAACGGTCAAGTTGAGCCCGTAGATGGAGCCGTCGGGGTGGTCAAAGTGGGCGTGGTCGTAGTCGGAAGTGAATCAATGGTTGTCGGAGGCTCGGATGGAGAGAATAACTGGGGCGCTTGTGGAGTTTGGGAGTATGACAATGTCGGAGTTGATGCGGAGGAATCTTCAAAACTATCCCTCAGCGCTTCCATCTGGCTTATAAGGCTGTTGGTTTGCCCCACTTGTGAATTAATTTCGGCAAAAGCCGTCCCTAGAAGTCCAGCCCAGTCGCTTTTGGATTGATCAATTGCCTGCTGAGATTCTCCCGACCCCGTGCTCAAGTGTTCCCGAAGACGCTCCAGGATCTCCAGTTGCCTGGTCAGCTCTTCTGAAGATAATCTCAGCCGTTCCGCAATTCGCATTTTAGCGAGACTCATCTGGGTGTCTGCTTTTTCCCGGGCATTCCTGATGCGCTCCAATTGAACTTCCAAGGTTTGCTTAATCGCATCGATCTTCAGATCCGCTGCGGTGAAATTCGATGCCGAAACACTCGAGCCAATTAGCACAAAAGAAATGAAAGTTAGACAGGCAGCCAGTAGTTTTATCATTGTTCAACTCCCGGGAAAACCGGACTCATCTACTTATACCATAGATAGCAGTATATTACAAGTCTAAACAATTTATTAGATTAGTAATTGACAATATCTCATTAGTATTATGAGGTTATACGTCCAGAACAGCCTTGGTCATGGCGCCTCCCTAAACTCCGCTGCCGGAGAACATATAACGTCCTCTACTGCAGACCGAAATAAAGCAAATTCTTTGTATTTGGCAATATTTCTGGCTACGTATGCGCCCGTGCGCGGAACCGATTTCAAGTACCCTCTCTTTCCACGCGCGGTCGCCTGATAACCAAAGGTCCCAAGGGCCTTAATATTGCGTTGCAGCGACATGACATCGAATATGTAGCGAAACCTCTCCATTGATTTTTGCGACGTATTTCCAGTCACTTCAGCGTAGTAATCTACAAGAGTATCCACGAACTCTTCAGGGAGTGTGACATAAGAATCTCTGAGCAGAGATGCCAAATCATATTGGGCAGGGCCCATTCTTGCGTCCTGGAAATCAATCATAACAAGCTGATCCCCGCGGAGAATCAGATTCCTGGAATGATAATCCCGGTGAGTGAAGATCTTTGGCTCTTCAGACAAAATGGAGCAAATCTTAAGAAAAAATCGATCCAATGCCACAAAAGCTGACGCTGAGGACTTGATGCCACAAAGGCCTCGGACGAAATGGTTTATAAAAAATTCCATTTCCTGCATCAATTTTTCTCGATCAAAAGCTAACTTGAAGGCCCGGCAACCTGAATTGAGCTTCATGGTAGCCCTGCGAATGGTCAGTAGCAGATCCACCGCCTGCCGGTAAAGCCCAGTTACACGGCTTTTGTCCGAACGTTCGACCACCTTTTCGAGGAGATCATCCCCTAAATCTTCCAACAAAACGATACGATCTTCCCGATGATGATTATAGATCGCTGGCACAGGAAGCCCTAAATCTGTCAGAAAACGTTGTATCTCGAGGAAACCTTCTTCATCCCCGACCACTGCATCACGGTAGACCATAGCCACAGCAGAGGGTCCGTTTAAGTAGAACACCCGGAAAAAAGAGCGGTTGGAGGCATCTCCAGCTAATTGCACGATCGCATTCGCAGCCGCGTCTTTCGACAGTAATTTCATAATGCTCTGTTCAAAATCGGATTTTGCTTCAAACAATAGGAGCTTCTCCGTTGCGGGTTATGACCGTGTCAGAACAGTCGCGATCTATCACGACGTCAGATCCTATAATGCAATTCCGGACGGAGCAATTCTTCCTCACTCGAATATTTTCCCACAAGATTGAGTTCTCAATCCTTGCACCGGCCTCCACTACGCATCCATCGCCAATTGAGGCAAACTGCCCGACGGCGCTTTCCTGTGATACAGCGGCTCCCGCGGAAACATGCCCCTGTGGTGCTGATTCTGTCCATATCAGCAACTCTTTTTGCGTGCCCAGGTACCGCGCAGGGTTGCCGAGGTCGCTCCAGTAACCTTCAACGGGAAAACCTAGAATTTTTGCTCCTTCGTTGAGGGCCGTGGAATAAACTTGATCGGTGATTTCCCATGGAATCCCAGGGGGAATGAGGCTGAAAATCTCCGGTTCGAGTATGTGGACCCCTGTGAAAACGTAGGTTTCCGGCCGGACATCACCACCAGGGCAGGCGTTTTTGAAGTTCCTGAGCAAGCAGGCTTCATCAATCCGTATCGGATAATAACCATAAGGCGGCGATTGCGGATACAAGATCAATGTGGCAAGCGCCTCATTTTGCCGATGAAACGCCAGTGCCTCCTTCAACGGAAACTCCATGACAATATCGCCATTCGCCATAAGGAAGGTCTCGTCATCAAAAAAGGATTCATTGGCCTTGAGCCCGCCGGCTGTCCCGAGAATTTTCGATTCATAGGAAAACGATACCGGGAGGTCACCCCAGGGCAGGGAATGAAAAATTGTCTCGATTGTATTCGGAAGATGGTGAAGATTCAGTCGGAAGCCGGTAACGTTCTCCTCTACTAATTTGGTAATTAAGCGTAGGACAAGTGGCTTTTCCAAAAGAGGAATAGCCGGTTTGGCGCGTTCCAAGGTAAGTGGACGCAGGCGAGTGCCAAGCCCGGCTGTGAGAACCATTGCTTTCATGTGAATTGACCTTTGTTTCGGCATGGTAAATCCAATGCGGAAAGCTACAGCGGTACCACGACTCAATCCTTGGCTGTCCGTATTTCTTGCTTATCCTGGTGCCTTTCAAGAGCCAATTCCAAAAGTCGGTCAAGAAGCTTCGGGTAACTCAAACCGCTCGCTTCCCACAATTTGGGATACATGCTAATCGAAGTGAATCCGGGCATCGTATTGATCTCATTAACTATTACTTTATTTTCTTTTGTTAGAAAAAGGTCCACACGGGCGAGTCCGGAACCGTCCACGGCACGGAAAGCTGTAATCGCGACATTACGGGCCGCTTCTATTATGTCCTGTGGCAATTCAGCCGGAATTTTGAGCTCTGCCGTATCCTGAAGATATTTTTCTTCGTAATCGTAAAATTCCGCATGGGAAATTACCTCGCCAGGCTGACTGGCTATCGGCTCATCATTACCTAGGACGCTGATCTCCAGCTCCCGGCCGTTAATGCCGTCTTCCACAAGGATCTTTCTGTCATATGATGCGGCAATGTCTACGGCCGGTTTAAAACCGGATGGTCCAGTTACGCGGCTGATTCCAACCGATGACCCCAAGTTTGCCGGCTTGACAAAAACAGGAAAACGGCTCGACCGAAGCTTTTTCATAATCTTATCCGGGTTTTTTTTCCATTCGGAACGTAGAAACCAGAAAAAAGGTCCTACTGCGAGGCCGATATCCCGGAACGCAGCCTTCATGACAACTTTATCCATGCCTACAGAGGAAGCCAACACACCGCATCCGACATAAGGCAGGTTCGCCAATTCCAGCAGACCCTGCACCGTTCCATCTTCTCCGAAGGTCCCGTGCAGGACAGGAAATACTATATCAACCGGCATCAGATCGTACCCGCCTGAGCTATTTAGGCGCAGCAATCCGCGGAGCGCCGGATCGGCCGAAGCCATGAGTTGGCTTTTTTCGTCGAGTTCTGCCCCAGACTCGAAGGAGGATAACTCTTCCGGTCTAATATACCAACTTCCTTCCATCGTGATAAGTATCGGAATTACATGATATTTGTCTCTGTCCAATCCCTCAAAAATTGATCGAGCGGATCTCAGTGAAACCTCGTGCTCCGCGGAACGGCCTCCGAAGAGGAGCGCTATTTTTGTTCTATCGAATTTCATATTGCCTCCATGAAAAGCTGCCCGATGACGCTCAATAGCACAACGGGAAGGATCTGTTCAAGACCGGCGTAGCCATTTACACCGAAATAACGACTTCTCTGGCTGAGCAATGAGTGAGTTGCAAGCGAGAGCCGGTTGAACTTATAATGGCTACGAACGAAAACCAGAATACACAGTGGATTGTCCCTCAGCGACTCTTTTTCTACAGAAAGGACGGTGATGATGGCACTTCGGGTTCGGTCTAAGGTCTGGATCGAAAACGATGATGGAAAATTAGTCATCGGAACTGGGAGGCTACGCATTCTTGAAGCAATCCTAGAATTAGGCTCGATGAATAAGGCTGCCCAAAAGCTTAAACAACCTTTCCGAGCAGTCTGGGGCAAAATCAGGGCCACCGAGCAACGGTGCGGTTTCAAAATCGTGGAAAGGACGAGTGAAGGTTCGAGACTTACAAGAGAGGGTCTCGAGCTACTCGATACCTATAGCAAACTTACGAGGCGTTGTGACAATTACACAGATCAGCAGTTCAATGAATTATTCAAGAGATTACCCGTGCGGCCGGAGATTACCGGGAAAGAGAAGGCGTGACGTTTCCTGAAAATGGGCGATGAGGGGATCAGCGGAGAAGTGAGATAAGAATTTCTGAGCACTCCCGCGAACAACTCCTAAAATTTTGCTCTTTGCGGTTTGCAATGATCGGCTTTGGAGGAAGCTTTTGGTGGACAAGAGTGATACCGGCGGTGGACAATTAACTTTCGAAATCCAGGCTCAACGTTACTCAAAAGGGATTCTGGAGAACAAGAATATCTCGCTTGCGCGAGAGGTGCCTTACACCCTCTTTGTTAATGATCGTGAAATCCTCTCCATTTCGACCCTGCCGAGTAATTTGAAGGAACTTTTCGTGGGATTTCTGGTTTCGGAGGGAATCCTCGTAAACCCGAAAGAAGTTTTGGAATGCGCGGTCGACCATGCGGCGAGACTCGTGAGGATCGAACTGGATGTGCCGTCTGAACGAGTCTGCAAATTTGAAGGCAAGGGTATGCTCACGTCCGGATGCGCGGGCGGTATGGTTTTCTCAGTGGAAGCGGCTCTCCTACCGGCGGAAAATAAACGCAAGCGCCTGAAAATTCATTGCTCGACAATCATCAAAAGAATGCAGGAATTGGACAGGTTTGAGGGCACCTACAGCATCACACGGGGTGTGCACGCGGCTGCATTGGCGGATTCTTCGCGAACCATTGCAATCCTGGAAGACTTGGGACGTCACAATGCGGTGGACAAAATTGTCGGTCATTGTTTTCTAAGTCAGACGGATACACGGGACAAGCTGCTGCTCTCCACTGGTCGTATAACATCGGAAATGCTCGTCAAGGCGGCAAGAAGCCACTTTCCTATAGTCATTTCCCGGTCCAGCGCCAGCTCAATGGCCGTTGGCATGGCGAAACAGAGCAATGTAGATGTTGTAACTTACGTACGCGCAGGCAGGTTCAATTATTTCGATCACGGGGGCGCAGAGCTTATCGAGGATTAGCTTGAATCATCGATGACTCGTTGGTGAACGACCGCTTTGTTCACGGATAGTGAATCGAAAAAAGTATGTTCTTGTCCGGGTCCAGCATGACAGAAGAATTTTTTTCGTAAAGTACTACGTTAATCCGTTTTCCATACTTAATCTTTACTTCGTGTCCAGCGCGTTAGGCACAAAAATGTCTTCCGCGAACGCCGCCGGAAGAAACGTAATCTTCTCGACCAACTCTTTGGTTATCCTAGTCTTTTTGTCTCATTAGAAGTTTGGTTTATATTACCGAGATCAGCAGGGCGCATGCCATGGTAACCATCCGATCCCGAGATCAAAAATGTACGCTTTCCACATGGATAACGAATTCAGAGTTGTTTGGGGGGGGCCGCAGAACGCTTCTTTACAAAAGGGTTTCTCAGGATGCCTTAATTCATATAATTCCTATCTCACTCAGCGGCTGCCGCTTTTACTCCGGCATCACTGACTTTTTCAACGCGTACGGCGCAGACCTTATATTCCGGGATCTTGCAGATAGGATCCAGGGCCGGATTTGTCAGTACATTGGCATTGGCCTCCATAAAATGGAAGCTCATGAAAATGGTTCCGGGATTAATCCAGTCGGTGAGTTGAACTTTGGTAACAACTTCACCCCGACGCGAGATAATTTTGGCCTCATCATAATCCTTGATTCCTAGGCTGGATGCGTCAGTGGGGTTCATTTCCACGTGCCCTTCAGGCATCTCGTGTTCCAAAGAAGATGAGTTCCGCGTCATTGTTCCAGTATGATAATGAGGGAAATATCGGCCAGTAGTCAGTTGAAGCGGGAATTCATCGTCAATTAGCTCCGCGGACGGTCGGAATTCAATGGCATGGAACAGCCCTTTGCCTCGGGTGAAGCGTTCCGTATGAAGCACCGGAGTACCCGGATGGTCTTTGGAAGGGCAGGGCCACGTGATAGGGCCTTTTTCCAGTCGGTCATAATCTAATCCTGCATAGCTCGGGGTCACTGTGGCAATCTCATCGAATATCTGTCGGGGCGATTTATAGCTCATGAGGAGCCCGAATCGCGTGGATAGATCGCATATAATCTGCCAATCGGGCCGCGCCTGCCCTGGAGGATCTACCGCCTTGCGAACCCTGAGGACGTTGCGCTCGGTGTTGCTGAAAGTGCCATCCTTTTCGGCGAAGGCGGCGGCCGGCAGTACGACATGGGCCAGCTTCGCCGTATCGGTTAAGAATATATCTATCACCGCCAGAAATTCTGCGGATTCCAAAGCATGCTTGACATGAGCGACATCAGGGTCGCTCCCGACGGGATTTTCGCCCAAAATAATCATACCTTTGACGGACCCATCTTCCAGGCCATGCATCATCTCCATGAGGGTGTAACCCACCTTGTCGGAGAGATTTTTGGCCTGCCACGCGTTTTCGAATTTCTCCTTGACGCCGGCATCCGTCACGACCTGATATGCGGGATAAACATTGGGCAGACCGCCCATGTCGCACGCTCCCTGCACATTATTCTGGCCTCTGAGCGGATTGACGCCGGTCGCTCGGCGCCCCAGATTGCCTGTCATCATGGCCAGGTTCGCCAGAGACTTAACGTTGTCCACACCGTGCGTATGTTGCGTGATGCCCATGGTGTAGAGGATCGACGCATTCTTCGCTGCTGCATAGGTTTCCGCGATTTTGATGATGTCCTCCACCGCGACGTCGCAGGTATCGGACACCTTCTCCGGAGGATAATCTTTTAGCAAAGCTTCGAGCTTGTCGAAGCCTTCGGTGCGATCTTCAATAAATTTCTTATCATGCAAACCTTTCGAAAGAATCACATTCATGATTCCATTGAGTAGAGCCACGTCCGAGCCCAGTTTCTGATGGACTGCGATATCCGCTACGGAACCGATATGGATCTTGCGCGGATCTGCGACAATCACTTTTGCCCCTTTAGCTTTGGCCCGGTAGACACGGTACGCAATCAAGGGATGAGCCACAGTGGTATTTGATCCGATGATGAAAACGCAGTCGGAATCTTCTATTTCCGGTATTGAGTTCGTCATCGCTCCACTTCCGAAAGCGGCGGCAAGACCTGCCACCGTTGCGGAGTGTCAAAGACGGGCGCAGTGATCAATGTTGTTGGTTCCAAACCCCACCCGGGCAAATTTTTGAAACAGGTAGTTCTCCTCGTTGGTGCATTTGGCTGAAGTCAAAAATGCCAGGCTGTTTCCGCCATGCGCTTCTTTAATTTCTTTCAGTCGGGATGCCGTGTAGTTCAGAGCTTCGTCCCAGGAGCACTCCTGGAGTCGTCCCTCCTTGCGGATCAGCGGGGTGGTGAGCCTGTTTGGGCTGTGGATGAATTCATGGCAATTCCAGCCTTTAATACAGAGTTTCCCCTGATTCATGGGATTGGTCTTAGAAGGGAGAGTTCCCAGGAGCTCTCCGTCGAGCACTTCCAGTAACAGTTCACACCCGCATCCGCAGTAGGGGCAAGTGGTTCGCACGAATTTATGATCCATCATCTTCTCCTGATCAACCAAAGAAAATGATTCTTTTTTGATTGAGTATTCTACAGCCGGGGAATAGGAGCCACGACGCGACCGACCTTATTACAAAACTTTATCGCAAAGAAGTTCATTGTGCAAGCAGGGCGCAGGTCCTTAATCAGAATACATTTGTAACGACAAGAACCCCAGTGAGCGGATAGAGCAGAGAGAGTTTTCCGGCGAGGACGTTTTGACAAAGTGCTCCACGCACAATGAAAATGAGAGTCAAGCAGGCGCAATGTTGATGAACGGCACGGCATTTCCGGCACACTACTGGCCCCACTGCGAGTGGCCCCAGACACCAGGGCAGAGCGCGCTACAAGGAGCGCTCCATCACGTTCGTTGTGGTCTATGCGGTATAGGATTTTCCCGTGAGCATCCAACATCAGGGATTACATCAAAACGCATGCATACATCCAGTATAGTATCATTAAATCGCTTCTTCCGAGCGAAATTTCGCCTTCTTTGATTTTTTGACTTGACTCCAAAACGATTCTGAGAGATTAGATATATCACGGTGAATTTTGTGGCCGCTTGATATAAGGGCTGCAACCGCGGTTAAATTGAATTTTGTTGTAGTTAGAGGGTCTGCATTGAAAAATTTTTGGGATGGTTTCACGGAGAGGTGGCTGGCGCTATTGGTGTTTGCTGTCGCCGCAGTGGCGATGGTGGCCGGCAACGTATCTGGCAAGGAGCCCGCTGTCAAGGAGCTTCTGCTCAGTCTCGTCCACCCGATGGAGATTCCCGAACCGTACATCAAAGAAGATGGTGTCATAGACAAGGTTTTGTCTGTAACCTTAACCGGCCCGAAAGAAGATCCCTTTGTGGCTGGCCTACAAAAACATACAACTGAAGACTATTTGCGAAATACCCGAAGCGATACTGCTGCCTTATTGGTTCCAAGAGACAATGCAATTCTTCCGGGACGTAACGCGTTGAGTTCTCTTCGAGGCTCATTGCCGAAGCTTGCTTCCGTTGATACCAGGATTCCGGCTGCCACTCGAGGCGGTGACACTATCTTGAATACGGGAGATGCTGCCGAATCAGCGGGAAGTCTGGTTGCAGATCCATCCAGCATTTTTTCGAGCTTTGATATTCTGGTGGATCGCGCAAATTTCACTCTGAATTTATACGGGATACGCGGAGAGGAAAGAAAACTGCTCTATTCGTGCAAAGTGGGACTGGGCTCCGCAGAATATCCGACGCCGCGCGGCTCATATTATGCTCTCCGAATCTATGATGACAAACCATTGTGGATACCTCCGCCCAGTGACTGGGCTTATGGAATGTCTCCCAGCCATTTGACCTACGGCGGTCATATGATCCCTTTGTATAGGAAAATACCGGCCGATAGATCCACAAAAGAAGAAGAGTCGCTGTCCGAATTGGATCAGGTTGCCTTCAAGGCAAAGGTCGTTGATAGCGGAGGATACCGCCTACATGGAACGGATGCGCCCTCGAGTATCGGGTCAGCGCAGTCTCACGGATGCGTCCGGATGCGTGCCGATATGGCCAAAGCTCTGAGCGACGCTCTGAAAATGTACGTTGGCGTGACCAACAGGGACCGAAACCCCAACGGATCCTATGTCAATCTTTCCCGCCCTGTAAGAGTGACGCTCTTTTGATTCCTTTGTTGCATAGTATTCCGTGCGTTACGAGAAACAAAGAACTCCTACAACGTAATCTTTACAAACTCCGACGCGAAATCTATTCACACGAGATGTTATGACAGGCAAGGACCATCGGACTCTTTCCAGCCGGTAATTGCCCGGGGTTCGTGCTGCTCGAATTCTATATGTAAGTGTATGGGACCGTTAGCTGCCACCAGGGCGTCCCACCCAACCTCGGGCCGACACATAGGTCCACCCAATCGAGAGAGAATATGGCCGCCGGTGCGGATGTCTGATAATCCGGGTTGATTAGAAACTCTGCGAATGGATATATTTCTTAAAGGAATGTACAAGGAGAACCGCAAATGGAAACCTCGAAAATTTTAGCCAGGATTGTCGGCCCGATCATGATTGTCCCGGCGATCGGGATCGTTCTCAAGTTCGCCGAATACCAACGCCTTTATGACGAATTCAGCAAAAGTCCGTCTCTGTGCTATTTGGGTGGATTTATGGCCTTTGTATTAGGACTTGTTGTTTTGCAGTTTCACAATAGATGGGGAGCTGGTTGGCCGGTACTTATAACGATTCTCGGTTGGATTGCCTTAATTAAGGGATTGATTCTGATGCTTTTTCCCGGGTCGGTGCTTAATCTGTGGCAACCGATAACGGCCGGTCCCGGTTTGATAATTTCTATGACAATATCTTGTGCCGTTGGGGTTTTTCTGACAATTAAGGGATATTGGAGATAAGCTCAGTTACTTTGCTGCCAGTGTTTTCAGGTAATTGACGATATCCACGCGACCATGTGTCTCAGCCAAGTTCAGAGCTGTCGGGAAAGACTTATCCCGTGCATTGATATTTGCGCCGCTTTCCAGAAGTAGTTTCACTATGTCGCCATGGCCTCTTTCAGCAGCGACCATCAGCGGCGTTCGACCCAAATAGATCTTTCGATATCAAGAGAGGTGGGACCATTTTTCCTGAAAAACAAGTAGCTGTGATGTCTATTTTCTTCCTACTCGTCTTCTGATCTCACTCAGAGGAAATTTCACCATCAACGGACGGCCGTGCGGGCAGACTTCCGGTGAACCGGCCTGATCCAGTTGCATCAGGAGATTTCGTATCTCCTCGGTGCGCATGGGCTGGGTCTCCTTTACAGCGGCCTTACAGGCCATTGTCTTGAACATTTCCTCTCGGAACTTCGCAGGAACGGTTCGCAGACCCGTGTCCAATATGACATCGATCAATTCATTGACTAGCTCGCTCACATCCGCGCTTCCCACCCAGGTGGGGACGCCTTTGACGAGGAAGTCGTTTTCGCCGAACTCCTCGATGCGAAACCCCGCGCTCTGCAAAATGTCCAAATGCGCAGCCAGGGCACGGGCTTCAACGGGAGGATATTCCAGCAATGTCGGCATCAGAAGGTCCTGAGACGCGAACTTCTCTCCCTGACGATCCGCCCTGACAAGATCATCGAAGAGCACACGTTCATGCGCGGCGTGCTGATCCATTACTATCAGTTCATCATCGCTGTGGAGCACCAAGAACGAACCCGGAAGCGATCCTAAGATCCCGAGAGTCGAGAGCCTGCCGGGAGAATCGGCCAAAGCGGCTGGAGGTACTGGATGGACAGGCTCGGAAGGTTGGACAATGGGATCGGGACGAATCGAAAACTGTGAATCAGTTTGCGGTTTCCTTTCTTCCTCCCGAACGTGGCGAGATACAGGCGAGGCCGGCGATCGTGGAAAGATCGGCTCCCATCCTCCAGGTGGCGGATTGAACGGAGCGCCCATAATTGCTTTGTACACGCCGTCAAGAATAAGGTCAGAAATCTGCCTGGGCTTGAGGAAACGGACCTCTGCCTTTTGAGGGTGCACATTCACGTCCAATTCCTCGGGCGGCAATTCTATAAACAGAATGGCAAGAGGAAAACGCCCGCGCTCAACGAGGCTGGAAAAAGCACGATTAACAGCGGCGTTAACCAGCCTGTCCCTTACAGGCCGTCCATTTACAAAAGTTAGGACTGAACGCATGCTGGATCGCGCGTATGGGGGCTTGGCCACGTAACCTCTAAGGCGAGCCTCTTCCACGGAGTAGTCCACCTCGACAAGGTTCTCACGCACGTCCTTGGAATAGAGAGTGTGGATTCGCTCGAATGTAGATTTGACCGGCGGAGTATCCAATTTCACTCTGCCGTCTTCGGAATAGATGAATCCTACGGATATCGAAGCCAAAGCAATTTTCGTGACCAATTCTTGAATGTAAGCGGCTTCAATACCAACGGTCTTCAGAAACTTTCGGCGGACCGGGACATTGTAGAACAGATTTGCGACTTCAATCACAGTGCCTCGTGGCATTCCTGCCTGTACGGATTTTCGCAGCACCCCTCCTTCGATTATTATTTCCGTTCCTGCGACATCGGATTCGTCATTGGTCCTCAGCCTGAGCCTGGAGACCGAAGCAATGCTTGCCAGAGCTTCGCCTCGGAACCCCATAGTTGCCACGTTCTGCAAGTCTTTCTCCGAACTAAGCTTCGATGTGGCATGTCTTTCTAAGGCAAGGAAAGCGTCGTCATGACTCATCCCGGCGCCGTTGTCTTTGACCCTGATGAGCTTCTTGCCTCCGCCTTCTATTTCCACTTGGATTGATGTCGAACCGGCGTCGATTGAATTCTCCACTAACTCTTTGACGACGGAAACCGGACGCTCCACCACTTCACCGGCCGCGATCCGATTTATAACTGCTTCATCAAGAATCTTAATACGTCCCGGCATATGATAAAGAATTGCCGGGGAACCCTTTTTTGTGCAAAAAAAGGTTCCCCGGACCCTCCCAAAAAACTCTAACAGTCTAATCGACAAGTTCGTTTGCTCGAGGCTTCATACCAGAGTCCATGCCTCAAAGCACTCCTAGACCTAATGGGCTGATTTGCGTATGGCAAGCAGTTTCCCCTTACGCCACGCTTCTCCGCATCTTATAAGAGCTATTAACCCTGGATCTCGCTCTCTGAAAATCCTTCTTCAGTAATCATCCCTGATCGAACAGTTGCGACTGCCGATCAGCGGGGACTTTCGCCTTAAAATGGTGAAAGGCCCTCTGAGTGGCTACACGCCCGCGCGGGGTCCTGTCCACAAATCCTTCTTTCACAAGGTACGGTTCATAAACATCTTCCAGAGTGTCTCGTTCTTCTCCAATGGCGGCCGAGAGGGTTTCAATCCCCACAGGCCCGCCCCCGAATTTATATATCAGGGTTTCCAGGAACTTCCGGTCCATATTATCCAGACCCAGATCGTCTACATCGAGCATGTCGAGCGCTCCCATAGCGGTTTTTTTATCGATTCGGCCCTGGCCTCTGACCTGAGCGAAATCCCTGACCCTTCGGGTCAGTCTGTTGGCCACACGAGGTGTAGCCCGCGCGCGGCTGGCGATCTCCGTGGCGCCCGCTTCGTCTATCTCGACTTTAAGAAGTGAGGCCGATCTTTTTACAATAATTTTCAGTTCGTCGACAGAATAAAAATCCAGATGGAACATGATTCCAAAACGGTCGCGCAAAGGATTGGTGAGCAGTCCACTACGTGTTGTGGCGCCAATTAAGGTAAACGGCATCAACTCAAGCTTAATGGTCCTGGCGCTCGGTCCCTGTCCGACGAGCAGGTCGAGCTTGAAATCCTCCATAGCCGGATAAAGTATTTCTTCTACAATTGGGCTAAGTCTATGGATTTCATCTATAAACAGTACGTCAAACTTTTCCAAATTTGTGAGAATGGCAGCCAGATCGCCGGCTCTCTCAATTACCGGTCCGGAAGTAGTTCGGATTTGAACACCCATCTCGTTAGCTATGATATGCGCCAGGGTGGTTTTGCCCAGTCCTGGAGGCCCGTGAAAGAGGATATGATCCATTGATTCACCCCTACCACGGGCCGCCTCGATAAAAACGTATAGATTCTCCTTTATTCGTTCTTGGCCGACATAATCCACGAGATGCTTTGGCCGTAAAGCCCGTTCGACCTCATCGTCTTCGGTAACGCGACGGCCTGTGATTACACGTTCTTTGTCCATGTATTCGTCCTTGCGAGCAACATTCGTAGTCTTGGGTCGATTGTTAGATTGCCGCGCTCATGATCGGGGAGCCACTTTATCACAGAGTCGTCCTCGGCGTAACCAGCCTTATGGGGGTGAGTTGCAGGTTACCTACGTATGTGTCATTGCAAGCGCTGCGAAGCAATTTCCCTGCTCGATGGTCGCTTTATCCCTTCATTCCTCGCAATAATAGGGGGTAACAGGAGATTTTGGAATCCCGCAGCTCGGGTCTGATCCACAATGGCGAAAACACTTACTCTGCCTAACTAATCTTTGTGTATTGCGGTTGAAACTTCTTGGCGTACGTGGTAGTGACTGATTAGATTGCAAAGTCGGGCAGTGCGACTGTAAAATAAGCTTTTGTATTAGGCAACGATTTTAGTCCAATCACAATTCCAGATATTCATTGGAAAAAAACCGGAGGGCTACCGGCATGTCAGGTCATAATAAATGGAGCACCATAAAACATAAGAAAGGTGCCGCGGACGCGAAGCGAGGGAAATTATTTTCCAAGATTATTAAAGAAATTACCATAGCCGCGCGCATGGGGGGTGGCGACCCCGAGGGCAATCCTCGATTGAGGACCGCGGTTAATGCAGCACGAGCAGCGAATATGCCCAAGGATAATGTAGAGAAAGCCATAAAAAGAGGAACCGGCGAAATTGCGGGGGTTAATTACGAAGAGATCGTTTATGAAGGGTACGGTCCCGGAGGAGTCGCCGTGCTCGTCGAAGTGCTTACCGATAACAAAAACCGTACGGTGGCTGAAGTGCGCCATATTTTTGAAAAATACAACGGCAATCTTGGGGAATCCGGGTGTGTTTCCTGGATGTTCAAGAAACAGGGCATAGTGGTCATAGCAGCCGATAGCCTGGATGAGGACGAAGTAATGGAGATGGCTCTGGAATGCGGGGCTTTTGATGTGAAAAAGGAAGGCCACGGATTTGAGCTGACGGCCGATCCGGCTGATGTCGAGACTGTTCGCAAAGCTGTTGAAGACAAGGGTTGGAAGATCGAGTTGGCCGAAGTGACCATGATACCTCAAACCACTGTGAAGCTGGAAGGCAAGAAAGCCGAACAAATGCTCAAGATGATGGATGCTTTGGATGACAATGAGGACATGCAAAAAGTTTTCGCTAATTTCGATATTTCCGAGGAGGACATGCTAAAAATGTCCGCTTGAGCTGAATCCTACCTACACTTCTCTACATCTTGGGAACGACGTTCTCTCTTGTTTGCAGAAAATCCTGGAAAGATCCCTTAATCAATAGTATAGAGATCGCTGTCCGGTTCATGGCCCCAGGCTAATAGCCAGACTGCATGTGGTCTCTCCGTTGTAGCATACCTCCAACCTGTACCGCGACGGAGCAGAATAGCCATATGCCATCTTACTGCTCTCCAATTGAGGACGATAACGGATGCTGATACTTGGAGTCGATCCAGGCAGTAATGCGACCGGATACGGGATAGTGAAAAAAAATCGGGCCTGTTCGGCGCACGTTGCCAGTGGAGTAATACGCACATCAGCAAATGGCGGCCAACCAAAACGCCTGTGGCAGATTTATCATAAATTGGAAGAAGTGATTCAGGAATACAACCCCTCGGTTATGGTGGTGGAATCACTTTTTCATGGGGTAAATAGCCAAAGCCTGATGAAATTGAGTCAGGCGCGGGGGATCGTCCTGCTACTTGGGGAAATGCACGAAATGGAAATTTTCGAGTATGCTCCGCTTCAGATAAAAAAAGGCCTGACCGGTTACGGCAATGCGGAAAAAGGACAGGTGCTGTTCATGGTGAGTAAGCTGCTGCAAGTACCGGATTTAAAATCCCTGGATGAAGCGGACGCTCTTGCTATGGCCTTGTATCATTCACACATTTGTCCGTTCGATAGGTATGGTTCATGATTGCTTCCTTGCGCGGACAGGTAATCTCTAGAAGCCTCAATCGCGTGATTATAGACACCCACGGGGTCGGTTACGATGTAGCCGTTTCAATTACCACGGCAGAGTCGCTGTCCCAGACGGGTGAGGTGTTCCTGCATATTCACACGGCTCTGAGGGAAAATGCGCTCGAACTTTACGGATTCAAGACCGAAGAGGAAAAGGCCCTTTTTGAAATGTTGCTTAGCGTAGCCGGTATAGGCCCGAGGACTTCGATGCTAATACTTTCCGGCATTTCACCTGATGGTTTCAAACAGGCGGTGCTGGAGGGAGACTTGCACAAGTTAACAGCTATTCCGGGCATCGGTCGGAAATCTGCGGAACGCATAGTTCTGGAACTCAAAGACAAAATCCGAAGACTCAGCCCGGAGTTCGGGCTTCTTGGAAAGGGGAGGGCGGCTACTCTGGAAGACGATCTTGCGTCATCTCTCGTCAATTTGGGATATCCGGAACGTACCGCAATGGCCGCGGCCAGGAAAGTAATCAAGGAATCGGAGCCGGGCCTGACGCTTTCCCAGATGGTAAAACTGGCACTTAAACATTTGATGAAATAGATTGTATCATGTAATCCGAAACGATCGGGAGATGCTTCCCTGGAGTTGATGCGCCTCAATCGGTCTGGAGGCTCATTGCGTCCAGAATAGACGCTTTGCTACTAGACCGGCGATGAATCGCCGGTACCAAGAATAGCCGAAACCGCAGGAAGTCAATGTCAACTTTCGTTTCGCCATCGCCCCTGAAACAAATTACCGGGCTACTTCCCGTCGGCCCGGGGCTGAAACCTCGGGGGTAGGTGCTGGGCGAAACAAACGACACGTAATGAAATAAGATGACAACTCATACAATGATGCAGCCTAGCGAAAGCCGAGGAGCTTAACTATGAGATTCGTTATAATAGGCGGAGATGCCGCGGGGATGAGTGCGGCTTCCAAAGCAAAGCGCAATGATTCCGGTATGGAGATAATTGTCCTGGAGCAAACATCCGACGTATCTTACTCCGCGTGTGGTATGCCGTACAATATAGCAGACCCTAAGAGAGACATGGATGAGCTGATAGTCCGTCGGGCGGAGGTTTTCAGGGAAAAGCAAAGGATTGACGTTCAGCTTGGTCATAAAGTCCAACGGATAGATAGGGCGAATAAAAAAGTCATGGGTCGAGGTCCTGATGGTAAGAATTTCGATATGGTTTTCGACAAACTTCTTATAGCTACAGGGGCAAGAGCCAGAGTTTTAAATATTCCGGGCAACGATTTGTCGGGTGTGGTAGTTCTTAAATCTCTTGAAGACGGGCGGATTCTAAAGAATTATATAGAGGCTCATGGGGTAAAGAGAGCCGCCATTATAGGCACAGGGTACATAGGCTTAGAGATGGCGGAAGCGTTCCATGCCCGCAATGTTGCTATCCACATGTTCGATGTCATACCGGGGCTGTTGCCATGGATGCCGGAGATGATGGCTGAGGTCGTACGCAAAGAACTCGAAGACAAAGGCGTGCAACTCCACATGGGCAGTAATGTGCAATCCATAGAGCAGGTAGGACAACATCTAGGTTTAAATTTTAATGGTTCCGGAGTTGAAGTAGATATGGTTCTGATGTCGGTCGGGATCGTTCCGAATTCGGAAATGGCCGCAGAAGCGGGCCTGGAACTCGGCCCATCAAATGCCATAGCGGTGGATAAGACTTTACGCACGTCCGACCCGGATATATTTGCGGCCGGCGACTGCGCGGACGCATTTCACGTAGTGACCGGAAAAAGGGTCTGGATACCACTCGCTTTGCGGGCTAATCGATCCGGCTGGGCGGTGGCCGACAATATTGGCGGGAACACCGTGGAGCTGCCGGGCGTGGCCGGAACGGCAGTATTCAAAGTGCTGGACCTGGAGGTGGCTCACACTGGTTTGAGCATGCACGAAGCCGTAACAGCCGGCTTTGACCCGGTACAGGAGACGATACAAAGCCGATCCAGGGCCCATGGCCATCCCGGTAATCAGACCATTTATGTGAATCTTCTGGCTGACAAAAAAACGGGTAAATTGATTGGTGGCAACATGGTAGGCAAAGAAGGAGTGGCTCACCGCATAGATGCTGTCGCTGTTGCGCTTCACTCAAACATGACTGTTGAAGAATTCTTTCAGTGCGATCTGGCTTATGCTCCGCCGTTTTCCCCTGTCTGGGACCCGATGCTCACCGCCGCAAATCAATTGTTGAAACATGTATGAAAAAATCCCAAGAACCCGGTTCTCACCGCAGAGATTGCTGAGAAAGATCATTTGAATCGTGTTCTGCGCTCTCTGAGTTCTCTACTGTCAAATGGTATGATGCAACCCACTGCACTGAATGTTTGTGCCGGAGTCAGAAAGTGGTTGAGGAAGCGTGGATTTCGGGTTACATTGGGCTCGAAAGATGTTGGATCAAGGAAAAACCGGTGAATCAACTGAAAGCCTCGTATTTTGACAGCCAAGCGCACGCCGAATGGGCCGCGCCGGACTACAGTCCGGATCAGATGAGAAAAATCGAGTATCTCATTGCTGAGGCGGATATACGCGGCGGTCAGCGTATCGTGGAGCCAGGCTGTGGCACAGGGCGCTTAACAGAGATTCTGGCTGATTCGGTTGGATCGGATGGTCTCGTTATGGCACTTGACATAAGCCCAAGGATGATTGAAGCATGCCGGCGTCGCTTGGCAGCTCGAAGAAATGTCAAAATCCACTGCGCGGCAGTAGAGGAATTTCCTTTTTCGAAAGAGGCTTTTGACATGGTTATCTGCCATAACGTGTTTCCTCATTTTGACGATAAGAGGGCTGCGGTAAATATTTTGTCCTCGGCCTTGAAGCCGGCCGGAAAATTCATGATATTCCATTTCCTGAATTCTTCGGATATTAACGATCTTCACCGCAAGGCCCATCCATCATTGGTCAATGACCTGATGCCCGATGCCTCGGAAATGGAAATCCTGTTTCAAATGGCGGGATTCAAAATAGATTTTCTGCTGGATGATGATCAGGGGTATTTTTTGAGCGCTACTGTGAATAAATCTCATCCTGGGCCATGATGCGCACCGAACTTCTTCAAGCACAGCGCCTTTGAATATCATGGAGATGCACTTCAAATCCTCGCAATTTTCCGTTAACGATCCTCAGGTTAAATCTCCCATGTTCGGTACAATCCCGCTGGATTTTCTTATAATAGGCGACACTCATCCCTGTCCTTACCTTGCTGATAAGCCAGCAACAGAACAAGTATTCGTCGCTTTCGAATTCGCGCCGGAACTTTACCACGATTTTATGGATTATGGATTTCGTAGATCGGGAAATCTTTTCTACCGACCAATTTGCAAAGAATGCCAGGAGTGTCGAGCCATAAGAATTGGGATTAAGGATTTTCTACCTTCCAAATCTCAAAGGCGGATATTGCGGAAAAACCAGGATCTAACGGTGACGGTTAGGCCACCTCAATTCACTGCAGAGAAATTCAGGATTTTTTGTGATTATTTGAAATTTCAGCACAATACCGATCAGGACGACTCTCCGGAAAGTTTCCGAGATCATCTTTACGTGTCACCTATTCTGACTCTGGAGTTCGAATACCGCATGGGAGAGCGACTCGTGGCCGTTTCCATCGCAGATATATGCTCCAGATCCATTTCCAGCGTCTATGCGTATTATGATCCGGAGTTTTCCGAAAGAAGCCTCGGAACATTCTCCGCTATTTGGGAGATCCTGTTTTGCCGAGCAAGAGGGATTCCTTACTATTACATCGGGTTCTATATCCAAGGCTGCCCTTCGATGCGTTACAAGGCGAGATTCAGGCCATTCGAGATTCTGAGTCCAGAGTATATATGGAAGGCTGTCGATCATTCCAGGATTGAGGC
>JBKQRG010000005.1:0-17564 GCA_052144015.1 Desulfomonilaceae bacterium
CCCCCCGAAAAACAAGACCTCCCACAAATTGTCGGCAGAAGCCGCTTGATACCAATCAATGTTATTGTTAAACTAAAACAATATGTTATCCGAACATTCTCCACCAACTTCTCGTCAAAGATCCGATAGAGGATCTGAAATCTAGGCTAAAGAATCGTGTTCAGTTAACTACTGACGGTCACAAAGCTTATTTGGAAGCGGTCGAGGAAGCCTTTGGAGCCGATATTGACTATGCCATGCTAGTGAAGTTATACGGGACCGAACCAGAAGGCGAAACGCGTTATAGTCCATCGAAGTGCATCGGGGCGGAACGACATAGAGTAGTGGGTAAACCTGATCCAAAACACGTTTCAACCAGCTTTGTTGAGCGTCAAAACCTCACGATGCGAATGAGCATGAGGCGCTTCACGCGCTTGACGAACGCTTTCTCAAAGAAGGTAGAAAACCTGTGGGCTGCTGTGGCACTACACTTCATGTATTACAATTTCTGTCGGATTCCAGACGCTTCGAGTGACTCCAGCGATGGAAGCAGGAATCACAGATCATGTATGGAGCCTAGAAGAAATCGCAGGATTGTTAGACTAAGAAATAACTACTATCAAATCTTTTTTAGCACGTTTGGACTGAAAAGTTCTGTCTTGTGTTCACCTTTTTCATTAAACCATTCGCACCAAACCCCCTTCTCTTCTACCTCAGCAACGGTCATTCCGGGGCCACCACTCACGACTTGCACAACGTCTCCCGGCTTGAATGTTGTCATCGCTTCTCCCCCTTTATTAAAGTTTAGAAGACAGCCCTGTTACAACCCATTCAATGGTAGGCTGCCGGTTGGCATCTTGTCAATATTTATATCCCCATCGTTCAAGAGAAAGGGCAATGCCAAAATTCAAAACAGCCCACTACCATTCCAGTTGCTCTGTGGACAACTCCCGTGCTATCCACATAGAATATGAGTTTTACAAACGGGGGCGCGCCATGGACACCATAGATCAAGTTAATGAACTGGCCGCGCCATTGCTTCGGCGTGCCAAGCCACGCCCCGCCACTCGCGCCCGGTCTCTCAATCTCGAGAATCTTCCATACGTTCGCCTGCCGAAGGCACCGTTGAGATGGGAGGCGCGGCACCAATCTGAGCAAGCTGCGGATGCCACAGCGGCTGTGGGAGGGCACGGCAGCAATGCTAAGGGGTCGCGTGGTAATCTCCCGCACTTCATCGTTTCCGGCAATGGCTGGGCATTCACTGGAGCGGAGGTGCTCCCACCAGACGAGCGCCCTGACCCTGCCTTCAGGAATGTGTATCCGACGGCAGGGGTGACCGTTTGGGTTGATCCCAAGGGGCGCCGCGCTGGTTTTCCATCGGCCCCGGCGGTGGCACGGACGACTGATCGGGCTGGAGTCAGACTCGCTGAGCGCGGCCTCGCCTACGATGTCTACCGTACGGACGTGAACGCAGACGGGTCCGGCATGCTCTTTCTTTCTCGTGACGGCATCCTGCATGGCTATACTGAGAAGCTCGAACCACTGCTGGCTGAACGAATCGCGGATCTACCCGAATATACCGAGCAGGCAGCACGGTTCGGCATCAAGCTTTCGGAGCTCAAGAATCATACCCGCTGTGTAGCACTTTCAACTGACCGCTTGCGTCATCTCGTCACGATCGTCGATGAAGCGTGGTGCTACGAAACGGCAACTGGGCATCCCCTCTGGGGGCTTCGGTTCCCAGCGAAGGAAGGCTGGAGCGAAGTCGCTGCCGAGCGTTCGGAGAGGGTAGGAGCGAGCGCCGAGATCGTTGCCGCGCTCCAGCTCATGGAACTCAAGCTTCCCGTGAGTCCCGAGGCTATCACGCGCCAATACAGAACGCTGGCTATGCGGTGGCATCCTGACCATAGCCCGCATGATCCGGGGGCGACGCGAAGATTCCAGGAACTCGGAGCGGCAATGGAGCTGCTTACTGGCGCCGATCTCTCCAGTCTCTCTACCTCTGAGATCCAGCGGGTCACCTATCAACAGGTGTTACACCACAGTTCGATCAGATTCGGTGACGGACGAGTGGGGATTGTCTCGGTGACCTTGCAGGTAGGTGCCTTTGGTGTCGACTGGATTTACGCGGCAAACTTCGCTCGCACGGGGTACAGTACATTCCTGGCAGGCTACAGTGGTAGGGTCGTCGAAGTCGACGCAGCCGGGATTCCAGTTCGCGTATACGACATCGGAGCGGTTCCCCGGCATGTGGCAGAAACGCCCTTACATCGGTACATTCTTACGGATACACGGCTATATGTTCTGTGCCAGAATCAGCTCGAAGCGCTAATTGACGTTTTCGAGCAAGGCGCGCTTATTGTGGGTGATACCGGCTTCGGCTTATTGCAGCCCAAACGGTTCCAGTGGTTCACTCCGACCGGACGTTTCCTGGGACAAGTACAGACGCGCGATCCAATTCGTAGAATGCACTCTGGACTGACAGAGCTCGTCGTCGAAACGCGCACACATCGCGGGATATTCAGTGGAGCCCCGAGCTGGTGGTAGATTCCGCTGCGATCAGGTTATGGCTTCAGGCACGGGGCGTGGAGGGATTGGAATTTTAATCCCGCTTCACAGCGTTCTTGAACCAAATCAATCTTTATTGCCATTAGCCTAAACATACTAGCGGTGGGGTCTTCGTATCTCTTCTTTATGGCTGTATACATCAAAGAATGCCCAGCATGCGCTCGTCAAATCTGATCCACCTGGGGGGAATGCTGCGTGGATAACTTTGTGACCCTTCTGTGTGAGAAAATCCACCGCTGGCACTAAATCAGAGTCTTGTGATGCCAAGACGGCAAAATCAAAAGCCTTCTCCCATGCCAGCCGTATCATGTCTGTGGCTATGAACGTATCAATTCCTTTTTCTTCTGTGGAGACGAGGGGGGCTTTGCAGTCTTCATAGCAGCAGACATTAATGGGTCTATGACATGTCGTACAGTAAGAAAAACTTTTCGGTCTTCTTTCTTTACAAACAACGCGTACTCCGGGGTACTTGTTAAGTTTCCCTTGTGCCCATCCGTGAAATCGTTTGCCCTCGTCGGTTTTAGGATTATAAGAAGCATAAATTATAACGCCGTCAAACGAATAATCCGCAATCCCGATTGTCTCGCAGGCTTTTTGTGCCAACCATGTTCCGATATCCCGCCAATTGACAAAAAACCGATGGGTAGGTCCCGCTTTCAGTTCGCGAGCTTCTCTTCTCTCAAGTGTAAGTTGAAAGTTCCAATAGTCTACAAAAACACGTACATGGGTCATGCCTTTCCCCCTTAGGCCCTTAAAACAAAGCAGGGAGCGTCATTTTGCGCTCCCTGGGGATTCAAAAATCGACGGCATTTGTGCCCTTCCGCAAATATGGGGAAGGAACCGCCGATGGGTTTTAATACATAAAGATTAAATGCTCTTGTTGTCTATGTCAACCTTAAAGGCATAACAACGCAAGAAAAGTTCTCTATTATTATCTAAGAATCCTGTTTTCTTGTGGTCATTCTGTCAAATGTACCTCGTATCTTCTAGACGACAAGGGGGTAATTATTGAAGGCGGCTGACTCAGCGGGAGGCAGGCGGCAGTAACAGTCTCTATGTTTCATTTTGCCCTAATTTATCCCTCCTGACATAAGCTGGCAATGGCTCTGAAAGCTGTTTTCAGTGACTCGGGACAGGCGGCCTGAATTGGTCATGATTTACCTGGTCGAACGGCAAGCAAAAACGCATTTGGGCTATTTATACTCTTAGGATTTTCGTTCGGTTTCAAGAAAAGCATTACTGGACCCTCTTTTGCCATCTGAATGAGTTCCGTTAACCGGTCATCCATCAGGATCGCGCTTCTCAAGCGACCTTCCCCACGATCCCACATGGGGCACAATTCAATAACTGGTGATTTTTTCATGGTCTTGCGTCCTCAGCTGGCGCTGCGTATCGGTTCAAATTGCCTGCTCTTCAAGAAACCTTCTAATTCCTCGTCTTTCACTTCGACTCCCTTTACCTCCAAATGCCTTGGCCGGATAACGAGCACAAGTCCGCTGGCGAAGCTTAGCCGTATGAATTTGGCCCATGTGTTCAGCTCGACATTGGTAGGCTCGCCAAATCCGCACCGTTTCATTATGCGGCAAAGCTTGGCAGGCCGCTGCTGTGCAAGAATTTCTTCGCTGGTCATGTCCTCCAAAAACCTCGCCTTGCTCCTCATAAGGCTATCTCCATTAAGGCGCTCGGGTGCTTGTGAAGAGCAGCGAGAAACGTTTCTGGAATTATTAACGATGTCCACTTGTTTCGGTCTAGTCTGCTTGATGGTATCGGCTTCCGTCTGCGCTCCTAATATTTCGCGAGCCCGACTCAAATCCGTGCCGATGTACCGTGTGACGACTTTCCCGCCAATTCGCTTCCTACCCTCAAAATAACGGTTTTTCTTTCTTGTGATAGTCCATCCGCAAATGTTTCGGGGATGTCCCGCGTTGCCAGAATTACCCAACGCGGCATTGTTATTTTCGGTCTTGCGGATTTTTGAGGCGTTTTTTGTATTTTGAACTTGTGTATTCATCTTACCTACTTAACTACAGCAAGTCTGCGCGGCGGCGGCTCGCTACCTGGTATGTTGTTGTTTTCATTAAGTCCATAAGAATTAGAAGAAGAATCAGAAGAACAGCCTAAGACAAGATGTACAGATGTCCCCCTTGTGTCACCCTTTCTCGAGAAATTATCTGCATCCCTCACTAATGGAAAGTAACCATTTGTGGCCCCGCGGCCCGAACCTCCAGATCGAACGAGGACGTATCCCTCTTTTTCCAGTGTGTCCATGCACCTCCGTACTTGACGTTCGCTTAGATCCGTAGCCGCAGCAATTTCCTTGCAACTGCGCTTTATCCAAACATTCCGGCCGGCCTGTTCTGTCATAAGATATGCGTGCACTGCTGTAGCCCCGTCGCTTAGATAAAACTGATGCTGACGGGAAGGACGGCTCGGGTATCTGTCGTATGCAGAATTAACGACGCCTTCAACGTCCTGATTGGTGAGCGGAGGTTTGCAGTGCGCCTTGTTGATATCTTGGCATAAATTCAGGATCATTTTCTTGGGGTGGCCCCTGTGTTTGAAATAGCGAGTGTAGTCAAAGAGGGTATTGTTTCGATGGTGGTAAGGTATTGGATCCCCAATCGGTATCTTTAGCTTTATCGCGTGATGCACTCGCCCTCCAGTATCCCATCGCTGCAGATTGTTTTTTCGTCGGGGTCTAGGCTGCTGTGTGGTTCCTGAGACCTTACTTGCGTCTATTTCCAGCGCTGCCAGGATTTGCTCAGTTAGGTAAGGTGACCGTTGGTCCGCTTTTTGTAGTTTACCCCGAAAAGGCTGCACTTTCTGGTGATAAAAACCGGGTATACGCATGACCCGACATAGGTCTTTGGTGACGTTCGGGTCACCCTCGAATTTCTCACAGAGAGCCGTCTGAGTGGCCACAAAAAGGTTCTTATCTAATGGGAAGTGACTTACTCGCCAAAAGCATTGATAGTGAGCTCTGCCATCTATCCCTGGCGAGGTCTGTGTGATTATATGCGGCTGAAGCTCCCACGAGAGCACGGGGTCGATCGGGCTGCCGTCCAGGTCAAGAAATACTGCCCGAATATTCGTGACGTTCTCTTCTTTTCGGCCATTCAAGTCACCGGCGTTGACCATGACAAATATACCGGCTCGTAGCCCATTCAGCTTCCCTAATTCCTCCGCTTGCTGGTCAAGCGTTCCGTGAAGCACTCTGTTTAGTTTTTTGTCCCCCCGACCTGAATCATCAAAAGTCTGAAACGTTACGACAGGCTTGGTTGAGCCGGTCAATATGTCCAAAAACCGGCCAGCCTCATTAATATCAACGTATTGTCTTCCATTACTAATTGTGTTAGTCACTTATGCACCCCTAGACTTAACAAATTTCGTTTTTGCCGCGGCGAGCCCTTCCTGGTGTGAAGGGCTTGCGTTTGTCTGGACTTGGCGCACCTCGAGTGTTAGCGTCCCGCGCCGCCGTTTTGCTATTTAACTGCTCGAATTGAACGACCGTTCCGGGTCTGCTTTTGCATTGCTACCAATTAAGTCAAATACCGGCCCTCACCGACGATGCCACTCTTTATCAATTAAGAAGACTGTAGCATGCGCCCCAAAAGGTGGATGGCCTCCGTGCAAAGCTATGGCGTAAATTAGGCCGCTTTACGGGATTCATTGCTAAGATATCGCTCCAAGCCTTGGCGCAGAAAACGGCGAGCCAGGCTATTTGCGCTCAAATCGCCATCCCATGCAGCCTCTTTGATTTTTTTCCACACCTCGGGATCTAAATTTAACAGTGTGGCTCTATAATTCCGCCGTTTTGGTTCATCTGTTACCATCTCGAGTAATCCTTTTTGCTATGTAGCCTCATTGTGATATTATACCGTTGCTATAAGCCCTCTATAACTTGAGGTCCTGCCTGTCAAGTTTAATCTAACATTGGTGTGTGCATTTATTGTTTTATCATATGCACATACCGCTTTGATTAAGCAGTGTATGAGTATGCCCCCGGCAATCGCTCACCGGGGGCGAAAATTAAGCTCATTGGAATTTTGGGGCGCTCCTTGGGGCGCTTCTGATTTTAAAAAATGTCATGCGAGATAAAAAAAGCGCCCCGAAAGCGCCCCGACCAATTCAGGGGAAACGAGGAAACAAGCTTGTTAGAAGGGATTCTGACGCTGTGCGGATAGTACGGACGTAAGCCTGTCACGCCGGAGGTCGCGAGTTCGAATCTCGTCGCTCCCGCCAAAGAACAGCCTGTGATTACAGGGAAGGCTAGACAAGCAGCGGTTCCTTGTTTTGGACTCATAAAACTTCGGGGCCCCCAAAGGGCCCCTTCGCTTGGTGAACCCCCATCGCCAGGTTTTATTTTCGGATCCATATCACTGTCTCCACTCGTCGAATTTCAAGTGTCGCTTTCTTCAAACAGGAAAACGTACTATACCTCTAACTTAACAAGTGGTACATAAACTGAGGGCAGGTCAGAGCAGAGCAAGCACCCCACGACAGGTTACCATGAGTCCAAACGCAAATACCGTTGAGACACAATCTTTCGTTGGCCTGCAGTTTTGGGTTTTCTCTCTCGTGACAGCCGCATTCACTACCATCTATATCACTCAGCCCGTGCTCCCGATTCTTCAACGAGAATTCGGAGTGGGAGAAATCCGGGCATCTCTCACCATATCCGCGGTGATCTTCGGAATTGCTCTCTCCAATCTGCCTTTGGGTCGTGCAGCGGACCGCTTCTTGATCAAGCCCATCATAATTACTGGAGGTTGCGTCATCACTCTCTGCGGTCTGGTGTGTGCTCTCACAAGCAGCATCTGGGTCCTGATAACCACGCGTTTCGTTCAGGGACTCTTCATTCCCTGTTTGACCACGTGCGTAGCCGCTTACCTCGCCAAGACGCTTCCGAAGGAAAGTCTCAACGTGGCCATGGGGTCTTACGTGTCTGCAACAGTGGCCGGAGGCCTCGGAGGCCGATTGCTCGGAGGCTTCATCCATCCTCCCCTTCATTGGCGCTACGCTTTCGTTACTGCATCGGTTTTTTTGCTCTTGGCGACTCTTGCGGCCTATTTCTTTTTGCCCCCTGAGAAAAGAGGCCTGACTCCGGAACAAGAGACACTCGGATTTGTGGATCTTGTGACACGGCCGGATTTGCTGCGAGTCTTCTCGGTAGCTTTCAGCGCTTTTTTCGTTTTTTCGTCCGTGTTCAATTATCTCCCGTTCTATCTTGCGGGGCCTCCTTTTGGGGCTTCCACCGAGGTGATCACCTTCACGTATTTTTCCTATCTAATCGGAATTCTCGTGGGACCTTTCGCTGGAAGACTGAGCAACCGGATCGGCAACGGTGCGACAATGGCACTGGGGGCCGTGGTGTTCGGGGTATCGTTGGCCGCAACCCTAATCGCGGCACTTTCTGCGGTCGTGTTGAGCCTCACGGCAATCTGCGCTGGTTTTTTTTCCATTCACGCTGCGGCTGCAGGTTCCCTTAACAGACGGCTGGATTCAAGCCGAGGACGCGCCAACTCACTGTATGTGCTCTTCTACTACGTAGGAGGATTCATGGGCATAAGCTTGAGCGGGTACGTGTACCTCTCCTTCGGTTGGATTGGGATTGTGGCAACCGGGGCGCTTATGCTCACCATTCCTCTCGCGGCTGGGCTGTGGGAAGTTCTGACGGAACGAGGGCGAGTGAGTCGGTGGTAAGCATATTCCCGACCTGTCTTCTTGTCCTTTTACCCGTCCCTTAACAAACAAATATAGAAGCATAATCGTGCTACCGGTCTATGTGGTATATGCAGATTTCGCTTGCCAAATTTCTTTACACGGCGCAATGATTAGTGCCAAGTCATTATTATCAGGACAGGATTCTGAACCGGGGGCTCGCCATGTCCAAGCGCCAGCTCAACACGAAAGAAATCCTGCAGGACATTTGCTCCGGGATGGATCATATCGCTTTCAGGGAGGCGCAAGAAGTGGCACTCCGCTTGCCATTTGAGCGATGGTTGGCGGCAATCCGTTCCACCGCTCGAAGAAAAGAGGTGGCACTAATGTCGGAGACACCACGGATAGATCCTGCAGGGAATACTGAGAAATTAGTAATTCCTCAGAACTATGCATTTGTTATGAATATCAATCGACTTATTGGAGCCACCTCATATAACATAGATCAACAGCATGAACTCAGACGAGCGACGAGCGACGAAATTACGTTTATTAAAGATGAGGTCTCTAGGCATGCTCCATCTCCACAGTGGCTGTATACAGGAATATGGGAGCAAGAATGGCCGCGTCCAATAAAGGGCAAAGTCAATTATCTGAGTGAGCCAGACTGGCGATACTATGTGATAGGTCTTCAAGGAGGTATAGCGCCAGAACTTCAAGCTGCGTTCGACTTAGCACCCGTGGAACTTGAAGTTGGTTTCAGTACCCTGTACTTGAATCCACTTCAGAATGGTCCTGGTGTGGCTTGTGATCCAAACCGTTTCTTTCATGTGCTCGAACGTTCTAGGCAGGATGCGGCTTTCTTTGTTGACATATCCAATGAGGAAATCACGACAATTCAACAAATTTACGTTCATCTTCAGCAGCACGATGATCGCCTGGTTGACGTCAAGCGCATAGCTTGGCAACTAGGTCAACTCAAGGGCCTTCCGCATCACTCCCCGTTGCGCTTTCTCGGATACTTTGCCATCCTTGAGTCGCTTCTGACCCATGCTCCCAAACCTTTGGACCCGTACGATTCCATTACCAGACAAGTCAAAAAGAAGTTGATACTTTTGGACCACAGATGGGCTCACCAGATTGACTATAGTTCGTTTGGTGACGCGAAACCAGAAACAGTCTGGGCAACGATGTACCATTATCGGAGTTTGGTGGCGCATGGAGGCGAACCAAATTTTACGGGAAAATTATCATTACTGAAGAATGAGGAGACTGCCTTGACGCTAATCAAAGAGACGGCGAAGGCGGTCGTCCGGCAGGCGATATTTGAACCGCAACTCCTGCTCGACCTAAGAGATTGCTAGTGCAGCAATAGAAATGGTTGCAGTGGGCGTACGCTCGTACAACTGGGCTGCAGTGCACAATTTTCACCGTCTCAAAAATGGAAAATGAATCAAAACGCAACCGCGCGAATTGGAAGAGCTCGAAAATACCCCGATGTACTATTGGGAAGATGAACCGGGAGAGCCGGCACAGGATAAGTGAGCCTCAAATGTCAGATTACCCCAAGGTTCTCGCTGAAGATCAATTCGGCAACAAGCTCGTGCGGGTGGGCGAGATTGATCTTGGCGGTTATCTTGACCGCCTAATCAAGGTAATGCGCCCTGATGGCACTTTCCTTTCCGATAAGCCGGTAGCACTGCAACGATTTCTCAAATTTGACGAGAGCGACTGGCGAGAGCCCGAATGATCGATACCGCCGCTACCAACATCCATCTGCAATCATTGCGGAAACAGGGGGTCTCTGTGGTGCGTGCAAGAGACACTTCGCCGTTCATGGACAGGCAAAATATTTAGCGACCCCGACCTCTTCAAGCGCTAAAGTACTTCACAAAACCCATCAACAAATTGAGTGACATTGTACAGTAACTTTATAGGACACGAAGCGGCAAAGTGCTGTGGCAAACTGGGGAAAGAATCGCTAAAAAGAGCAGCGGTTCAGAGATGCGCCGCCGGTGTACGGACAAGTATACTCCCCCAGCCTCCACCCTGCCATTACTTAACCTATTTGGTTAACTTAAGCTTATCCGTAACACCCTGTTATGAGGAAGGGAAGTGTAGTGCTTAGAAGATTATCAACGGGAACCATCGGCCCGAAAGGCTGCGGCATGTCAAAGCGGACATCAAGATCTCTGAATGGCTGCCCTCCCGAGAAAATTGGAGTGCCCCTGCGGGTCGCGGACAGAAATCGGAAAGCAGGATTTGTATAGGGTCGCGGCTCTTTACAAAATTTTTCTGAATACTTTTTTCCTTAAGATTGTAAATTCATAGCTGACAAAAATACTTACACGAGGCGCAACCTCTTGCTCGTTACGATCTATTGCCCTCCACAGCTTGCATCTTTTCAGATTTTGTCTTTCATTCAATGAGAAAATAGCCAGAAAGGGTTTATTGATCGAGAAAATTTGGTGATGAAGTTTGACAATAATATGGTGGACATCCAGGGGTAAGGCCTCATTCAATCTACAACCAGCGATTGGGCCTGCGTACGGTCCAGGTGCCCAGTCAGTCCCCCTTATAAATGTATGGAACAACAAATGTCCAAACACCTATCGACACCGGAATGGCCCCAGGAATGTCCGGAAATTTGATCCCTAAGAAGTCGCCACCCATGGCATAAACCCAGAGAATAAATGAGACTGAAGAGATGGAAACTGCAAGAATCTGTATCGACTCTAGCTTGTGAGAGTTGCCAATGGTACGTATGAATAGTAGCAGGATGAGACAAATAGCGGCCCATATCCCCAGAAAGCTGGCAGCCGTTTCCCGAAAGGTGAGATATAAGCCGACAATTTCAGAAGGTATTAACTTGACTAGCCTGGTAAAATAGACATCACCCTGTTTGGTCCGTCTAGCCGAAGTTCTGGAAGTGGCGGCAGGAGCAGACCTTGAACTCGGTCCAGCCGACGCGCTGGAAGTATCAGCAGGAGCAGGCATGGTCGGAGGTATGAAAGTCGAAGGCTTGTTAATGCGAAAAGGGGCTCCCATAATCTGGCTGAAGTCCTGAAATTGCATGGCATCCTCCTTGTTGCCTCACGAAGTTGAGTGGAGTTTTATTTCTGTGCTTTGTAACTGGCCCACCGCACCCCAGCATCATTGAGGATGAAACGGTCCTTCTCCAAAATATGCCTGATAGTAGCCAGATTACTCGCCGCAGCGTCTACATGAGAAATCCAAAGTCTCAACGGCACTGAGAGGCGTAAAGACAAAGCTTGCATTTCCTTGAAGAGACGTCTCCCGTAGCCGCCGTGCCGAAATCGTGGGTGAACGAAGAGTTCCTCCACGTTAAGGTAGCCATCATATTTCGCGGCAAATGCCCACGCTATATAATCATTACCTGGTTGTTGCCTTATCTCGGCTCCGTGAAGAACGCCGCCCAAGGGGGATAGGACACCCCATTGTAAATCCACCGTGGACTCCTGCTTCTCTCCTCCCTTTCGGGCTTGCCCTTTGTCTGGGTAAGGTAACGAAACCCAGCCTTCCGTCATGAAAGAATTGACATATTGGTGGGGTAGATATCCGTAGCCCTTATCGCCCCATTCACGCCCCCATGAATTCAAAAATTTGAAGATACGCTTACGCTTGTTATAGCTAACCAGGATTATGCTATGTCCTTTACTGGGCTCTTCGCCTTGACCAGGCATCCGGATGTGGCCATCCGAGGCGTCATACCACGAATCGGATATTTCGACGGAGAGCTGTACTCGTAGTGGCAGTGGGATTAGTTTTTGCGCCAAGGCCAGCGCAAAGTCATCCGCTGACTTGGCCTGCTGGTACGCGAATAGCCGATTTTGCTTAGCAAACTCGTCAATGCTTGGAGGTTCCTCCTTCGGCGGCCAATGTGAAGCATCCCCATCATAGGGCCAGGACTCTTCGGGCGGCATACCCCAGCCCCTCATCACCCTGTGGGAAGAAACAGGCCACATACCTGTTGTCGGATTGTCATCGTAAGTGCCCTCCAATTGCCGACCACGCACATAATTATACATTGTCGACGATCTCCTAAAGAGACGCCTCCGCCGACTGATCCAGAATAAGGATCTTTTGATGACATCCCTAATCGGTTTCATTTACTTCCCCCGCGCGGTAATTACTCACTTGATCCGGAATTATGCGGTGGTCTTGCCATTTTGAGCGTCTTGGCCCCTCTAACGGGCCGTAAAATAGCTCGGGTGACCCTGAAAAGGTCTCCGCATGGAGTCCCGCACTACCTGACGCAGGCTAGTTGTTGACAAAGCCTGATTTTTCCCGTTTTCGAGTGTACCTCACTGTATGCTCCTCAGTCAATCAATTTGTCCTTGTCCCCCTCACCTGAACACAGGTTGGTAGTACCGGGACAAGGGGAAGGCTGAAGCCACATGAGCATACCGCCTCCGACCATGATACGCGACTTTCGTTCCGACCTTGATCAAGCGCTTAATGAGCCACGCCATTGACCGTCACAAAGGTACATATCGCCCTTGGCTACACCTACGACTCCTTTTTCTTTATTTTCTGACCAGAACCAAGTTCCGGAAATTTTTTTCAAAGACATACTCTTGATGAATTATGCCTAAAATCAATCCTAAGCGATTTTCGGGCCACCCGGCCACTTTGGCCCTATCCACAATAAGAAAATCGCGCGGTGGCCCGAACGCAAGGCCACGAGCGCGATAGTTCAAAGAATTACGAATTAGATTTAAATCTGTCATCGAACGGTCAATCAAGCGGAACGAATGTCCTACTCAATCCCCGATCTGAGCAACTTCTCGTTGACAAGATAACGGTTCTCCGTTCATCATGAGATGCGCTTTACCATAGAGGGAATGAATCATGCTGTTTTCTGATATTGCGCGAACTGATCTGGATCTTAAGACAGACGAGGAAAGCGAATACAATTTTCTCAACAGAAGCGCGCGGGTTGAAGCGGGCGGAATAAGGGAAGTTTTGGAGGATTGGTTCTCAAGATACCCTGAGCCGGAACAGAAAAAGTTCATCAGTCGTTTTTGTACCGACGAGGACATTTCTTTTTTCGCGTCATTCTTTGAACTTTATCTTCACGAGCTTTTGCGTCGTTTGGATTATGCGGTAGAACTCGAAACAGTCGCAATCTCAGGCAAAAGACCCGATTTTCTGGTCAAGGCAGCAGATGGTAGTGAATTTTACATGGAGGCTGTGCTGGCAACAGGAATGTCAGATAAGGAAGTTGCTGCAGAAAAGCGCAAAAACATCGTTTATGCTGCGTTGGAGAAAATCGAATCCCCAGACTTTTTTATCTGTATGGATGTAACTGGCAATCCGGCTGAGCCACCTAGCACAAGGAAACTTAGAAAGCGAATATCTCAATGGCTTGAGTCACTGAATTATGAAAATCTTGTGGCTGAATTCAAAGCCGACGCCAAGTCAAACATGCCGAAGTTAAAATATTCCGACAGAGGCTGGAATATCGAGTTCTCCGTAATCCCCAAGCAGACCGCCCGCGGAAGATCTGGAATTAGGCCTGTCGGTATGAAATGCTTTGGCTTCGAGTTTAGAGATACGAGAACTGCGATTCGGGATGCAATAGTTCGGAAGGCTACCCGATATGGTGAGCTTGGCAAACCTTATGTCGTGGCAGTGAATAGTTTAGAATGGCCCATCGACAGTACAGCTATTATGGAGGCGCTGTTTGGAAAAGAAGCTTGGATCCTTCCTAGAACAGGTTTTCAAGGCAAGCCTGAAGTGAGATACAGTGGAGATGGAGCATTGACAAGCGAACGGAACACACGGGTGAGTGCGGTGTTGTTAGGCGTCTTAATTTACCCTTGGACAATGGCGTTTCCCGAAAACGATTTGTTATTGTGTCATAATCCCTGGGCTCAATTTCCTTATGCTGGCAAAATGACCGACCTTTCAGAACTTAGGGATAGAGGCGGCGGTGCTATGTGGAAGAAAACCGGGGTTCATCCACGGTCCTTTCTCGGATTGTCTATGAAATGGCCTGAGTTTTGATCAAGCGAGGGTCGGATAATAGCAATTAAACCTGTTACCATTTTGTTACCTTTTTTCGGACTGAAATGGATCGAAATCGATTCTATTGGAACGAGTCACCTTGGAATTGTTGGAGAATTAGGTCACGGCATTGTTAATTCGGGGGGCGTTTTCGGCCTGTCACGCCGGAGGTCGCAAGTTCGAAAAAAGAATGGATATGATCTCATTTCAGGACCTCCTGGTTTGTCCGCGTTTTGTCCGCGTCTTTTGATAACTCACGGTACTGAAGCGCACTCAGATGAACTCAGGGGGTTTGAAATGACTAGCTTTTGGGGCAGATGGTTTATATGACAGGGGCTAGTTTGCCTTCACACGGCAGGGGTCGGAGGTTCAAATCCTCTCCCGCCTACCATGTAACTAGTTGATCTTATTAGGGTTAGGGTCGTGCGCACACACGACCTTTTTCTTTTCCTCTGACATTTTCCATACTATTTCCATACCTTTTTTCGGGGGCGCTTCCATTGGAGTCTCCTCCACGAAATCCAATTGCGTGACCCCATGGTCAAAGGTCATTGAGTCTACCGCCCGTAAAAGTTCTTCATCGGATAGGTGTATGTACCGATCTTCTACGGGACGAACGGATGCGTGCCCGACTATTGCATTCCGCACCACTGGATCAATGCCAGCCCTTTGGGCGTTTGTTTTCCAACTGTGCCGAAAGTCTCTCATCTGAAGACCTTTGAGACCAGTGCCCCCTATCGCCCTCGCCCAGCATTTCCGAACCATTGACTTATCAATCGGCTTGCCCTGATAGGTATCGGAACGGTTGTTGAAATTGCCACAGTAGCCGAAAATCAACCCTACGGCTTGAACCACATTGTCTCCTTGCCTCGTACGCAGGGATTCAAGCACTTCAACGACTTCTTTCCGAAGAGGCACACGTTTGGCTTTGACTTTGGCTTTCTTCTCGTTCTTACCCTCTTTAGTAGCCGAGGGCGGAAGGATCAGCATCCTGCGGTCGGGTTTGTACATCTCCCACCGCAAATTGACCGCTTCGCCGAACCTCATGCCCGTGTAATACATGACAATTAGCAGGTCTCTAAGCCAGTCCGCGTTTTCCAACAGATGGTTGAAATCATCCCATGAGAGATACGTGTCCCGCTGCTCTTCCGAAAGGCTCTTAATCATTCGGCAAGGGTTGTAATCAACCGTTTCCAATTCAACTTGGACTCGGAAGATACCAGACAGGACAGCAACTTCCCGGTTCACAGTGGCATTTTTGACCTTCTCCAGCCGTGCTTGACGATATTTTTTTATCTTCGCCACGTTGATGCCCGCCAGGGGAAATTCCTTTCCGAAGTGCTTGAGCAACTGCACAACGGCATAGATGTTTCGCTCTCGCCTGTGCTTCTCATCGGCTTGAAGATACTCTTTGGTTGTCTTTTCCAAGGTCAACTCTTCCTCTGGTTCACAAACTGCAAGGTCAGGTGGGATTTTCCAGCCTTGGTTTTGGTAAGTCCTTACCACCCATTCCTGCTCGTCCGGTTTGAGATGGTCAAATCTGTTGATCCTCAAAGCCGTGCGCACTGCTCTGTCTATTCTCCGTGCATTTGCTTCATTCTGCGCTGATGTTGCGGTTTCCAACAGGACTCCGTTCCGCTTACAGTAAACATAGAATCGGTTTCCTTTCTGTCTTACAGCCACGACAAGACCTCCTTACGAAGGTCGCCTGACAATTCCCCTGAATTCTTCTTGCCGCCTCCTTTCCTTTTTTCTGGGCTGGTCATCATACGTCCAGCCTGCTGATGGTTCGTTGTTTCTGACTTTACCTCAATTGTTCTGCTCTGTAAAAACCTTTCAATCGCATCGGAGGTGAATAATACCACCTTCCGAGACGCTCTGACGCATTCTATTTTACCCTCTCGTGCCCATCTTAAAATCGTTCGCTTCGTAACACAAAGTCTCGCTGCCGCTGCTTCGGCTGTCAATTCCTTTCCTTCCATACCCTTTTCAATTCCTCCAACTTGTCAATTCTTCCCGTTTTCACGGGTTGTCGGATTACACCGACCTTGTGTTCCCCGACCTGCTGGAGGAAGCAGGCGAGGAGCGTTAATAAGGTTTACTGGCAAACACCTTCTGCACGGGTACTCAATTGTTGCTCTGCGAGCAGGCGAGCAAAAAGGCATCGCCGAAAAGTTCCCGTTTGAGCGGAAAGTTACGATGACATGAGTCGTCAGATATCGGTTTCGTCCAAGTCTTCCACCTCATAGTCCTGATACTCCAGACGTTCGAGAACATCTGTGTTGAGGTTTCCCAACACTCGCTGTTTGTCTTCAATGGATATGCAAAAGCTTTTTCCATCGGCAATCACGGAGTTCATCCCATAAAAAGTTTTCAAGAGAAGAATGGCGAAGGCAATGTAAATATCCGCCCGAGCAATTTTGGGTTCTTCCGCAATGGAATAGTCATCATAAGCCTCTAACATCCAACCAACTATCCCATTTATGGTCTCAATTTCCCTGCACAACGGGTGGAACACAGGTTCATCCGCTTCATTCTTGAGCCATTTTCCGTACTCATCCGTAGCCCGCGGAATCTTATTGTCTTCAGCCAATTGCAGTGCCTTTTCACCAAAAAGTTCGGCAACCTCATTCAGGGACATTGGCTTCTCAATCCAGCGAGAGCTTTCTGCCGATGTTTCCCCTGGTTCAGGCTTTGCTACAGTCGGTTCGGTCTCACCTTTCTCCTCCACAGTCTTGGTTAGCGTTCTCTTCTTCTGGGTCTCCTGATAGCCTTTATTGATGGACATGTCGCCGTTCTTGACGGAATTGATGATGTCCAATCCGCCGTGGTCTGTGATGGTTCGCACTTTCTCAACTTTGCGGGTGCTGACTCCAACTATCTCAGCAGTGTGCTTGGCAGATGCAGACCTTGATCCTTCATTGCCGTCACATTTCGGCTTTGATTTTGCCTGAACACTCCTACGGTCTCCTCCTCGCTGGTAGCGTTTGTCCAAGGCTTGAACGCAGGCAGTGATCTCAGCATCAGTCATGTTTCGTCGGTTCCGCTGTAGATGGATCGCCAGCTCAAGGGCTTCATTCTCAGAGTTGAGCTCGTGGGTGATGACTGGCACGTCGTCAAGCCCCAGATTTATTGCGGCCTGTAGGCGAGTGTGCCCGTCAAGGCAAACTGGTTCCTTTTGACCTTCCCACGTAGCCAAATCCAAAGGATGCGAGATCAAGAATTGATTCTCCTTGATGTGTTCCTCGATCTTGCTCAACACCTCCGTCTTGATCGGGAACAAATTCACAAAGGTCTCATGCGTTCGGATTTCTGTTGGTTTCATT
>JBKQRG010000006.1:0-10472 GCA_052144015.1 Desulfomonilaceae bacterium
GTTTTTTTTTCAAAAAGGGACTCTCTAGAAACTTTCCGCAAAGTTTGTTGATATTTCAGAATGCTGTTTCTTCGTGCACTTCTTGCGTTCTTGGTTTTGCCGGTTTTCTTTTGTCTTATTTTGCCGCCTATCTTAACCTATTTCGATCCAAGGAGCGGGGACGGATGGTCAGTCGGATTGGTATTTATAGCCTTCGGCTTGGCCGTAATAGTCTGGTGTGCCCGTGATTTCTACGTAGCCGGGAAGGGCACTGTCGCACCCTGGGATCCACCAAAACGTCTGGTCGCAGTGGGACTATACCGCTTTACTCGTAACCCCATATACATCGGAGATCTGCTTCTGGTAGCCGGTTGGGCGGTCGTTACCGGATCGCATTATGTCGCCTGGTATCTGGTAATTCTCGCAATCGGCTTTCATTTAAGAGTGATTTCTTACGAGGAGCCTTGGTTAGAAAAAAACTTCCCTTCCGAATGGGCCTCCTATTCAGCAAATGTATCCCGTTGGCTACCGCGATTGAGGCCCTGGGCTGATCCCCATATTTGATCCGGAAATGGTATAAATGTCTTGATTAGCAACGGAAATTTCGGGATGTTAGTTCAGGTGAGAGGTGACAGCCATGTTAACGGAGTATGTTCAGGCAGCTCTTCGACACGCAAGATATGAAATTTTGCCGGGTGACGGCAGCTACTATGGGGAAATACCCGAATGTAATGGTGTTTACGCAAATGCGACCACGTTGGAAGATTGCCGCGAAATCTTGAGGGAGCTCCTAGAGGAATGGATTCTATTTCGAGTGCACAGAAGGCTTCCAACACCTGTCATTGATGGGATTGGATTGACGGTTAAGGAAGTGGCCTGATGCTCTCTGTGGGACCTGTCAAGCGCAAGGACCTTATCCGATATCTGAGGAAGAGTGGATTTGAAGGGCCTTACTCAGGTGGCAAACATCAGTTCATGGTCAAAGGTGATATCACTGTTCGAGTGCCGAACACTCATCAAGCAGACATAAGTAGGGACCTTCTAACCGGAATTCTTCGCCAAGCCAACATCAGCAGAGAGGAATGGGAGGAACTTTAGGACGATCAGAATGTCTGCCCCATTAACTTTTCCAGCAGCAAGGGGGGTATCACGTCATGGCTCATAGGACTATACACTACATCATCTGGGGACCATTAATCATACTATTGCTCATAGGTTTGATTGCGCCTCCATTCCCAAATTCCACACCAACGGGCACATCCGCATGGGGTTGGTTATCTGCCGGCCTGTTTAGTTCCGGGATATTATCTGCCGGCCTGTTTTCAGCCGGAGTGTTTTCTGCGGGCCTCTTTTCCGTTGGTATTTTTTCCGTCGGGGTTTTCTCGCTGGGTATTTTTTCGTTTGGGACGTTTGCGCTCGGCATCTGGGCGTCAGGTCAGTTCGTCAAATCGTGCTATAACTTGAACGAACGCTGCCAGATGATTACGGGGCGTTGTAATGAAACGAGGCCCTTTGACTCCTAAGGACCGGATGATTAAACAACTAGGTAGATTCAGCTAAAGGAGGGACTCCAATGGATGATCACCTAGCTAACGCCGTCGGTGGATGCGCATGTGATCCGTTCCCGGCTTCGGCAACAGACCAAGGTTGTCAGGGCTGTTCGCCTAATATGATTCTTACTTGCGAGGAAGAAGTAATATTAACCAAAATGCGCGAAATCAAAGAACAAGTGGCGCCTATTGCGAACAAGCTGAGCAATATACAAAAGGAAATGGGCGAGTCAATCGGCGAATTTGGCCCCGTTGATCTGGAATCAGATTGGCACGTGCTTAATGGTCAACTCCAGGATTTGAGAAATCAGTGGCAGAGCTGGCAGGCCCGTTTGGAGAACGCGGTTAATAAGAAGTTGATCTTGCTGGGACACCGTGAAGAATAGTGACCTTCTGATTATGACTTACGACCAAATCTATGTCTCATTTGAGTGGACCTGCCAAATTTGTGTGGCGAGAACTTGAAACGTTGTAGGTGGAAGCTCGGCTCCCCGATAAGCCGGCACTTTTGCAAACTGAAATAAAAATGGGGCATAGACAACAAAGCGCCTACCGTCCTATAATAATCCTTTCATAAATTGAAGTTCTCAGTATGATGCGGTCAATGCCTAAGTGGGTCATTCCCACATTACGGGAATCCTGATTCAAGAGGAATGGCCACTCGCAAATTAAAATCGCGCTGAGGAAAGCCAATTATCAATCACATTCCGGACGGAGCATCTGATTTGAATAATTCAATCCCAGAAATAGCCCTGCAAGAGGGCATAGATGAACAAAGTCTTCGTATAAGCTATGACAAAGGCAGGACAGCGATTTTCAAGTCTTCGGGTTCCGGCAAAATAGTCGCAATAGGTGAGAATCTTCGCGTAAAAGTGAACGCCAATATCGGGACTTCTCAAGATCTTCATGATGAGAACCTCGAACTACGAAAATTGGAAGCAGCCGTCAAGGCGGGCGCGGATACAGTCATGGACCTCTCCACCGGGGGCGATCTGCGATCCATTCGCCGAAAAATTATCCAAGATGCTCCTATTCCGGTGGGATCCGTTCCTATTTATGAAGCTATAGTCGAGGCTATGAGGAAACGTGGGGGCGCAGAGAACATGCTGCCGGATCAAATGCTCGACGCCATCAGGCTCCATGGCGAAGACGGCATCAGCTTTGTGACCGTCCATTCAGGTGTGACACTTAGGGCATTGGAATACCTGGAAGAAAGCCCGCGCGTTTGCGGGATTGTGAGTCGCGGCGGGAGTTTTCTCGCGCGGTGGATGCGAACCCACAAACAGGAAAACCCGCTTTATGATAGATATGACGAAGTGCTGGAGATTTGTAAACGATATGGAATGGTTATAAGTCTGGGAGACGGACTTCGTCCTGGCGCCATTGCGGATGCTATGGACCCGGCGCAAGTTGAAGAATTAACGATCCTCGGGCAACTCTACCGCAGGGCAAGGACCAAAGGTGTGCAGGCGATAATTGAAGGGCCTGGTCATGTGCCCATTGATCAGATCCCCGCCCAGATGCTCTTACAGAAACGGTTATGCAATGATGCGCCATTTTACGTGCTTGGACCGCTGGTTACGGATGTAGCCCCCGGCCTGGACCACATCACCTCAGCTATCGGCGGCGCTATAGCTGCTATATCGGGGGCGGATTTCCTGTGCTATGTGACACCCACCGAGCATCTTGGCCTGCCCGATGTGGAAGACGTTCGCATGGGAGTTTTAGCGGCCAGGGTGGCAGGGCACGCGGCGGATCTCGTCCGCGGTCGGCCTGGGGCTTGGGAATGGGACCGCATGATGAGTCGCGCTCGCAAAGATAGAAACTGGGCCGAACAGATTCGGTTGGCACTGGATCCGGATCTTGCGCGAGACATAAGGGCACGCACCTGTCCCCGTGGTGATCACGAAACCTGCACCATGTGCGGCGATCTTTGCGCCTACAAGGCAGACTCAGCAGTATGAACTTTGGTGTGCTGGAGTCGAATCCTTTCTGCTGTTCTCACATCTAATTTACTGAGTTCAATTGATACTTCACAAGTTAGTATAACAGCAGTGTGAATTCTGAAAATAATGCTAACTGACAGGCGGCCCGTACAAAAATTTTTCCGTGTCGTTCAACGACAAGGGGCGGTGGTCCCGCATGATGACGGAGAATAAAACGGGCCGCTCTGCCTACGCCATTTGCATCGAATCAAAAGTCCTAGCCCGCCGAGATGACTAGCGGCTAATAGTAAAATTACAACTGGAATAGTAATTCTTCAGTTAGGAGGGGCCTGAATTTGTCATTGCGAGGAGTGGAATCCCGCGTTCCGCGGGAAAGCAATCCCCAAGGCAGCGAGATTGCCTCGCTTCGCTCGCAATGACATTCTTTGGCCGCCCGTAACTGAAGGGTAACCTGGAATATGCTATGCCTGAGATTTCATATTGGCGGCACGACGGTTATGATATGCTCGCAATCTACGTTGATACATAGACCAAAGCGGCCGGTACGCGCCCGGAATTATCCCCCGCGCCTGAAAATCCGCCATGATACTGGTTGAGCGCTCCGACTTCTCGGGGGATGACAATTGGTCCTTTACCGTCTGAAATTCGCGCACCTCATCAAACATAACCATTGGAATGCAGCCCGTGGCCGGCTGAGGAAAGGCCTTGCACGCCCGCTTATAAATATCGAGAAAATCCTCCTCCTGTATATTTCCGAAAGAGATTTCTGCGGCTTCACAAGGTTGAACCTCTCCCGTCGAAGTAACAAACAAATATTCAAATCTACACTGGCAACCTAGCGCCGGGTCCTTCTCCAACCAGGTGGATAATCCGCTCAACGGCGGATAGTGCCTATAAGCGCGATCTTTGAAAAGCTCCTTTTGCAGGTTTTCCAGAATTGGGCTGTGAGCGATTACCCCTTGGCATGCTTCTCTTCCGGAGGGCTTCACTTCCATGACACGGATTTCGGCTGCGCCTAAATCTCGGGCTAAATCGTAATATTTTTTGAAATTTTCAGGTTCCAGCAGGTCAGGGGGTGGTACTAAAGATAAACAGGTATAAACCCCAGCCGCTTTAAAGTGCTCTACCGCTTTACAAGCATTCTCGAAAGCCTGGGAATTGCCTCTCTGACGATTGTGGACCTCGGGTTTGAAGTGGTCCAAACTTACCCACGCGCCGAACAGGCCATTCTCCTTCAGTTCCTGTGCTTTCTCCCGAGTAGCTCCATATCCTGTGGTGAACATCCACAGACAGGTCTCATCGCTCACATGTTTGACCAAGCGCAGAAAACGATCATACCTGTATAGAGGTTCACCCCCATGCAATATAATGGAAGGCACACCTAAAGCTTCCACCTTGGATATAGTTTGTTTCAGCAGCTCTTCATCCAAATCCGTATCAGTTTCCCGCCGCGCGTTAGTGGAACAAAATGCGCAGGCATAGGGGCAGGCGTTAGTTGTTGAAATGGACACAATCCCCGTCGGGAGTTCGGTTAAATCCAGATTGTTAATATAATTTCGCATTCGCTTATCAAAAGCT
The DNA here is from genome assembly GCA_052144015.1 of Desulfomonilaceae bacterium. GTDB lineage: Bacteria > Desulfobacterota > Desulfomonilia > Desulfomonilales > Desulfomonilaceae > DATJPW01. The sequence goes on from JBKQRG010000006.1 coordinate 5,054, forward strand.
CGCGACGGGAAAGGAGGGAAAGTTGAGTCCAGCAGGACTTGATCTCCGAACCTGACTATGTATCGGTACCTCAACACAGTGAATTTCAGGAACGATAGCTTTATGAAATTGAAAAAAGCATCCGCGCGAGAGAGGCCTTTGGCCCTTCGAGCAGCCCGATTTTCAGCCTTCAGCATGACGACGAAGGCCCTCCAAGAAATTTTCAAATCTGTTATGAATGAAGCAATCCCGGATAAATTGACCGGTTTAATTGGATTCAACGTCATCATAAGCCTCCATTAATTTCCCAAAGATGTGAACAACTTAATTAATACAGAGCCATTCTCTTTAAAGGAGATCGCTATATTAAAGCTGCCTGGGGGCCGCGCCGGCTCAATGACAGTCAGCGCACGTATCCCCTCGCACAGTTTCAATTCCTTCGTGAGTGATTATGGGAACCATGATCAGTCCGGCGATGGGATCGGCCCACCACCAGCCGAAAAGGGCGTTCAGAGCAAGACCGCCTAGCAGGATGGCCGAGAGGTACGCGCACAAATCGGTCTGCCTAGAGTCTGCTTCCAGCGAGCGGCTCTCCAGGGACGCGGCCACCCTACGCTTCGCGCGAGCGAGAAGCGGCATGACGATCAACGAGGCACAGGCAAGCACGATGCCGATGGTGCTCACATGGGGCTCTTCGCTCATGATCAGTGTCTTAGCAGCGTCAATGGCAACATATGCGGCCAGAAGAAAAAAACTGACGCCAACAAGTTTAGCCGCAATTCGTTCTCGTTGCTCATCAGCCTCATGCAGTTGCAGGCGCCAGAGAAGTATACCACCGGAGAAGCATTCGATAAGGGAATCTATGCCAAAGCCAATAAGAGCGATACTGCCTGCAACCATGCCTGCAGCTACAGCCACTCCTGCCTCCAGGAGGTTCCACCCAAGGGTGAAATACTCCAGGTGCCGGCCTCTTTGAGTATGGTATAAACGGGTCGCTCCGCATTCGGCAGAACTACACCCGTCAATCTGGTTCAACAAGACAACTCCCTTCGCTCCGCGGTCTATCAATTCGGAACTGAAATATTTGAAATATCATCCGGACAAGTCTCGCGATATCAGGTTCGGGTCTGGGCTTTATCGGAATGCGCTTGTTCACGCTGGCCCGTGATCTCCAAAACATCCTTCAAAACCGAGACAGCCTTCTCCAAATCCTCTTCGAGATGATCGCTCATCAGTGTGAAGCGGAGTCGAGCGGTCCCTTCAGGCACTGAGGGGAACCGAATGCCCTGCGCGAATATCCCTCGCTCGAGACATTCATTGCTCGCCATCATGGCTCTTGCGGAATCACCTATGAGAATCGGAACAATATGGCTACCACCATACGATCTACTTAATCTTGAGTTTAACAGATTTTGAAATTTGTTGACATTATTTCTCAAGAATGTCCGCCGCGTTGATCCTTCTTCAGAAGTGATGATTCTGAGCGCCGCCAGAGCGCCTCCCATAATTGCCGGGGATGGCGCGGTAGAATACAACAGCGAGCGCGCTTTGTTTATCAGAAGATCTATCAATGTTTTAGTACCGGCCACGTATGCGCCGGATGTGCCTATTGCTTTACTCAGGGTTCCCATCTGGATTTCTGGAAGAACTCCACTTTCAGCGGCCAAACCTTGACCTTGAGGCCCCAAAAGGCCTGAAGCGTGAGCTTCATCCACCATCAAAAGCGCTCCCCAACGTGCGCAAAGTCCGGTAATTTGTTTGAGAGTGGCTTGGTCACCGTCCATCGAGAATACGGACTCTGTCACAACGAGCTTTCGTCCGAAACCGCGAAGACGTAGAAGGTCCTCGAGATGATTCATGTCCAGATGATGGAAGATCCGGACATGAGCCTTGGAAAGGCGACATCCATCAATAATGCTTGCGTGATTGAGTTCATCCGAAATAACCAAATCCGCGCTTTCCATGAGCGATGACAATATGCCTATATTGGCCTGGTACCCGCTGCCGAAGAGCACGGCAGCTTCAGTTCCTTTCCACATGGCAATGGCTGATTCAAGCTCCCGATGACTCTCTGTATTTCCAGCTATCAATCGCGACGCGGTGGAACCCGCCCCATAAATTTGAGCGTGGCGAATCATCCCCTGGATTACTTCAGGATGCCCGGCGAGCCCAAGATAGTTGTTACTGGAAAAATTTAAAACTTCACGATCATTGACAGATATTTTTCTGCCCGGCATGCCGTCGACACAAGGCATCACTCTAAAAAGATTATTTGTTTTTAAGCGATTGAGTTCCTTAGACCAGGGGCTTATTTGTGTTGGATTCCTGTTATCCATGTGTCCCGACTTAATCTTCGCACCAAAATAAGTTGATTCCGAGCAAAGATAATTCTTTATATTGTTGAGCAGCCAAACAATGCTAAGAATACCATGAAAATCAAATTTGGTGCACAAGACCGTACACGGTGCTCCGAGTTTTAACCGGCTCATCGCGAGCCCAATCGTCAACAGATGTTCAGGCGGCAGTAGAAGTATCTTAAGACAGTTCTCCAGGCCGCCGGTCCAAGATCAACGACGTTACAATCAGGAGGTTTAGAATGGATTTCGATCTATCGGAAGATCAACGTATGATGCGAGACATGGCTTATAAATTTGCTGTGAACGAAATGGCGCCAGTCGCGCAGGAATATGACCGAGAGGAAAAATTTGGTCGAGAGATTTGGCAAAAAGCCTGTGAGGCCGGTTTAGTAGGCGCAATCATACCGGAAGAGTATGAGGGACCGGGATATGGCTTTCTCGAACAGGCCATTATAACGGAACAATTGGCGCGCATCGACCTGGGACTGTGCCTCTGCATTGTTTCCGCAATGTTCGGCTCAGAGCACATAGTCTTGTTTGGTACGGACGAACAAAAGAAGGAGTATCTGCCACGCCTGGTTAGAGGCGAAGCCATTTCGGCAGGCGCATTTACGGAACCCGATGCAGGTACGGACGTGGCGGCAATCCGGACACGAGCGGTCAAAGACGGTGGGGACTATGTTATTAATGGAACCAAAATGTTTATCACAAATGGTACGGTTTGCAATTTCATGTGTGTTTATTGCGTTACCGACCCGGACGCGGACAAGCACAAACGCCAGAGCATTATCCTTGTCGAGTCTGACCGACCCGGTGTTGTGAGCACAAAGATCAAGGGAAAATTGGGCATTCGTGCCAGTGATACTGCTGAAATATCTTTCGATAATGTTCGAGTTCCGCAAAAGAATCTCATTGGTACGGAGGGCCGAGGTTTCTATCAATTAATGGAATTTTTCGACGCCACCCGGACGATGGTAGCGGCTCAGGGCGTGGGCATTGCTCAGGGCGCGCTGGACAAGGCCGTCAAGTACACCCAGGAAAGAATGACTTTTGGTCGTCCATTAGCTTCCAATCAGGGAATCCAGTTTCAACTGGCGGAAATGGCGACGAAGATAGAATTAGCCCGTACTCTGACCTACAAAACAGCCTGGCTCGTCGATCAAGGAAGAACCGATCCGTCTTTGAACGCTATGGCCAAGTATTTTGCCGGGGAAACCGCGGTGTGGGTCTGCGACAAAGCGCTCCAAATGCACGGAGGGTACGGATACATTGATGAATATGATGTGCAGCGCTTTTATCGAGACGCCAAAATCCTGGAGATCTATGAGGGCGCAAAAGAGGCGGAAAAGATGACCATAGCGCGGCGGCTATTCTGAGCAGAGGATTCGCTACTTCAGTTACTGCCAACTGGCGGGCTCAGCCAATTCCGTTGCACGTTCGTCGGATAAGGCTAATAAAAGACCATGCGCTTGTAGTGCAAGGTATTGTCTCAAATTGATGAACATCTAATTTTTGAGTAAGGGCGCTTCTAGCGCCCTGATTTTTGGTTCAGTACCGCGCCGTACTGGAGATGCCGTAGAAATTCTGATCTGTATAGTTTCGAGAAGGCCGAGCCTATTTAGGCTCTCGATAGCGATCCCATGCTGCGCGGCATAGTTGACTTCTGAGACATCAGGACTGAGAGTTCTTCTCACGAAATTCTTTTTCCATCTTGATAAAGTTTACACCGAATTCTATCGTATGCTTTCTCATGGCGGTGTATGCGGCCTCTTCGTTTCCGGCCAACACTGCTTCAACTATGGGATGATGCATGCCGGCAGGGTGTACCACACCGGGATCCGGCTGCACGTCGAGCACGACACGCCTGGTTAGTCCCATCAAAGACCTTATTAAGGCCTCAAAGAACCCATTACCACACATTTCTGCCAAAATGAAATGAACCGCGGTCTTGGTGTCCAAGTCTTCCAGTATAGACGCTAAAGGCAGTTCTTCTGCAGCGAGAGCTTCTTTCAATTGTTTGGCATAGGCCGGGGTGACTTTCGTGGCGGCCAATCGAGCCATTTCAGGTTCGATGAGTATCCTTACCTCCGTTAGTTCGGGGATGGAAATTTTTCCGGCCAACAGCAGATCCAGAAAGGCATCAGCCAAATGGGCAAAGGATAGGTCGGTGACAAAAGTGCCACCAGCAGCACCCTGCCTTGTTATTATAAATCCACATTTCTCGAGGGTCCTCAGGGCTTCTCGGACCGCTACGCGACTGACCTGAAATTCCTCTGCGAGTAACCGTTCCGGAGGAAGCTTATCCCCGGCTTTAAAATCGCCAAACAGAATCGATTGCTTGAGCTGTTCGGTGACTTCTTCGGAGATCCTCGCTTGACGAATAGGTCTGAACCTCGGCATCTTCACCCCTTTTCAGGAGTTTAATCAACGAAGAGGGATTCCGCAATTCCTTTTCTTCAATGGGGTAAATATTTCTTGACATAACTTATTATATTGGTCAATTAATAGCCCAATGAAATGTACTGATTCATAACACCCAGTTCTCCCCCTTAAGGAACAGGACGGATAAAAAGCTATGACAGCTGGAACTCCGGTCACAAATGAAGATAATTCAGGCCGAGGCAATCCATGTCTAGTAGCTCTCAAATTTAGGGGGCTATGAAGAAACGCAGTGGGACTGGGTGTCTGATTACAGCTTTGATTCTCTGCTTTGCATTTACGCGCGCCTCAATGGCTCAAGAGGTGACGAGGGCCCTCAAGTCCTTGAAGGATTTTGACACCGGGGGGCTCGCCCCGCCGTTGGCCATTAAGGAAAACAGATTTTCGATTGCCCAAGGTCCTGACATCGGATCTTGATAATTGGGATATTCGAGCCTGTAGTGGACTGTGTCGCTTTTTATTGAGAGCATAATCCTGTTGGGAATATGGCTTGTTTTTGCTATACTGCGCAGACCAAGAAGCTTGCATAACTTTTTCTTTGTCTCTGCAATGCCTTACCTGCTTTGAGACTCAAACGGGAAAACTTAAGCGTAACCCGTTTTCGGAAAATAGTCCCGATTTTTGAAGGAGGCACAGGATGAAGA
>JBKQRG010000007.1:0-5304 GCA_052144015.1 Desulfomonilaceae bacterium
GCGCGCTCATCCAACAAAGAAGCTAGCAACTCGAAGCGCTTTCTGATATTGTCTTCATCATTCATGCCCCCGCTCTATAGTAAACGCGAAATCAAGTTGCAAGCACTATTTTGTGACGAGCCCTAAGCTACCGCGGAGTCTCTGTCGGTTCAACCGGGGAATGGATCTGCGGGGCGAGGATGATTGTTCCCTTGCGGCCAGCTAGCATGTTCAGGAAACGTTCAGGTTTTTTTGAACTAAAATGGATTTAATCGGACTGAAACGAATTCACTGTGCCTGAAATTGTTGGGGATTCTAGCCAAGGCGTTGATTTATTTGGTGGTGTTTTTGCGTTCGCAACGCTGAGCCGTTAGTTTGGGCCAATATGACAGAACAGTCATCTGCCCTGGCCTAAAATTCGTGCGTGAATTTTGCGTGACTCTGTCGGGAATCCTTGTGCTTTTGGAGCTTTTGAAGCAATGGGCGTCACTGTAATAGGTTACTTTTATTAGTTATTTCAAATTCTTTCCTAACTCCGGGTCAGGTTGTCAATCAGATTAAAAGGCTCTGTCTTAGAAATCTACGTTCAAGACGCCCGTGAAGGCCCAGATCGGGTCAATGCTCTTGCTCGGATTTACAGCCAGAGGCGTACCGTTTAAGGAAAACATCACTGGGTTCACCGCGCCAAGCGGGCTGATTCTCCCCTGGGCAGTGACAGTCGTAGCCTTGGTCCTGTCGACACAAGCGAACTTGAACCATTCGCCCGGCTGCCAGTACGCTCCCCTCAGGTTCACTACAAACCCTTCGAGCAGTTTCCAGTCCACACCCGTGGTGACTTCCCAACCAAGGTTGTTGTCCGGGATGTTCGGGACACCAAGGGCGGGCGCCGCCGGATACCCTTCGGTGTTGCTATAGCCGAAGAGGTCCACGGAGTTGGCGCCTCCATGACTCAGAGTCCCAACAGCAGCACCATTAGGAACGGTCGTCAGTCCCGGGTTAATGGTCAAGCAACCTACAGGCCAACCGCCGGAATTCCTCCATGCCCAGAAGAATGTTCCGTACCAGTTCAAGTTGGCCGCTATCGCGTAATCAAGTCTCGTGGCCACAACAGTGGCATCCGTCATACCGCCACCGCCCATGCCGTCGCGGAAGTTCAGGCCGCCCGCGTACGTGTAGGAGAGCAGGTAGCTGTACTCCATCATCAAAGGGCCGTTGCAGCTCACAATACCAAAACCAACGTTGTTCCAATTGCTTTTGCTGATCCAGAAGCCGTCCCGCCTGTCAGGACCGCCCATCCACGCATATAGGAAGCTGAGTTTGGAAGGGCCACACAAAACACCAAACTCGCTTGCCCACTGCCAAACCTCTGTGTTCACCGGCTGATAAACGCTACCGGCCCCGAAACCGAAGAAATCGACAGGACTGTTGCCGGTGCCGTTGGTCAGGAGAACCCGTCCCGGCTGGAAGCGAGTCTGAAAGTCGTCCCAATCCACCTCAGCGTTGAAGAAGAACCGGCCATTGTTATACTTCACATACATTATCCCATCATAAATGGAGTGATCAATCGTGGGCATGAGGTCATACGCACCGGTATTGGTAACAATTGTACTTGTTTTGGTGCCCACATGTTCCGGTCCCTGATGATTCTGATAATATTCAGCAAGGATGCCCGCCTCAAGAGCACCATTGGAATACACCACAAACATGCCGGAATGCGGGAGTTGCTTTCGGATGCCGCTCAGGTCCCAAAGCTTCTGGTACCTGGTGCCGATCGTCGCGTTGGTGAACTGGCCAAGTGCGGCTATTGGAGCGCTGAGACTGGAAGCACCAAAATTGATATTCCTGAAGCAATCCAGCAAGGTGCCTTGTCGCCAGGGATACATATATGCACCGATGCGCAGTGGCCCGTACGGCGCGATAACGGCCAAGCTTTCCGAAGCGAATGTGCGCTCGCCTTCCCCGTTGCCCAAGCCCATGCCAAATGGGCCCGGTCTCTTGCCGAAGGCCAACGTGCCCCAAGGGAGCTGAACAGTAGCCCAGAACAGGTTCCACTGACCGGTCGCTATCGGTCTGCTGCTAGCGGAGAGGGTCTGCTGGTTCATATAGTACCCGGAGCCCATGTCGGCATTAGTCCCGGGAGAAGGGTTCCACATCAGAGCGGCCTGATCAAACACCGTGCCGGCGGCGCCACTGCTGAAGTTCCAGTTGTTGAACGATCCTATCCAGTACTGGGCTCTGAGCCTGATCGCGGGGTTAACCCGGATTTCAGGGTTCATCACGATTCTCATGTACTGCCAGGACGCGTCCTCTCCAGTCACAAGACCGAAATTGGTCCCACTGAGCAACCGTGCACCAACCCAGGTGTTCAGCGCAGCCCAATTGAAAACAGCCGCATTGGGGCCAATAGCGAGGGTGTCTAAGGGGCCCACCTGGTTCAACGGGCCGAAGAACCCATTCTGTCCTCCCTGAGCAACCAATAAGTAGGTCCACTCAAAATTGCCCGTCATGGAGAATTCCCATGCCGGCGCGGGACCGCTAACCGCGACGATCAGCAGCCCTGCCATCAATAACGTTAAAAGTTTTTTCATTCCTTCCTCCCCCAATCCACATGGAATCATAAAGGTCGCTCGGAGGCAGTCCAAACTTCCGTCAACACCCTTGCGCCACATGTCTGTTCCGCCTCTGCCCGTCTGGGTATCAACCTCTGAGTCGATCTCGGCTGGCCCACGAGCAGACATGTACGCCTCTCTCATACTCCCAGCTCATCACGCACGTGGACAACGCATCTTCGACGACGCTCGGGGCTTAGTAATTTCCCTCCAGCGCCTCTCTCAATAAAAGCTTGTCCAGCGTCAAGTCCGCAACCGCTCGCTTCAGGCGAACATTCTCCTGCTCAAGCTCCTTCAAACGCCTGGCCTGAGAGACCTTCATCCCTCCATACTCTTTTCTCCAGCTACAATAGGTCTGATCGGCAATCCCCAACTCTCGGCTCACTTGAGGGATGCTCTTCCCCTGTCACCTGCCCCCGAATTATGTGCCACTTGTTAAGTTAGAGGTATATCACCTTCCGTCCTGAGATAGTAAAGGATTTCCAGGTCCGGAGTGGACGATCTATGTCGTAATCATTGCAGTGGGTACAGAGGGAACTGGGGTATGCTCCATTTGTTTTCTCGTCTAATTTTGTCGGTGTCCAACTGGTGTCCATCGGAAGCGAAACTTGGTCAATTTTCGGGAAACTCAGTAACACTTGGTCACAATGCATTTTTCAACGATGTTGACAACATGACATCTTTTCCCGAGTAATCTTTAGTAGTTCCAAAGTGCTATTAATCGCATTAATCATCCAGTTTCGGCCTGAACTTCGTGCGTGAATTTTGCGTGACCCTCTCGAGAATCCTTGTGCTTTTTGGGGCTTTTGGAGCAATGAGCGTCACCGTAATAGTTACTTTTATTGATTATTTCAAATTCTTTGCTGACTCGAAATCAACTGTACGCTCGTTCGTACCGGGGGTTCGAATCCGTCTCTCTCCGCCAAAAGTTCCATAAAATCATTACCTTGTAAAATCTCATTTCACGCTGGTCTTTTCCGTAGAATTACCAGTGCGGGACTTTTGCGGAACTCATTGCCGCAAACCTCATTGGCAGCGGCTATCGCACTTTCCAATTTAAGCAGTGCGCTTCGAACAATGAACACGTATGTGAATAATGACTATGAATCCAAATGGACAAATGCTTTCGGCTTCTATTAAAGAGGATCTATGCAGTCACGGCCCACGACAAGGATGACCTTCCTCTTGCATTCACTCTGTAGTTTACCTTATATCTTCGTGGATCTCGGGAATTGATGGCTGACGCGTACTTAGAGGACAGGATGGACACGCCAAATTCGTATCGGATCCTATCTGAGCAAACACTGAAAGACTATACGATTCAACTAGTGGAGGACCAACGAGGCGCTTACCTTCTTCGCAAGATTTCTTCGGATCGAAGGATAATTCTGGAAAGTGCTCCAATCCATAGCGATCCAATTGTGCTGGCTGAAGCCAGGGAGCATTTTCCGGATTTCTTGCCGTTTAGCGGAGTGCCGGTCGACGCGACTTGATCGCCAACGCTTCATCAATAGCCACCCCCTTCTGCTCGGTTACCCATGGACCTCGGTCACTGCGTATTCCATGTCCGGAGAGACTCTTAGACATGCGGCCATCTCCCGGGGGCCATCAATCCGCGAGTAGTTGGTAGTTACTGCCGTGGTGTGGTGAAGGCAGCCAAGGCGATGACGCCCGATCCTGCCCGATGGTTCCGACAGCCTGGACGACACAGACTCGCCAGGCTTTCGTCGCGGTTGTCATTATTCTTGTCCTTTGACCTTCTCTCGAGAGTTGGCTGAGGGGGTCTTGGAAAGCCCGTATTTTTTCATCCTTGCTCGTAGTGTTGGTCGGGACATCCGCAATTGCGCGCAAACCTTGCCAAAGTGCCACGCGTTGCTATCCAAGACTTTGATAATCTGCTCCCGCTCGATGGCCTCCAGGCTTCTGAGTCCATTATCGGTCGTTGGCGGCCTCGGAGAGTCATGAAGACAAGCTTCGGTGTGCTCCCTCGTTAGCACCGCCGATGGCGTGAGGACGGCGGCCCGAGTTAGTACGTTTTCGAGTTGTCGCACGTTGCCAGGCCAGTCATATTCCATCATTAGCTCAAACGCTCCCGGGGTCAGACGCTTTGGTTTTGAGACACCACGCCGCGCGAGCTTTCTGAGAAAGAACCTTGCCAAAATAGGAATGTCGGACTTCCTATCGCGCAGAGGCGGAAGGTTGATAGTCACTACTTTCAGCCTGTAATAAAGATCTTCCCGAAATCTGCGTGCCTGAACGAATCTCGTGAGATCGCGGTTGGTGGCCGCGATAATTCGGGCATTCGAGTAGACGGGATGGGTGCCGCCTACCCTCACAAACTCCCCCGACTGCAGGAAGCGCAAGAGCTTGCTCTGCATCTTGAGGGGCAGTTCCCCGATCTCGTCAAAGAAGATGGTTCCTTCGCCGGTCAATTCTAGGCGCCCTTTTCGTGTTTCATTGGCACCGGTGAACGCGCCTTTTTCATATCCGAAAAGCTCGCTTTCCATAAGAGTGTCCACGAAAGTGGAACAATCCATTATCGTGAAGGCCCTCTGACTCCATGCGCTGTTGTCATGAATGCTCCTGGCAATCAATTCCTTCCCGGTTCCACTCTCACCCTGAATGAGCACATTCACCCGAGATTCCGACACCAGAGCAATGGTCTTGAACACCTCCTTCATTCCGCGGCTCCGAGCTATAATTTGAAGATGCCCAT
>JBKQRG010000008.1:0-9075 GCA_052144015.1 Desulfomonilaceae bacterium
CCCATTACACCCAAAGCAGTTATTGTGGACGACTTTCCAACAGTTATGAAAAAAGTTTCGGCAGCTCCCGGAGGCATCGGATACGTTAGGATTCGGGATGCTTTTGAATCATCTATTGTAGGGGAAATCCCAATAAAAATATTGGAAATCAAACAAAGCGCTGCCACAGTGGCAGTGATGCCTTCCAGAGCGCATGTGGGAGACGGGAGTTATCCCCTCAGGCGACCTTACTTTTTGTACTTCGAAAGTAAGGCCGGCCCAGCGATACGCGAATACTCCGATTTCATTGTGGAAAAAGGTTGGGGTCCTCAAGATCTGTAATCGCCGGCGCCATAATTCGAGATATCCCAGCATCGGTGACCGATTCTGTTGCGCTCTCGGTTGTCACTATAGAGTATAGCCCTGCCACGCAATCAAAATAGAAAAGCCCAGGATTAAGCCAAGCATTGCCATGATTACGCCCGCAATCTGATTTACGATTTTCAATTGACTGGAATTAAGCTGCGGCCGAAATAGTGTCGCCGCGCCGACCAAAATGGGTGACCACAAAGCGGAACCCGCAAAAACACCGGCTACCAATATTGCAGTGGAAACAAGATCCCCTTTCCAGCCCGGAACCCCAAGAGCAGTAAATGTAGCTGTGAAAATGACCAATGGAAATGGGTTAGCCAGCATCAGCAAGAACGTAGAAGTGAAATCACCTAATAAGTTTGTTGCACCATTATTTGCGGTCTGTGCTGCCGGTTTGGAAAAGAAAATTTTGATTCCCAATAAAACTAAAATTAGACCGCCTGCTAATTCAAGCCATACATGCTTTTCTTCCAAAAAATTTGAAATCAGTGTAATCCCAAATCCGGCCAAACAACAATAAAGCAGATCGGCGGTGGCTGCGCCCAGGACTGATGCGATTCCAGCCGCTCGGCCTTGCGTCAGCGTGCGTTTTACGGACAGCAACCCAACAGGGCCCACCGGAGCGCACATAAATATCCCGATCAGCAGCCCTTTAATGAAAACCATGGTCTCTCTGTTTCCGTCTAAACGCTATGACAATACGTAGTAAAAATAAATCTTTCTGTCAATGTCCTTCTCCCATTGCCCTGCAAATGCTCACCGGACATAAGCAGTTCATGCTTTGCGAAGACACAAGTCTAACATCATGTTTTTGGTTTTGCCCATAAATGCTCTCATGGGCCGACTTTTCGACGTTGTATTTGCCATCAAAATGATGTTCAATGCACACGTATTTGCAATATTGGAGAAAGAAGCGAGAAATGGAAAATGGCAGACAGAAAAGTTTATCAAAAATTAGCCGACCATTTGGGAAAACTCGGTATGGGTTACCCAATCCGAGATGATCTAATAGATATCCTTGTGGAAAATTTAACACCATGGGAGGCTGAGGTAGCTTTGGCCATTCCAACCGGCGTTATACCCATGACGCCTGTAAGCCCAAAAGATATTTCGCCTAATATTGATCTGCCATTAGCTGAATTAATTCTTGTCCTGGATGGGCTTACTAGTAAGGGCATGTTGTTCTCGGGCAAGACGCAAACCGGTGAAAAAGGTTACGCTCTTTTGCAAGTGGGTTTTGGTTTTCCTCAAACTTTCTTCTGGAAGGGAGAAGATACTCCGCATAGTCGGAAAATGGCCCAAATGGTAGGTAAGTATTTTAATCGGGCTGTAACCGCTGAAGCTTATGGTTGCAAGACCAAGCCATTCCGCTACATTCCTGTGGGAAAATCCCTGAAACAAGATTTGCAGGCGGTGTATCCTTATCACATGATGGAGAAAGTTATTGAAAAAACACAAGTTATAGCGGTGGCTCATTGTCCCTGCAGGATCTCCTACAGATTAGCCGGCAGAGGCTGTGAACACCCAACCGAAGTCTGCATGAAATTTGATGAATTAGCTGAATTTGTAATTGGTCGTGGATTGGCCAGGGAAATAACCAAAGAGCAAGCACTGGAGGTCCTCAAAATTACCGAAGAAGCCGGCCTTGTTCATTTTGTTGATAATACTCAGGGTGATATAAAACATAATTGTAATTGTTGCGGTTGCGCATGTTGGAATGTGGGAAGCATAAGACGACGAAAAATACCCCGAGACGTCCTGATGGCCACTTACTTCATGCGAAACACAGATGACGATAGTTGCCAAGGGTGCGGAGCCTGCGCTGAAATTTGCCCGGTTCAAGCAGTGGAAATGATAGATGATGCGCCCAGATTGAATCAGGAATGGTGTATCGGTTGCGGAGTCTGTGCGACAGTCTGTCCAGCTGACGCAATAACCATGGAAATCAGAAAAGATAAAATCGGACAATTGCCGCCGGCGGGTTTCAAAGAGCTGCACAACCAAATTTTGGAGGAGAAAACGGCCAAAGCCGCGGACGGTATCTCTTAGGCTGCAATAATTTTACAGCAGACCATAGAGATCTTTTAGGGGTTCGCCTGTGCGTACTCAAAAGCGCTTGTTCACATAGCGCTGGAAAGACAGAATTATGATTAAGATTACTTGCTTCGGGGCAGCGGGATCGGTCACCGGTTCCAATTACCTTATAGAAACTTCGCAAGGGCGGAAAACCATTATCGACTGTGGGCTATTTCAGGGCAATAAAGAAATGGAAAGCCGTAACTGGGAGGACTGGGGCTATGATCCAAAAGAGCTGAAAAATCTCGTCTTGACGCATGCTCATATTGACCACAGCGGCCGTATTCCAAAGATTGTCAAAGATGGTTTTCGCGGAAGGATAATTACTTCGCCCCCAACAGCCGAATTATGCCAAGTAATGCTTCTGGATTCAGCGCATGTGCAAGAAATGGAATCCGAATGGCAAACGAGAAAACACAGAAGACAAGCCAGGCAGGATGTTACCCCGCTCTATACGACCGCAGATGCCGAAGAAAGCCTGAATTATTTTGTCCCGACTGAATTCGATCAGATTTTTGAGATAGAGCCGAATATCAAAGCTAGACTTCGCAATGCAGGCCATATTCTCGGCTCCTCTATGGTGGAGTTATGGGTTACCGATCAAGGCAAGCAAATTAAGATAGTTTTTTCCGGTGATCTGGGACGAGAAGAACAATTGATCGTGAACGATCCTTTTGAAATAGCAGATGCGGATTATCTCTTCATAGAATCGACTTACGGTGACCGCTTGCACCGTGGATTCGAGGAGAGTAAAGCTGAACTGTTGGAAGCTATTAATTATGCCGTTTCTCACAATGAAAAAGTGATAATTCCTGCGTTCGCTCTTGAGCGAACACAAGAAGTTCTCTACCTGCTCGGGGAATTCTTCCGGGCCGGAAAGCTCCCTGATATACCGATCTACCTGGATAGCCCCCTTGCCATAAAAGCGACAGAGATCTATCGAAAAAATAAGAAGTATTATGATGAAGGCGCACGAGCCATTGTTGACAAAGGGTTCGATCCATTCAGCATGCCGAACCTCAAATTTACCCCGACCACCCAGCAATCAGCAAACATCAACCGGCTTAAAGGCAGCGCGATCATCATTTCAGCTAATGGTATGTGTACCGCCGGCCGAATCAAGCACCACCTGAAGCACAATATCTGGCGTCCGGGAGCAAGTATCATTATCGCGGGATTCCAGGCACAAGGCACCACCGGCCGACAAATCGTGGATGGAGCGAAGGTGATAACGCTTTTCGGCGAGAAAGTCGCCGTAAGGGCAAAAGTCTTCACCATTGGTGGGTTCTCTGCTCATGCAGATCAAAAAGATTTGTTAGCGTGGGTTAGCCACTTTGTTGAAAAATCCAAGCCACGGGTCTTTGTTGTTCACGGAGAACCTTCTTCCAGCGAGGCCTTGGCACGAGAAATCAGGAACCGCTTCAGCCTTGATGTTTATGTGCCTCAATATCGTGAAGTCTTGAGTCTCCACGAGCCGGAAAGCGTGTCCAAGATCGCGCCGGAACCTGCCTCTCCGAATTTGAAAGAGCAGATGATTGCGCTGACTGCGGATCTGGAAGCTCAAATCGCTCGGTTGAAAGAGAACCTTTCCACGAATGAAAAAGCGATTTCTAATCAGCATCTGGAAAAGCTGAAGGACATACGGAACGACTTGCAGGCTATTGCGCCCGAATAGCTCAACAGACTAAATTGCCTCTGCAATGGCTTTGCCGACCTCTGTTGTCTTCGCGTTGCCCCCCATATCCTTCGTGCGGGGTCCATCGATCAATACGGTTTCAATTGCCGTAATGATGGCGTCCTGCGCCGCTGTATGCTTCTCATCCCCATTGCCCAGGAATTCAAGCATCATTGCGCCTGACCAGATAGCGCCGATGGGATTCGCGATGTTCCGCCCGTAGATGTCGGGCGCGGAGCCGTGCACCGGCTCGAACATTGAAGGGAACATTCGCTCCGGATTAATGTTGGCCGAAGGGGCGATCCCGATGGTTCCAGCACACGCCGGCCCGAGGTCCGAGAGAATATCGCCAAACAGATTGGAACCCACTACCACATCAAATAGGTCCGGACTCAAAACGAACCGAGCGGTAAGAATATCTATGTGGTATTTGTCACATCGCACATCGGGATATTGCTTCGCCATCAGGGCCACTCGCTCGTCCCAATAGGGCATGCTGATGGCCATGCCGTTGGACTTGGTCGCGGACGTCAGGTGTTTTTTCGGGCGATTCCGCGCCAGTTCGAACGCGTACTTCAGAATTCGATCCACTCCTTTTCGGCTGAAGATAGCTTCCTGCAAGACTATTTCTCTGTCCGTGCCTTTAAATTTTATCCCACCGATATCCGAGTACTCTCCTTCTGTGTTCTCACGCACAACGTAGAAGTCGATGTCACCGGGTTTGCGCCCGGCCAGAGGACATGGCACCCCGGCCATCAGCCTTACCGGGCGGAGATTAACATATTGGTCGAATCCTTGGCGGAACTGGAGCAGTGACCCCCAGAGTGAGATGTGATCCGGTACCACCTCCGGCCAGCCTACCGCTCCGAAATAGATCGCGTCATATGCTTTGAGTGTATCGAACCAGTCGGTCGGCATCATCCGCCCGTGTTTGAGGTAGTAGTCCGCGCAGGCCCAGTCGAAATGGGTGGTCTGTATGCCGATTCCATATTTGCCGGCGGCGGCCTCCACTACCTGAAGCCCTTCCGGCATCACTTCCTTCCCAATCCCATCACCGGGGATGACTGCGATTTTGTGGTTTTTCATGTTTCCTTACCCTGTCAATCTACGATAATGATGACAAAAAAGTTCCTCAAAAATGTGAGCCTCTGGAAGAGTAGCTGGGCAAGGGCTCTTTTGCAAACGAATTGTATTTCTTGAGAATGATTATGCTATGATAGTGTTCACATTTGTAATGATTAACCGAAGATCATTTAGATTTATATGGGGAAAGGTGCCATGAATCACCTGCAAGACGATCTGACCGACTTCGAGAAAACCGTCGGGGGCGATACAGGCGATTTTGAAATATCGCCTCTGGGCAAGCGTTTAATGGAAATCCGTAGGAAATTCATTGCCGAAGGTGGCAAACTCTTATCACTGGAAGAATTGGCACAAGAGATCGCGGAACGCAGGGGCGGAGTTTATGCCAGTCAATGCGAAGAAAATAACGTTCGTTGACTCAGGTGTGCTGATTGCCGCATTCAGAGGGAATGAACGCGTGTCAGGAGACTTGCTCTATCATGAGAATCGAAGACAATTTGACTCTACGATAGACGATAACTCTTTTGACGGAGCTGGTTGCTCACATGTAAAACGAATCACTCCTCCTTAGTTAGCCATCGCCATTCCAAACAGCCTTGCTTTAATACTATTCACGTATTGAGCTAATTTAACTGGGTTGAGGGTTCCCTGCCTTAAAGGCCCTGTAATCGAAATGTATCAAGCACGTATAGAGCTTGACAGCCGACCGGCAAACCATAAAAGATTATTTCAAAAGGAAGATCTCCGCGAGTACAGTCACCAAGACGCGTCCTGAGGAATAGGGTGGCGCCTGCTATATGGCTGACGGATATTCTCGAGCGAGTGGGAATTTCGGCGCTTGCCTGGCTATTGGAGGGCCGGGTTTGACCAACATGTCGAAGTACGCCCGTCGAGCCCTTTGCAGAAGCTGTGAAATCTTGGAGTTACCACGAATAGAGGAGACATATTATGGCCGCGTTACCTGACTTGACCGGCAAGCTTACCGGCAAAGCTAAAGAAATTTACGACGAGATTCTGGCGAGACGGTCCGCCCAAGGAGCTAAAGTTCGGGGCCTGTACATTCCTTTGATGAATCACCCTGAATTAACTCAGCTTATTGAACGCTTAGGATACTACCTCAAGTTTGAAGGAAAGCTGCCAAGAGATGCGTATCAATTCATTGTGCTGTCGATTGCCAGAAGAATTGAGGTACCTTTCGAGTGGTTAGATCATCTGGCGCCTGCCCGAGCCGCGGGCCTGAGCGACGCCTTGATAGAGGCCATCTTGAAGTCTGATCGTGGCTCAATACCGCATCCGTACTCTCTAATTCTAGAAACAATAGATGTCGTGCTGGAATTCAAGTCCATTCCGGAGAATCTTCAGAGTCAAATGATAGACCTTTACGGAGTACAGGGTCTCTTGGAAGTCGTGACCTTGTGTGGATTCTACCAAATGGTCGGTGAGATAACCCAGGCATTTGATGTGCCGCTTCCTGAGCACACGAAGAATCCTTTTTGAAATGTTCATGATTTGAACGAAAGGAAACGCATGACACAACACAGTCACAATCACTCAGAGCGCCACAGACACACGCGAGCGCCCGAGGACGAGTCAGGTACAAAGAAATTCCACAAAGACTGGCGAGTCTGGCTGGCGGTGGTCATAATGCTGACCGCCGCGATCATTTACGTCCTTACTCTGGACGACTCGATTGTGCCCGCGATCATGCGACAGTAGGAGCCGCTTTTCAAGACAGCACAGTGTCGATTTCATGGTTCGAAGAAGAACCTATGACGAGACAGAGTAGGTATCCTTAAAATCTATGGAGGTACAGAATGGCTGGGGAATGGATAATTCCTTTCAAGGGCCGCAAATGCTCTCGAGAATATGATCAGAACTTTCTGTGGAAGAAAGGAACTATATATGTCATGGACAACCACCGTGCTGCTCTTTGGTGTTGGCTCAGGCATCTGAAGCCGGACCAGAAGTACAATTTATTTCATATCGATGCGCATTCGGATGCTTTATCTAGTCGCATAGATTCATGGAAAAACTGTTTGCCGGACCTGCGCGAGTTGACAATTGATGAATATTTGCACCGCGAAGACAATGACCTCGATTATCTGCGGCCGGTTCCTGTCATTAGCTGGAGCAATTACGTTTCTCTCTTCTTGGAACTTGTCCCCGAACAAGTGGATTACTGTATCTTTGCCACGCATGGCGAAGGGGACGACCCTCGATGGAAACGCCAATCGACTGTTAATTGCTACGAACTCCGTTATGCACTTGAATCAATCTCGGATAGAGGGAACGTAATTTTGAATGTTGACCTAGACTATTTCTTTGATGATGAGAAACCCAAGTGTCTCATGTTCAGTGAAGCTTTTATTAAGTGCATCTTTACAGCAGCGAGAAGCTACATCGACTCCCAATCAGTTGCTGTGGCCACCCTTGCTTTGAGTCCGGAATGTTGCGGCGGATGGAAAGTGGCAGAGTCATTGTTTAGATTGATTAGTGATACAATGGGCCTAGGCTTTTCGCTACCGTCAAAAAGCAGGCCATCTAGACGGCGAGCAACGAGCCGCCAACCTGACCAATGACAATTTGTCGATGGTCAACTAAACGGGCGATTAGTATTCGGCTTCTTCTTGTTCTAAGAGTTTTTGGAGCTGTTCATCACTCAGATTTTTCCAGGATTCCACCTTGTCGGCCACCAATTGCTTGGTTTTGACGATTGATAATCCTATCGATCGCCAGTGCTCAAAGTTTCGATCCGATAGTTGTTTCAATAGAGCAGCTCTGTCCATTGCTATCTCCTCCCTTATCGCAAACGTAGAGGAACACTGGTTTTGCAGAGTTCTTCCGGTCATCGCTCTGTATAGTAATCAATTTGGCGCCTTAACTCATCGAATACTGCACGCGCTTTAGTTACAAGCGGCTCAACGCTCGGGTATGAGATTCAGAGCATAACCATGACCCAAAAAATGGCGAAATGCGAGATACAGCTTTAAATCCTCTAATAATGGCCCGGACAGGATTCTTTGCTTCTCTGCCGCAATTAGCAGATCTCTGTGCCATGACCCCCCTTGCGGAATCGTGATCTCGCTTGCATGTAAGAGGTTTTTAAGAATATTTTCGATACCATTGTAAAAATTGTGAAGCAGTGCAGCCACTCCAGCAAGCTCCAGTTTGGAGAGAGTTGATAAGGGGCGGTCAGGAAGAGCCGAGAGAGTACTTTCCAATTCCTCATCCTCGGCTTCAATACGAAGACGGTAGTTCGGCATCGAGAAGCATACCTTCTTGCTCGATTAGCTGGACGAGCTTGGTCTTTCGCGACAGATCCACAATGTCGACCGGTTTTGACAAGGCGCACAGGAGTTCGCCATAAAAGGCGAAAAAGTCCTTTTCGTCGAAGCCTTCCACCCCAAGGTCAATGTCGCGACTTTCCTTATCATGAGAAAGGCTGGACCCAAAAAGCACTATACGTTTTATGCCGTACTTAGCGGCGGTTTCTTTAATTATCTGCATGTCCCTATCGGCAATCATATTTTTATTATACCATGATTGGACAGATTTCTTGGCACAAACAAGCCAGCGAGTGCGGAGAAGATCGAAATAAGATAGCATTTTTTGTTTTCATGGAACTCAAGTTCGCACCTCGGAGATTAGCAAAAAAAAATGTTAGAGTTTTTTGGGAAGGGTCTGGGGCATAGGCGCTAACTTTGTGTTATCGCGCATGTGATTTCATTAAGTTATCACCCTCCCCCTTCCCCCTCCCGTCAAGGGCTGAACATGTCCCACAATTTTGCTGGACACTGTTTGTCGACGGTGCTAAAAAGGGGGCATGCAGGTAATTGGACAGGAATTCAGCGACGAACTCATCACACGGATTGCGACGGCTGTGGAGACCG
>JBKQRG010000009.1:0-6735 GCA_052144015.1 Desulfomonilaceae bacterium
AGCTATGGAAGACATTCAATTTGCAGGAAATACAACAAATGTTGTTAATACACTAACACGTCGCATATCACAAACAATAGCAAGACCTTACCACCACAGAAACAGCCTTGCGCGAAGATTCCGGTATAAGTATGACTTCAGAAGGAATACGCGGCCGACTGAGGAACTTTCATGTTACCCCTCAGTCTAATCTTCTTACGTTCCGAAAATGCCTCAGAATCATTCTGGTCTCTTTCTAAGGCATGGCATTGCCGGGATGCCATTGCTTACCGAACAAAGACTACTTCAACCGGCCCGAGCATTTCGGTCAACTTGACGTCGTCACTGAGCACGGATGCCAGCGATGAACTCCGTCTTTCTATCAAAAGGGGTCTGTCCTGTAGGGGAAGGGAGGTGGTTTAGCTAACCGTTGAGGCCTGTATGCTTGCAATTTGAGAGACGTTTCCTAAAGAAGGGGGAACCCGATTAATGGACGGGCTAGCATAAGAATGAATGTCTTTGTACCAATCGGAAAGGGGGATCAGTGATGGCAGAGGAAAAAACTACGACGAAGCCGGAAACTTTGGCCGAGGGAGGGCTTGCCCGTCTTGGTTTAGGTCTGGCCAACTGGAGTGAACGCTGGTTTCCGGATGCCCTTGTGTTTGCTCTCCTTGGCATTGTCATCGTTTTCATCATTGGCCTTTTGATTGGTGAGAAGCCCTATAAGCTCGCTCTCGAAGGAGGAAAGCAGTTTTGGGTTCTCATTCCATTCACCATGCAAATGGCCATGATTATCATCGGTGGATATTTGGTGGCCACCACTCCGGCCGTGTACGGGATAATTCAGCGTCTCGCATCGGTTCCATCAACTCCGAGAGGTGCGATTGCATTTGTCGCCTTTTTCTCGATGTTCACCTCTCTGATCTCGTGGGGATTCAGCCTAATTTTCAGCGGCCTGCTGGTACGGGAACTCGTCAGGCGAATTGATGGGATCGACTATCGGGCCATCGGCGCAGCGGCGTATCTCGGGCTGGGCAGCATATGGGCCCTTGGTTTGTCTTCGTCGGCAGCGTTGATGATGGCTACAAAGGGATCTATCCCCCCGGCGCTCTTTGAAATCAGTGGGTTGATCCCGTTATCTCAGACCATCTTCTTGTGGGAAAGTATCGCAACAGCAGCGATATTGGTGATTGTGTCCGTACTCGTGGCATACTGGTCGGCGCCGAAGCCTCAGCACGCGAAAACTGTCAAAGACTACGGGGTGGTCTTTGAACCGATCAACCTGGAGCTTGAGCCCAGAACAAAACCTGGCGAATGGCTCGAATATAGCCCTGCACTGAACATACTCGTGGCCCTGCTCTTATTCGTATACTTGGGAAATGTATTCGTGACATCACCCATGGGCCCTTTGGCGGCACTGGACCTGAACACGTACAATCTCATTTTTATATCCGTTGGTCTCCTTCTGCACTGGAGGCCCAAACGGTTTCTCCGCGCAGTGGCCCAGGCTGTTCCCGCCTCAGGCGGAGTTCTTATCCAGTTTCCCTTTTACGCGGTCATTTTTGGAATGATCGCAGGCACGGGAATTAACAAATGGCTGGCTGACATCTTCGTCTCGATAACCACACAGAACACCTATCCATTGTTGGTAGCCTTCTACTCCGCTGTTCTGGGAGTGTTTATCCCCTCCGGTGGCAGCAAGTGGGTCATAGAAGCGACCTATGTTCTTACGGCGGCCAACGAGTTGAAGGTACATTTGGGATGGATGGTTCAGATCTATAACGCGGCAGAAGCCTTACCGAATCTGCTAAATCCCTTCTGGATGCTCCCGTTGCTGGGCATCCTCCACATGAAGGCCCGTGACCTTGTGGGATACTCGGTGCTGCAATTGTTCATCCACATTCCCATTGTTTTTTTCCTTTGCTGGCTCTTTACAATGTGGCTTCCGTACGTTCCTCCGATAAAATGAGCCGAGACAATGTTGTGGCCGTGGACACCTTTCACTCCCTCTCCGGTGTCCACAGCCCCATCCTCCAAGCCCTGACGAACATTCATTAAGAAAAGGGAGATAGCTTTCATGTTGATGATGAGAAGCATTTACCGTACGTTTTTGTGCTTCCAAAAATTATAGCAGTAGTAACGTGCAGCCTGACTCGTCCATGTAAGGAAAAGGGGACATTCTACTTTTTTGCCTCGGTTCGTGGGCGTCCGCTGGGTCGCAGCGTGGATTCCAGGCCCATGCGGCGAGCGGTTTTCTTCTGCCAGCGTTCACTGCCGAATGGAGCCCGACGGTCCAGACTAGTTCACGTGATCTGGGGTCAGGTCTTGCTTCTTGAATGTCAAAATACAAGACCTGACCCCAAGAATTGGGGTAGTCGGAGCAACTGGTTCTGAGAGTGACCTAATCGGAGCGCCGTGGTGGATGCAACTGTTCCGCTAATAGTCGGCCAAAACTGGATCACTGCCAGCCGGTACCAACTGTACCTGCGATTCCGGGTACACCATACCTAATTGGTCGCGAGAAATGCCTTTGGGCACTGGGGTGGAATATGAGTCCGGTTCCACGAGTGCTCACCGTAGGTTGTTCTCATCATATCACTCAGAAAGGCGATCCGCGGCAGCATGCCTTCTTGTCTTTGACACCGACGAGTTCATCGGCTACGTTTGAGGAAACGTGGGAACGGATGGTCCGAAGAAAAGCTAGCTCCAAAGAAGAAAGATGCGTGCAATTAGGGATGGTGTACCCGAAACTCACGGTTTTTTCCAAAACGGACCACTGGCGAGCTTGCGGAACGTGGAGTGTGATGTGGTAGATGAGCACCAGACAGGGGATCACCCGGCAGAAGAATTGCGTGAGCTGCGTGTCAGAGTGGAAGAGTTGACAAAAACCGAGGCAGAACTCCGAGAGGCATTGCGGCTGCTCCAGGAGACCGCTGTGTTCCCCCGAGCCCTCCTCGATAGTGTGCCCGATCTGGCGTGGATCAAAGACAGTGACGGTAAATTCGTCTTGGCCAATGAGGCATTTATCCAGCATTGCAGGTTGAGTCATGAAGAACTCATCGGAAAATCTGATTTCGACTTCTGGCCCCGCGAGCTTGCCGAGCGGTACCTGAATGATGATTTGGAAGTCATGCGAACGGGCCGGTCGAAAAAGATAGAAGAAACGTTGGTGCACACCAGCCAGGGAGAAATCTGGATCGAAACGATCAAATCACCGGTCCGAAATGAGGCCGGTCGGGTTATCGGTGTGGCGGGCATTGCCAGGAATATCTCTCAGCGCAAATGGTCTGTGGAAGCGCTTGCACGAAGCGAAGCTAAATACCGGGAGCTGGTACAGAACGCGAAAAGCATAATCATGCGGTTCGATGAACAGGGGAAAATCACCTTCTTCAACGAATACGCTCAGGAGTTCTTCGGCTTCACGGAACGGGAGATACTGGGTCGACATGTGATCGGGTCCATTGTTCCTCCAACCGAATCGACGGGCAGAGATTTAGAGGCCATGGTTCAATATCTCATAGCCGAGCCTGATCGCCATACCCTGAACGAAAATGAGAACATACGGTCAAGTGGTGAAAGGGTATGGATTGCTTGGACCAACCGCGGTTTGTCGTCCAGCTCGGGACAGGTGACAGAAATCCTTTCTGTGGGCAGGGACATTAGCGCTCTGAAGAAAGCAGAGGCCAAGCTCCGTGAACTGGCTATAACCGACGGCCTCACCGGTTTATTCAACCGGCGCCATTTTATGGATTTGTGCAATATTGAGATCGATCGGGCACGACGCTACGGCCACTCACTTTCATTGCTGATGATGGACATAGATTTTTTCAAGTCCGTCAATGACAAGTATGGTCATGGTGTTGGAGACGAGACCCTCCGTTTTGTGTCCAGGATCGCGGCGAGCAATCTACGGAAAACTGATATAATTGGGCGCTTGGGTGGCGAGGAATTCGGTTTACTGCTCCTGGAAACTGATCTCTCCGGTGCCAGGATGGCTGGTGAGAAGGTGCGCAAAAGCATTGAGCAGGCAGATCTGAATACTGACATGGGGCAGCTTCGGATTACGGTCAGTGTTGGAGTGGCAAGTGGCTCAGACCATACCCTTGATATCGATTCACTCTTCATGCTGGCTGACAAGGCCCTCTACTCTGCCAAGAGAAAGGGAAGGAATCGGGTGGAAGTTGCCTGAAAGGGCTCTTACCGCAGCACGAGGAAAAGGGGACATTCTACTTTGTTGCCTCGGTTCGTGGGCCTTCGCGGGGTCGCACCGTGACTTCCAGGCCCATGCGGCGCAGTTTTCTTCTGCCATAGTACACTTCCGAACGGAGCCCCACGCTCGACACTAGTCCGCAGTGCTGCGAGTTCAGCCTCGTTCCCGCTGGTGATCGCCATCCTTGTGAAACACATCCTGCCGCGCGTTGCCGCAGTTCAAAACGTGATAGCAAATCCCTCCGATGGAAGCTCGTGCGGTTCTTGGCATAGCACCATGTTACCGTAAAAGCCGGTCGGGAAGCCAGCAAACATTAACAAAAAAGAAGAATGTCCCCTTTTCCCCGCATCTAGTACGCTGTAAGATTTTTGTCACTTTAGGTATACACAATGTAATAAAATAATTGAATTAGATTAATAGATACCGCATTGCTGAAAACAAGTCATCTGCCGAGGGACCTGCAATGAATCTAGAAATAATATCGTTCGGGGTTGGTCATGGTGACGCCACTCTTCTTCGTTGGAAAGGGGATGAGGCAAATCAGTCTTGGACCTGCTTAGTGGATGGAGGAGATTCTCCGGAAAGAATCCTCCAACACTTGCAAACGTATAATGTCAAATTCTTGAATCTGATAATCGGAACTCACCCAGATAGTGACCACATTGGGGGATTAATTGGGCTCGCAGATCATCTGGAAGCAGTCGATTCGTATTGGTCCCCACCTCTGCCTGCCTTCGAACGACACCTTTGGCTCTTTGGGGCCGGATGTCAGGCCGCCATTGAACGCTGTCGTGCTGTCGAGGAAGGCTTTAAGTCCAAAGGCACTGAGGTTCTTTGTCCAGTAGAAGGTTATTCCTGTTCACCATTTGGTATTTCAGGACCGAGTATCCACATTGTTTCACCCGCAGCTCGATTGGTGCGCTATCTACTTACAAGCGATGACACTGTCTGGTTGTTCACTGATAAGGTTATGCAACTCGGTTGGATAATAAGAGAGGTAGAGGAGGAAGCCATCGAGCAATCTCCAGACATATCTGTTCTCGACGACGCATTATCAAGAAGAGTCCTGCGAAGCGTAGATATTTCAGATCGTTTACGCCGTGCGCGTCCGCAGAATATGGATGAACTTAAACTTGTTCAAGAATGTTTAGCAAAGACGGGCGAAGAGCCGGAATTTTTCGGTGACTCAGTACTAAACAATACCAGCCTAGTGTGTTGGATTGAAGCACCCACAGGTCGTCGTACACATCGAATCCTTTTCCCTGGTGATCAAGAAAACTGGACATATCTGCTCGCAAAGAATTCCAGAGGTCTTCATGCTGACGTGATGAAGGCACCACATCACGGTGGTAGATTATTTATCGAGCAAGACCCCGCAGAGGAGGAAGTGTTTAGTCATGTTCGTCCGAGAGCATTAGTTATAAGTGCAAACGGCAGCCACGGCTTACCTCGATCATCTCTCCGTGATACGGCAATCCGTTGGGGATCTGCAGTCCTCTGCACCGCTGATCGGTCCCGTGAAATTATCCTGGGGCCAGCAAACATTCAAGAATGTTGCCATCTCAGCATGGAATGTGAGAATACTAGCAATAATGTAGAACTGGTACTTGATTCGTCCGGTATCTACAGTTGTAAACGCTCATGTCATCCCGGTTTGGGATCAACAATCGGACCTGTAATTCAGATTCGTCAGCATATTGTCGATCCGAGCCCCGTACTGGATCGGCTTGCTACTCATGAACTGGTTAGGCATATGTCTTGGGTTCAGAAGCGGCTTCGAAAAATGCACAATGAACGTAAAGAATGCGCCGGTTACATGGAGACTGGTAGCGAACCGCTGGAGGACGATCAGCTTTCAATGCTTGCTCGTTATGATGATCGGTCGGTCTTAGCTGCCCACCTCCCCTTTGTTTTGGCTAAAGGTTCGGAGCAAGGATTTTTCTGGGCTGAAAACGATCGTTCATACGGGCCTAACAAGAAATGGCATGCCTACACGATTCCAAGAAAGGATGAAATTCGCAGCTATCTAAAAGACCTTAGCAAAAAAATTATGATACTTTTCCCAGATTCCATCGATGAGGTTCATCGTGACGCAGATACTTTACTGACTAGGCTCGACACCTCCGGTCTGGCTGATTTTGCAGATGCATTCTTGCATTATCCCAAAGTTACCTTTCCTCACGCGTTTTGGCCAGCAGTTCTAAAAGAATTTAGAAACGCAAAATGGCATTGCTATTTTCGCGGCAATGATGTGGCATTTTCACGGTGCACTGACGGAAAGCAACTCCTCATTCAACTGACCAAAGCTAAACTTCGTCAGGAATTCCGCTACCGGGACATGTCACGCTCGGGTTATTCCCTTACCCGGCAGGAAGAACCTCATTTTTCATTATTGAGTCCGGTACTGGTCAGCGACAAAAGATTTGTTGGCAAGTATGTGAAAGACGACGACCCTCCTTTCTCGTACAATTGCGCTAAGACTATATACCCATGGCTACCTGGAGATAGCAGTCTGGAACAAAGACCCAACTGGTTTAAGAACTTTG
>JBKQRG010000010.1:0-8156 GCA_052144015.1 Desulfomonilaceae bacterium
GGAATATGTTCATCATGTGGATATTGACAAAGGGAAGAATCAGAGCGGTCATTTTCCCCAGGGCCGCACACACGGCTGCGAAGACGTACACGTAATTCCTCACAATTTGTCTGGGAGCCACAGGCCGAATACCCTTCGGTGCCCAACATGGTCTATGTTGATTTATGCGACCAAATCGGCCTTCATCCTGAGGCGCGAGTACTACGGGTCTGGTGTCTTGTGGATCTCGTTGCGCAACTATAGCCTTTACCTGCTCGGGGAGTTTTTTTTAAATTCTTCCTGTAATTCTCTTTTTGCATCGACATGACGAGGACGCGGCATCACTTTGCGCCATTCGTTTCTATCCAAAAAACGGTAAATCGTGTAATGACCTATTGGATGCCCCACATGTTCTTCCAGGGCCACCTTAATCTCGGCAACAGTGGCTATTTGTCCTGTTTTTGCCCGTTCAAAAAACGGCGTTAAGAATTCTTTTTCCTCTTCCGGGCTCATCAATTCGTTTCTTCTCCCTCCCTTGCCCGGACCACATAATGCATCAAGGCCAAAACGGTTATACGTGGAAATCCAGTTGTGAACCGTCTGTGAGGCTACTCCACAGTGAATTGCAATCTTCTCAGCGGGCCGCGGATCAACTGTGGCATTCCAAATTACAAGTAATTTGCGGGTATGCCATCCGTCCTTACAACGATCAATGCGCGCTGCAAGTTCGTCAGCTGACACATGCTCTATTGCTTGTGTTACTCTTGCCATATCCACCTCCCCAAATCGGGACAGGTGATAACATAAAACGCGAATCAACGCGACATAAACTTACTCGTGTGAACGGGTTCTGGTATAAATCAAAAAGGAGGAAGGATTTCGGCTCGACCGTCAAGGGTGCAAAGGCATCAAGCATTCTGGTCGTTGCCGCACATGGCCTATGTTATACCCCTCTAACCAACGCTTCTCACAAACAAGAGCGGGCAATCCAGCAGATCTGACCTCCGTGACAGCAGCTCCCAGATGCCCCCCTATATAATGTATTACGGCCGGAATCGCGTTAATGTTGCAGGCGTTACTGAAGCAAGACGTCTCAGGGATGGAAATAACTCATGATCATACGACTCTGCCTTCCTGCATTCGATAAGGTTCATGTTTGCGACGCCCAAAAAGATGGCCACAATGTCCCTTCCTGCCTATTTTTCTGTCTATCAATACGAACTCGCCGTTCGCTGTAGGGACCAAGAAGCTATCCTCGTTTCACCACCCAAAACTGATCAACAGTTTGATAGTAGGCCGTTTCCAAAGTTTGACCGAGACGAGAAATTCTACGCGTTGAAGCAGGAACTAAAAATCTCGCAAGTTGTTCCTCCCCGTGGTGTTGACGCCATAGAGATTGATTTCAAGTTTCCAGGGTTAGAAAAGCATCGACCATCAGATTTATGCTACTGGTTTCTTGGCAGAGCCAGCATAATGTATGACCAGGACAAATCGCTTGAAATTCCCACATTTGAGCTGGAGTTCTGAGCATACAAAAGGCAGTACCTGGAAAGATGAGTTCCTAGTGTCCTGTCTCAGAAATAGTTGTGCAAAGGCGAGCAACCTTTCCGAGGATGGAATCGGCGGTGGAATGCCATGCAAAGGGTTTGCAATTGGCTTCCTCGCCCGGCAAAATTTCAGCTAACATTAGCTAACAGAATTTAAAACGAAGTATCACCAAACGAAACGAAACATAGTGACGAGAGTTGAAATTATTAAAAAATCGTCATAAGTCGTTGGTATGACTAACCCTGAAAACGCGTTCGCAACGCGCGGGTTGAGGGTTCAAATCCCTTCATCTCCACCATACATCTCTTCTGAGCTCTCGTAGCTATACAGCAGCCATCACATCTCTCTTATCAGATGTCCTCGTGGGGGGAGGAAACCGGAAAGCCGGGGACAAAGAATCGGGGTCCGGGGCTTTCCAGAGGACGCGCTGAGAATCTTACTTGTCGCCAAAGATCAGTTTTTGCTCTTGGAATGGAATGGGACCGTGTTCTTTGATCCAATCTCGGTTCGTCTCATTCCATTTCTCTTGTTTATCCAGCCTCTCTGCTTCAAGCGTCCGTGCGGTTGCCACGAATTTCTCCCTGTCGTACGACTCTGGTTTTTTCATTGTCTTCTCTCCTATGGGTTGTTCGAGCCGGTGAGTGAGGGTTTGGATTCAGGAAGCGCTCGCAAATAGTTAGGAGGTTTTGAAGGGGGCCGGGATAGGGAGTGGAAAAGAGATTACCCAGTGTTCTCTTCGAGAGCTTCTAATGCTTTGAAACCGCTTCGCGTTATTCCGACACGACTACGGATGGAGCATCACTGACTGTACGATACCATATTCGGCTGAAAGATCAAATCGGACCGATCACAGAAAGAATAATTGCCGTCACCAAAAATCGGCACCCTTTGGGGGACTCGGGGACCCATGATAACCGGAACTGAAGCTGCGTGTGAGGGGTACTAATATCCCGGCAAAAATACTTCCGCCGAGATCGGAATCCTTTTGTCAATTTTTGTCGTCTAACGGATAAGACTCAATGGAGGTGCAGGCATGGCCGAGATGACAGAAGAACACAAAAAGAAAGCCGAATCGGAAGCTAGAAAAGCCGAAGAGATGTATGCGCAATGTAACAGGATTGACGATCCCGTCAGGAGGGGGCTTTGCAAGGTCTGCGGAACGCCGGTGGCTGGGGCACTGCCATTCTGCCGGCAGCACGAGCCACCTGTGCCATAGTCCCCCAGGGGCTGGCATTTTTCACGTCCTTGTCGTTGACTGTCCTTTTGGCGTACTGGAATCTGAATCTCGTCAATCGCATCCAAAGAAGCCGGATGAATTTTATAGATTCGTTGAGACTCTTTGTCCTGGGGGGAAGATTGAGCTATTTGCACAGGAAAATAGGGACGGATGGGACACGTTGATTAATAGAGGCGGTAATTTCTCGGATTGGTGAATTGTAAGAAGGGAAGAGTTGCAGAAAGATATCGTGTCTATGTTGAACCGTGATTCCCAATACATATATATAGTCGTTTACTGGTGTTGCCGCAGCCGGGAATTAGGGTGGTCGCCCCAGGACAGACGACTGCTTGGTATTTGAGGGTATACTATGGGTACTCAGGACCGGAGCGAGATGGAAGGATCTTTCGGATCGGTATCCGAACCCCTCGACCTGTTGGCGTCGCCTGAGAGAATGGTATGAGGCTGACATTCTCAAGGACATGTGGCGTGCCTTTCTCTCGGAATTTGACCACAACGGCATCCCTGATTGGGATGAAGTGTTCGTGGATGCAAGCTTCTTTCCTGAAAAAAAGGGGCGCGGGAGTCGGGAACACCAAGCGGGGAAAGGGATCGAAGTGCCTGGCATTGGTCGATGGCAAGGATGTTCCTCTCGGAAGCCATAGCGACAGTGCCTCGCCGGCTGAGATCACGCTCCTTGATAA
Organism: Desulfomonilaceae bacterium; assembly: GCA_052144015.1. Taxonomy (GTDB): domain Bacteria; phylum Desulfobacterota; class Desulfomonilia; order Desulfomonilales; family Desulfomonilaceae; genus DATJPW01. The sequence continues at coordinate 3,448 of JBKQRG010000010.1, forward strand.
GGTTATTGGAGAAATCCGAGTCCCAAAACGAGGACCCGGAAGACCAAGGACCCGACCGAAGCGAGTGATCGGAGACAAGGCAGCATGCGCCATGGTAACATTGAAGAAATGTTTATGAGGTTTTGCAACCACCTCTAACAAGACGCTTCAGCGGACGTGAAAAATTGGCGTCGCTAAGCCTTCAACGCACGAAAAGAGAACTTTGCCTGTTGTGCGTATCCGGTGTTGAGATATTATGAACCTTTTAACCAAGAGATCCGTTCCAGCGATGTTGATGGCCCTGGCCGTGACCGCGATAAGCGTCGTGGCCTTGTTGCATTCCTTGGGCACTCATGGCCTGATTGAGTGGTCTACTGCAAAAGCCCCTCCGGTACCGTCTCTGAGTAACAGAATAGCGGACCACGGGACCCATTTGGTTTACGTTCCTGATGGGGTGTCGTTCCACAGAAAACATTGGCTTCTTTTTGCCCTTTCCCCTTCCGGGGATGCGTTTTCGATGATCTCGAAGTGGTACAAGGTGGCCGATAGGCATTCTTGGGTCCTGGCAGCATCCAAAGAATCAAAGAACGGAGTGCCTTCTGACATCGTTCTTGGCATGATAGAGGCGGAACTGAGGACAGTAACACAAAAGTATCCCGTGGATGCGAGCAGGGTGTTTTTCACTGGATTGTCCGGCGGTGGAATGGCCTCACACATGTTCGCGAAATTCTACCCTAACCTGGTGTCAGGGGTGGTGATCAACACAGGCATGATGGAACAATCGTTCATGACAGCAGATTATCCCGAGCAGAAGCTGGCGGTATTCCTCGCAAGCCCCACTGATTTCAGGTACAACGAAATGCGGCGTGATTTAGCTTTTCTTGAGTCTCACCACTGGAAGACCAAATGGATTGAGTTCGCCGGTGGACATGCACTTGCTCCGGACGATGTGTGTGAGCAAGCGGCCCAATGGCTCGAAGAAAACTTTCGCTGACCGATTCGCACATCTGAGACTCTGGATGCATATCACGGGCAAGCGATTCATCGTCCACAAGTCTTTCCTCGCCCGTCAGCCATTTTCCGGTATTCGCTTATGCCTCAGAGGCCACTGTTGGGTGAACGAAGAGGTAGGATCACAGAAAAGCTGATAGACAGGGCTTACCTGACTATAAGTACAGACGGGAGGATTTACTGGTATGGTATTCCTAAACAGCAGCTACTTGATAACAACATTATTGATTGTATTACTATCAAGTACCTATATGTTTGTACTAACATGTTGGAAAATAGCAAATTTATGAAAAAGCGAATCCTACTCCTGACCCCGGAGAATCGGGAAATTCATGCTTATCGTAAAAAACAGTTCAACAACTTCGTTCAAATCACCATGCCATATCTGGCAGGTTTTATAGATGAAACCAAATATGACGTTGTCCTTATCGACGAATACAATCAAACGATTCCCTATGAGCAAAAATTTGATTTAGTGGCGATCACGGTCAATACACCCAATGCTAGCCACTGTTACAAAATTTCCCGGAGGTTTAGGCGACACGGAGTAAAGGTTGTTATGGGCGGCCCCCACGTGGCGCTTCTGGCAGACGAAGCTAAACAACATAGCGACTATCTTATTGTCGGTGAGGCTGAGGAGACTTGGCCGCAATTCCTTGAAGCTTTCTATCATGGAAATGCGAACCCGTTCTATACGTGCGAACACCCTCCGTCTTTACGAGGACTCCCCATTGCACGAAGAGATTTGATAGAAGGGCGAAAGTTTACAAAAGGGGCTGTCTTTGCCACACGGGGCTGTCCTTACAACTGCCGCTATTGCAATCTCAAACAGATTTATTGTTCTTCATTCAGAATGCGGCCAATTCATGAGGTGATTGAAGACATCATGACCATTAAACAAGGCTATTTTGTCTTCTGGGATGATAACTTTTTTGGAAACATCGATTACGCCAAACAATTGATGCACGAACTCAAACCCCTAAGGAAGAAATGGGCGGCTCAGGTTACCATCGACCGGTGTCAGAATGAGGAGCTACTTGACCTTGTTAAAGAGGCAGGCTGTCTTTATTTGTTTATTGGTTTGGAGTCGTTTTCAGCAGAAAGTCTTGCCAGCGTGAATAAAGAGAGCAACAACGTCCTCAGATATAGAGGCACAATCAAATTAATCCATAGGTACGGTATTTCTGTCTGGGCCGGGATCATTTTTGGATTTGACACAGATTATCAAGAAGTGTTCAAGAACACATTGACAGCTTGTGAACTATTAGGGATCGATGGGGTGACTCCAAGCATCTTAACTCCGCTACCTGGAACGCCAATTCATGAGGAGTGGAAACAGGATGGCAGATTACTATACTCTGATTGGACCTATTACAACGGAAAGACCCGAGTCTCTTTTCAACCAAAGCATATGACAGCCGAAGAACTATTCGATGGCTATATGTGGTTCCGAAAAAATATTTATTCGTTTCGTTCAATCATGAAGAGACTGCTCGTTTCAAGAACTAATGTCATCCATAACCTTATTATTAACCTGGGTTATAAGTTGTCAGTATAGATGCGGGGTGAAACGATCAATAGATTGGCCCATCAAGCATCTGATCAAGGCCGGAGCGAGTTTCTCGTATCTCGGTCGGAGGTAGCTAGTTCATGTGGCTTCGACCTTTTCCTTGGCACAATACTACCAAGCGGTGTTTGAGTGAGAATCAACGAAGTTTTGATTGACGGATGGGTGTGCGGTGTGAGCGGAAAAGGGGACATTCTACTTTTTTGCCTCGGCTCGTGGGCGTCCGCGGGGTTGCAGCGTGAATTTCAGGCCCACGCGGCGCGCGGTCTTCTTCTGCCAACGTTAACTTCCGAATGGAGCCCCACTCTCACCATCAGCGTGGGGCCAGATCACCAGGCGGAAGTGGTTCGACCATCACACACCAAGCCAGGACCCGCATCGGCACGCGTGCACAGGCTTCTTGCATAAGTTCGATGAACCGCTGGTGGTCCCCACTCGTGAAATACATCCTGCCGCGCGTTGCAGCGGTTCAAAACGTGGTAGTAAATGCCTCCGATGGAAACTCGTGCGGTTCTTGGCATAGCACCATGTTACCCATAAACGCCGGTCGGGAAGCCAGCAAACATTAACAAAAAAGAAGAATGTCCCCTTTTCTTAAATGATTCGTTGCCTGCCACGTTACTAATGGCCCACGGCCAAGCCCAACCCATGTGCGCCTCCTTGGGATATGCCATCAATCAAGACAGCCGTTCTTACATTTTCCTTGCGATCAAAATGACTTCTCTCTTTCGGGGCGTTTCGCTCTGGTGATAGAGTAATTTGTCTTTGACCCCAAGCGGGTTGAGACACCGGAGCGGGCGATTTTCAATGAGCAGCTCAGCCACCTTGGTTCGCACCCGCTAGACATCCATAAGGATTTCAGAAATTCTCCTCTTTGCTTTGAGTCAGCACTCTTGATCCAGAATCTTCTGCGCTTCTTTCGCGTAATTTTTGACGATGGGCCTCGCTCAATCCCATATCGTGCGCCACTCAGGCCAAATCATGAAACGCGAGATCCGCTTTGAACATACCCCAACAGAATCAGTCAGACCGCTATGACCGCAAACTCACAGTTTTCCACGCTGTTACCTGCGGGTTTTCATAGTCATGAACCATTCCGAAGAGACTTGCCCAAATAACATCCCGACAGCCAGAATCTGGAGACCTGACTGGACGGCATAAAGCTCGGTACTGAAAAGGAAACCTAATAGACCTGGAACGGCAGGATGGTGCCGCATATGAACCAGGCCGGCGAAGACAAACAACATGGCAGAAAGAGCTTGCGGAATAGAAAATATAAGAAGAGTTATCCGTGCCCAATTCCTTCCTTTTGCAATCATGCAATACAGCCAAACAGCTAACGGAAGAATAATGAATTCTCCGCGTGACAGCCACAAAGGTGCGTGAAAAAAAGGAACGATTGATGACAGCACGATTCCTATGAAAAAGCATCCGAAAAAGCCAGGGTAGCCAGTTAGGAACCATATCCCGGCGACTCTCATTACTCCGATACACAAGCTTAAGAAAAGCATGTAAAGAGCGTAAGTGATCCGAGAAGGCATCTCAGGGTTTGCGTTTCCCTTGATAGTTTGCTTACGACTGCCTAGCACCATGCGAGGATCCTTTTTGGGTTTCAGTATTCGGTTTCCCCAGAAAACACGGTCCCGCGCCAAGTCTTCTTGTCCTGCGACCCGCACGGGCTGATCGTCTATCGTGGTATCCGCCCGTGCGGTCATTAGCCCATCGAGTAATGCTCAGAGCGAAATCAGTCCCAGGTGTTGCTCTGCGACCGTGGCTTGATTTTCATAAGAATCTCCGCTTCTTCTAAAGACTGTCAGTATGGCTCACTGGATCAAAGTCCAGTGTTGGTCCAGCGAAAATGTTTCTCATGTTCTTGGAAAGAGGAAACATTGTTCTTTTCCGGGTCTCCACGTTCGCTATGGTGACGCTTTTCTTCCTTCCACGTTTCAATCGTGCGAGACGTCCAAGCTGTTGAGACGTCATAGGACGCTTATCCCGGCATGGGCACCTCGCCCGCTTCCAAAGAAACCCCAAGTTGTCGTTTCAAAACAGTTATAGCAATTAAAGGTAGGCGATCAGCAAAGGGCTAAGCAGCCATTATCCGCAGATTGCACAGATTTGCGCAGATAAATTAAATTTCATGAAGTTTATT
>JBKQRG010000011.1:0-6533 GCA_052144015.1 Desulfomonilaceae bacterium
CGTGAATATCTACCCGATGCGACAATTCTCCCCGACTTATGGCTTCCGCAAGGTTTGCAGCGTCCGACACGGGCTTTGCAATGGTTCGCACCAAGATAAGAACGATGAGCAGTATGATTATTGCGTACGCGGGAGCGCCCAGGTACAGAAGCACCTTGATTCTGTCGAAGTGCTTCTGCGAAGTCAGCGAATAAGCGTGTGAACCTGCCATTTGATCCTCTGCGATGGCGAGAACCTTGGTCATCATTTCAGTAACGGGTTCAAAATTCGGGGTCTTTGCCGAACCGGTTTCTGCACCTGAGGCCGATTCCGACGGCTTTATTTTTGAAATGGCCGGATCCGCTACCGCCGTGCGCCATGTAGAAAGAAGTTCCTCAGAATCACGGACCTGTTTTTGCTGGTTGGGATTTTCCGCGACAAGTGTTTTCAGGCGACCGAGTTCGGCAAGGCTTTCTTGATACCCGGCCCGGTATTGATCAAGATTTTTTTCGCCCGCTCCAAGCGCATATGCCTGAAGACCGGTCTCCATTCTTAACGAACTTTTTTGAATGGACGCGACGGCTCTAACAATATCGTGAGTTTTCGTGATTTTGGGAAAGAATTCCGCAACCTCGTACAAGCCCGACAAAATCACTATCGTGGGAATGGCAAGCGCAAGGATGGAAATTATTGCAAGAGCTATGAGCTTTGTTCGAATAGTCAGGTCGGCCGGTCTCATTTTTACCTCTTTTACCTTAGCTGATTTTCACGCGGGCATCCGGCAACAATTACCGGTATACTCGCCGCGCGTAAGATTTCCATTAGGGCAAAGCCGGTGAATCGACAATTATCAGCAAACGGCGGACAGTCGTCTCAAATCATGAGAGTTATCGGGGAACGGTCCGAGGCCCCACGAGACTAAAAAGCCGTTCCTCGAAGATTGTCCCAAAATTCTCAGTTTGTTGACGATCTCAGAGCCATGTCGATCCACGGTGTTTCGGGAATTTAAACCTGAATCATGCGGCGGACCGTCATTTTAGGCGTTTTAGCGCTGCTGCGGGGTCGAAGCGTAGCTCCGGTTACCCTGAAAAGGTCTCCGTATGGAGTTCCACACGACCTGACGCAGGCAAAACCGTCGTCACTTTGCTAAGAAACCTACCCTTTGCTGTTTTTGATCGTACCTCACCGTTTCGTCTCCGGTCAAACATAATCTCTAGTGTGGTCCCTCACTCGAACAGATATTGGTAGTATCGGGCCAAGGGGAAGGCTGAAGACCCCGACTCCCAGCACAATACTGCTCGCATATCTTCCATGCAGCAGTCGTATTTTTCAACCTGAAGCAAGGGAGCAAGGGAGCAAGGGGTCACCCATTAAGAGGCCCTTGGCTCATTGGCGACCAGAGTTCTTGGTTTGGACGTAAGCTTAAGTAGACCCGCTCCGAATACACGACCCTCGTGCTGAAACAAAAAAATCCCGCTCCTTGCTATTGCCAACCGTGCGGGATGATTTTTCTTTTTTGGCTCCCCGAGTAGTCCCGCGTCCCAGCGGGATCGAATCTCGCCCAATGCGGGATTTCGGCTGAAGCCTCAACCATTACAACCTAGTGGTTAACAGACATGTACAAATCTCACTAACCAACATAATATCAACACGTTAACTTGTCGCGACCGTTCCAACCCGTCACGACGAATCAGCACGTTGCACAACCGAAGGTAACAAATTGGTGACAGGTTTTATGAGACCTTCCACTTAGCCGAGCTGCTACTCTGTACTAACTCTGAGCCTGGACCAGCTTTCGAGGGGCAGGCCAACTCCCCGCACACTTGATGCTGCTGTAAGCCACGAGTGAGCCTAATGACATACCAGGATTGGTTGAGGCTATGGTATACGGCTTACACCACCGAGGGGACCAGTTGACATGAAACACGTTGCGTGCCAATGGTATCTAGTGCGCTAATTTCCGGAGGTGCAAGCGTTGATGAAATCGCGCCAATTTCTCGTTTCAGTAGTGTTGTCGGTGCTGCTAGTACTCGGCGGTTCGGTGATTTTCGAAAGCGGAATTGAGGCCGCGGGATTCGGTTCGAGAGGAGGTTCTTCCGGTTCCCGTGGTGGCGGCTTTAGCAGAAGCTCCTCCTGGTCGGTCCCAACCCATAATACATGGGATCGTAGCGGCGGTGGCCTACTCGGGCCTACTCCTGGATCCTCTTCCGGGTACTCAAAGCCGTCTCTTCAGAAGACGCCTACCCCTTCGGGATATTCCAAGCCGTCGTTGACGGGACCCCCGGCTTCGGGTCAGTCAGTGCAGACTGGGAGTAAAGCTTCCGGCGGGTATGCTAAACCTGGGGCTTCCTCCGTCACAGGAGAGAGGTTCACCGGGGGCTCAAAGTTCGATAAGGAGACCATTGGCCTGGAAAGGAAGAAGAGGTCTCAAGAGTCACTAGAAAAGTACAAGTCTGAGCAGGCCAAATTCAAGAACCCGGAATTCAAAGTTGAAGGGGCGGAGTCGAGTCCTCTTGCCCAGAAAGGAAAAGTTTACTCCGGGTTTGACTACGGCACTCATTACGGGCAACGAGACAACTATTATAGATCCCAAGGATACCAACCGCCCGGATACGCTTACAACAGCTCGCCGGGCTTCGGGCTCTTCAATTCGATATTTCTGTTCTGGATGCTGGATCACATTAGCCATAGGGACGTAGCTGCGACAGCCTATCACCACTCTGACGATCCCGGTTTCCAGAAGTGGCGTAAGGAAGCCGAGAATCTGGCCAAGGATAACCCCGAACTAAAGGCAAAGCTCGCTGAAATGGACAAGCAGACCAAAGAATTGGAGGGCACTCCAAAGGATCCTGCGTACCTCCCCAAGGGAGTACCGCCCGAAGCGGCCTTGTCCACAAGTGTCCTGGCGAGCAAGAAACCTGAGAAGCCTCTTCTTCGTTTTGCTACGGGGCAGGTCGGCGGGTGGTATGACAAGTTCGGTAGTATGTTCAAGAAAGCAGCTTCGAACCTGGATCTCAAATTCATTACCACGAATGGTTCGTTGGATAATCTCAAACTGCTGGCCAACGGGGAGGCGGATCTTGCCATTGTGCAGTCGGATGTCCTGGCGTTGATCGATAAGAAACTACCCGGCAAGGATTTAATATCCGAGCAAAGTACACTTTACGTTGAGTATACTCAGTTAGTCGCCAATCGAGACGGCGGCGTCAAATCGGTCAAGGATATCGACCCACAGAAAAATTTCCTCTATGTCGGACCTAGAGGGTCGGGTACCGCTCTCACCTGGGAAGGGCTTTGTGAGCAAGATGAACGATACAGGAAGATACCGATCAGATATGCGGCCTATTCAGCAGGATTGGCGGAGGTTCAAGGTAATTCCAAGGCTCTGATGATGTTCGTCGGGGGTCTCAATAGCGATTTCTTGAAGAAGGCTGAAGAGTTAGCCAAGAAATCCGGAAAACTTCGACTCGTGGCTGTGGATGAACGGCACTTTAAGGATAAGCTTGATAAGCACAAAAACTCTATCTATACATTCGTCGAAATCCCCAGTAACATTTATCCTTCACTCCAGAAGGGGTGGATCTTCAGTGGCGACGTTGAGACACTGGCGGTACAAGCGATTCTTGTGCTTCGGACCAAATGGGCGGAGCAATACGGACCGGAAGCCATGGACGCTTTATCACTGGCTATTCTTGAGACCAAACCGGATATACAGCGTATGGTCAATGGAACAAAGTGAATTGGGGTACAGGGCTGGAATTCAGATTTCTCCGCCGCGCTAAAGGACTTCTTGGGTTAGGATAAATTGGTGCGGCTCAGTAGTAAGGAGTCAGAATGTCGGGAACGTGGAGCCTTTTTAAGAGGATTGGGCTGAAAAAAGTGGACGAATTAAAGGACTCACTCCAGAAAGCTAGGATGGAGAGAGTCGACGCGGATCTTCCACTCGGACTAAGGTTCAACGCGATTGTCGAGGTTCCTGAGGTTGACTTTATTCTTGGCGGAGATGATCTCAAGGTCAAACATCCGGGTACTAGTAACGCTGTGTTATCCTACGGCGCCTTTCCCGTCGGGGATTCAAACGTTCACAGATTCTACCTGGAATCATCGGACATAATATACATGTTACAAATTGTCACTGACATGAAGAAGATCGTGGAAGAGTGTAAGCTTTTTATGCCGTACGATGAGGTGTACCCGGAAGATTGGGACTTCTGGCTTTCCGAAAAAGACGGATATATCGGCCTGGATATTTTCCAGACCAAGGACCAGACCCAGTACTTTCGAGTCTGGGAAAATGATGATGCAAAACGAGTGGTTGAACAGGACCAAAAAGGAAACCAAATAACGAGGATCCCTCCCGTCCAGCTTACTGAAAAGCTTTACCTGGACCCGTATGGTGAGGAAACTGAGATGGTAAAGTACGACTCAATGCTGTACGGACGTCACGTCAACGATAAAGTTGACGAGTACCTGCTGTTGTCCGCTGTCAATGAAAAGGATGGAGCATCGGTTCAGATCATGGTTGGGATCGAACTGCAACACAAGTCTATCAAAGTAATCTAACTCCACACACCAAGGAGGAACCGTCATGGGAGGAGTTTTTGGATTTCTGAGTTCTTTCGGCAAAGAGAAGTTAGGCCAGGTGGGACAGAGTATTACCCAGCAGATCGTCTCCTGGGATCCTGAGACTGCGTCCCAAGCTGAGATAGAGGAGATGATCCACGAGCTTGACAAGGTAACGATCGAAGCCGGCAAGGCCAAAACCTTGTATGAAAGAGACGCGGCTGAAGCTGAGGCTGCCCAAAAAAACTACGACCGTTACATGGCAGCTGCTGAGTTACTTAACAAACAGATTGAAGAAGCCAAGACTGGCGGCAATGAGTCCAAGGCTCAAGAACTCGGCACGAGTCTGGAAAAGCTCCTGCAAGATCTTGAGAAATTGCGTCCTGAGGTTGAAAGAGAAGCACATGAAGCCGAAGAGGCAAAATCGTACTACGAAGAAGTCAAAGAGATCGCCGAATTGACAGCCGAGAAGGTGAAAACAGCTAAGGCTCACCTGGAACAGGCCTCGCGCGACATGCGCCGCGCTGAATTAGACCAACAAAGGGCCCAGGCCCGGTCAGAGAAAGCTGAAAATCTGGCTGGGCTCAAAAAAGAATCATCCAGCCTTGGCGTTGCATTGGCTGCTATGAACAAACAGGCTGAGGATGCCCGTGCTGCCGCAGCGGCCTCGGAGATGAAGGCCAAGCTTTTGAGTCCTGAGAAGGCCATCGACGATCAGCATATCGAGGCTGCGTTGAAAGCCGTTTCCGGGGAGTCCTCAACCACAAATGCCAGTTTCGCCGATCGCTTGGCCGCATTACGCAACAAATGACGACGACTTTGAACCCATTCGCCCGTTATCGAGAGGACCGGTGAGCCGGGCACTGAGATTCCATTTGACGGGAGCGAGATTCAATTTCACCAAGCTAGACCAGGAGGCGACACATGCATTTTATCGGATTTTTGATCATAGGACTGATAGCTGGTTGGCTGGCCGAAACAATCATGAAAGGAAAAGGGGCGGGGCTCATTATTAATTTGGTCGTAGGAGTGGTAGGGGCCTACCTCGGGGGTTTTCTGTTTGGCTTGTTGGGGCTGTCCATACATGGACTAATCGGATCATTTATTACGGCTGTGATAGGCGCGGTGGTACTCCTGCTTTTGGTAGGACTAGTGAAGAAAGCTTGACTGGTAGTACGTAGAGCGGCTTCAACTTCTGCCTGTGCAAATTATCTTTTCCTTTAGCCAACAAAGTGCGGGCGAAACAGAGGTAACTGTTAGGATTTTTCTGGACCATCCGAGCCGATATCAGGAAGATGACATTGTCCCTGGGGACGTGTTCACTTCACCAAATGTTTATGCTTTTAGGGGGTATGTGTCATGACCAAAGATGAACTGGTCAACTGGATGGCCAGGGAAGCGGGTATTACAAAGAAGTAATTCCGGTAATTCCGGGTACACCATACGTAATTATTGACGCGGAGAGCTGACCGGCGTATAAGAGGGCTATGGGGCAAGTTGCACGAGTGGTCATTCCCGGCTATCCGCATCACATCACCCAGAGAGGGAATCGGAGACAGCAGACCTTCTTTAGCGAGGAGGACTATCGAGCGTACATCGATTTGATGTCTGAGTGGTGCTCAAAGCACGGGGTGGATATCTGGGCATATTGCCTCATGCCGAATCACGTGCATATCATCGCACTTCCTCAGTCGATCGAGGGATTGGCACGCGCCATCGGGGAGGCTCATCGCCGGTACACACGCCGGGTCAACTTCCGCGAAGGGGGGCGGGGCCATCTCTGGCAGGGGCGCTTCGCATCCTATGTCCTGGACGAGGCGCATCTTATTGCTGCGGCGCGCTACGTAGAGCTGAACCCCGTTCGGGCCCGCCTGGTGAGAGTTCCCGGCAAATACCTTTGGAGCAGTGCCGCGGCCCATATAGCGGGTCAAAACGATGATCTCGTGAAGGTAGCGCCGCTGCTTGGCATGGTGGAGGACTGGAGCGCATTT
>JBKQRG010000012.1:0-10292 GCA_052144015.1 Desulfomonilaceae bacterium
GTGTGCATTCTTCCGCACACAGGCAGCCCAAGGTTCTCGTATCCCGGATAATAGGTAAGGGGCTGTGCATCTATCGGCATGGTGCCCCAAGGGACCTGAATGAGCATTACATCCCCAGATTACTCTCTGGACTCTTTTTCGGTAAGACCTACCATGGTCGCTTCCAAGGGCGGCAGATAGATGTGGTCCGGCAGAGGCAGAGTCTCGTCCCATTCCGTTTCTTCTCCCATAATATTTTTCGCGGCGATCATCCCTCTCTTCCTGGCAACTGCCATAAAATAAGGAGGACCGGCAACGTCTCCCACCGCATAAATTCCAGGCACATTCGTGCGACTTGCCTTATCGATAACAATCTCATTGTGCTGGCCTATTTTTACACCCAAGCTCAAAGCTTGTTCGGAATTAGGCACTAGGCCGATAGAGACCATCACAGCGTCACACGGGAACTCCATGAGTTTCCCTTTTACTTCAGCTACGACCGCCTCCACTTTGCCTCGGCCTTTGATCTCCTTCACGTCGGCGCCTTCGTGGACCTTTATCCCGCGACGTTTGAAATCACGGGATATGTAGAGCCTGACATCCCGATCCCACCTGGGCAGACAGGTGTACTTTTCCAGGACCGTCACATCAATATTAAAGGGAGCGAACATAGCCGCCTTGCCTATTCCAATTTTTCCGCCACCGATGACCACCATCTTCTTGGGATCACTCCTCATCTCAGGGTGGTCCTTGTAGGTCATGACTCCGGGCAAATCAATCCCTGGTATATCAGGCATTATGGCCCGTGAACCGGTTCCGATGACGAGATTCTTCCCTTTGTAGATTTTACCCTTGACCTCCACGGTGTTTTTGTCGATGATCTTTCCGTCTCCCCATGCGACTTCCACCCCAAGCTGTATCTCGGTCTGCTGCTTCATCGTATCCGCGAAAGCGGGCTGGCCTATGTTCCTGTAAATCTCCACGGCCTTTGACATGCTGATCCTGCTAAGGTCAATTTCGGGGTACCAGCCTTTTCCGGAGTAAAGCTGCATCAGCTCAGCCATCGAGGATTGATCTGCAACGAAATTTTCAAAAGCGCACCTGCATTGATGGCATTCCCCACCAAGACCGTGTTTTTCTACGAGAAGGGGCTTCGCGCCTAAGGCCTTCATGTATACTGCGCCGAATCTCCCGGCAGCTCCTCCGCCAAACCAAATCGCATCGTACTCGCCGGATATATCTTTCACAGTGCCTTCCTCCCTGTCGGTTTGATTTTGACTCCGCTGAGTATGGACGTTCAGACAGAGCCTCAGCCTAATTTTGAATCCAAAGCAAGATTCGTTCCAGCGGCTCGGGAAACAAATTACCTATGAAAATGCGGTAATTTAGGACTTCATAATTTCAGAGGCGCTCACTTCGTACTGTTTTAGGACACTTGAGTGTATAGAGATCGCGACACAAAGGATTACCGAATGCATGGCTATTGATATCCTTGCTCGATCGCGGTCATGACTTCGTCTTTGAGACACTCCCAGAGATAATCTTTTGCTTCGAGGAATGGCGCGCTGGATTTCAACGACATATCACGCGGCCTCCCCATGGGGTTTTCGAAAACCTTCTTGATGCGACCAGGCCGCGCTGTCATGACGAATACAATGTCACTTAGGAAAACCGCTTCATCGATGCTGTGGGTTACAAATATGACCAATTTTCTCTCGCTCTGCGGAAGCTCCTCTCCCCAGATCTTCAATAGCTCTTCTTGTAAGATCTCTCGTGTCTGAGCATCAACGGACGCGAAAGGTTCGTCCAAAAGAAGCATGTCAGGGTCGTTGGCAAGTGTTCTGGCCAAGGCGCATCTCTGGCGCATACCTCCGGAGAGTTCATGTGGGAATTTGTTCTCAAATCCCTTCAGGCCGACAAGTTTGATCCAATTGTCGGAAAGATCCTCTCTTTCCTTTTTAGGTACACCCCGGAATTTAGGCCCGAGCTCAATATTTTGTTTCACCGTTTTCCAGGGCGGCAGGGCAAAATCCTGAAACACCATGCCTCTCTTCCAACTCGGACCGGCAATTTCCTGGCCGTCGAGCAGAACGCTGCCTTCTCCTTTAGGTTCTAGGCCTGCGATGATCTTGAGGAGAGTTGATTTCCCGCATCCGCTTGGACCAACCAGGGCAGCAAACTGTCCCCGCTGGACTTCCAAAGAAATGCAGTTGAGAGCCGGGACAATTTCCTTAGTCCGGCTGGTGCAATACTCTTTTGTAATGCTACGTACTTCGAGCACAGCCATAGAGATCCTCCTCAGCGACTGGTCTGATACCAGGGTAGTAGACGCCACTGCAAGTAACGCATCCCTCTATCCATCGCATATCCAAGCAGACCGATTACCAGCATTCCCAGGATAACCCGTTCCGTAAGGAGCAGATAACGGGCATCCTGGATCATGAAGCCGAGCCCGCGTGTGGATGCCACAAGTTCTGCAGCGACCAAGCACATCCAGCCCACCCCCAAGCCAATGCGAAGTCCTGTCAAAATGAAAGGCAGGGAACCGGGAAATACAATCTCGCGGAAAATCTGTCTCTGATTGCCTCCCAATGTGAGAGCGCCCCAGATTAGGGTCTTATCCACAGCCTTGACGCCCGCGATGGTGTTGACCAGAACCGGGAAGAAGATGCCCAGGAAGATAATGAAGATGTTTTGGGTGTCGCCAATGCCGAACCAGAGAATGCCCAACGGGATCCAGGCCAGAGGAGGAATAGGTCGGAGGATCTCCATGAGGGGATCGACCATGTCCTCACACCTCTTCCACCAGCCAATGGCTATCCCTAGAGGAATCGCCAAGGCAGAGGCGACGAAAAAAGCGATCAGTACTCTCTCCAGGCTCTTCAGAATATGGACAAAAAGTTTTCCGTTTGCGATTAGTTTAATCGCTTGTTCGAGGACTAAAGAGGGGGGAGGGAGGATGGCTATAAAATCAGGGTTCGTCCTGGGGAGAATCACCCCACACACGAGTTGCCAAACGATCAGAATACCCGCCAGGACAGAAGATTTTACAAGTATTTCCTTCATGTGACTTAGCATATGATCCTCCTCGCGCTGTCAAATTCTCAGCGCTGACCGCTCTCCCCCCATAAAGAGAGCGTGAATCAAGGATAGTACGTCTTGCCTTCGTACGTCCACGGCTTTTCAAGATCTCCCTTCTCCGGCCAGGGCTGGTTTTCTTCCATCCGATATGGGAATTGGAAGCGCGCCTGAAGCCGCCGCAACTGAATCAATTTCCCTTCGCCCGTCTGCTTCGCTACAAGTCTTTCCCGAAATTTGTCCATAGTCATTCCGGCCGCGAAATAAGGTGGTGCAGAAGGGATTTTCCAACCCAGCTTCTTGAAGGTATTGTTCATGAACATCACGCCGGGAGCAAAATAGTCAAGATAGTCCTCTTTTGTGAGTTTTCGTTTTATGCGGTCCCTCTCGTGGAGCCAATTCGCGATCCTCGCCCCTTCTTCAGCATAAATTTCCGCGTATGGATAGATCCACGTGGGCTTCATTCTGCTCATCCAAGTGATATTCTCATCATAAAGTAACTGCCACGGGTAGCCTTCCAGGTACGCATCTTCCTTCACAATATCCGTTGCCTCTTTAGGACGAGTACGTCCCCATAGAAGCGCCTCTACAGCCATGTCTGTGAGGGCCTGAACGACATCGGGGCAATTCTCGATCAGCTCCGTCCTGACGTGGGCATCACCCCAATAAAGTTGATACGGACCAGTATCAGCGAATACTTTCGCGTTCTTCCTGTACCTGGTCATCAGAGCCGGAGTCGGGGCCCACGGCACCACCGCGTCGATTCCTGCGGGGAACGTGGCCTGATCCGGTATTGGCATGGGCTTCAGGGAGACCTTCGCTAAATCAATCCCTTGAGCCATAGCATAGCCGACAAAGGCGAACTCTGCGGAGGACCCGGTTACCAATCCGATACTCTTTCCCTCAAGATCCTTTGGGTTTATAAATTTTGAGTCCAGATGTACCAGAATGGGATGTTCATCAAGGGGGGTCCAAATGATGCCTGCGCTCTTGACATTAACCTTTTTGTCGAGCAACGAGGTAACTGGAAAATTGCCGCCGTTACCTATGGGGAATTTGCCGGAGGCTAGCCCTTCGTTAATATCCGGGCCGGCCAGCATTCCCACTATCTCCAATTCCAAGCCCCTCTTTTTAGCTAAATCCATCTTCTTAATGATCCATGGGATAGTAGCTTCAGCCATCCATGGAGGCTGATAGGCCCATTTCAGAGGCCACCAACCTTTTTCCTTCAGGTAAGCGACCGATTTATCGGATACTTTCTCGTAGGGCAAAGGCCAGCCCCAGTCGGTAAACTGCTGCTGCGCCTGTACCAGAGGTACCGGCGTCACTTGGGTAACCACAACAAAGACCAAGGTCATGAGAAAAATCACCATCACACTTTCTCTTCGGTTCATCTCGTCCCCTCCTTTTTGCGTCTGGATCTTGTTGGCTCTTGTACGCAAAAATCAGCCGCTGAAAGTTGAATACTTTCATCAGCCTATTTCGCCTTAATACTTGCTTTCCCCTTGCATACCATGGACGGTCCATGGTCCGTAGACATCTTGAATCAAGCCTAAAAAAGCGCTTCGTTAATGTTTCGCACTAGTATTCGCTTTGTGCATTCTCTTTCGGCTCTCTGTTCACCGGAAATAGAAAAGATGTTTGTCTCGTTTCTGTATTTTTCTAGAGGCACACAACTCAATCCTATGATTCAGAGCTGAAAGAATCGGACAAATCTTCATCACTGAAATAACTTATGAGTTCCTTTCTAACTGCTTCAGTTATAGACGTTATCGGAGCTTCTTGATCACCCAAGACATGTTTCTTGCGAATTGACGAACTGTATTCATCCCTTCCTCGTCACCTAGCACCTCTCCTGGTTCTTTGCCGAAGCCAACATTCCAATAAGAGGAACCTGGAACCACCATGCCATGGTAAAGAAAGAAGAAAAGAAGTTCGGCGAAGACGAAGTTGTGACCCGCCCGGCGCCCCACAACCAAAGCGCCCGCAACCTTTCTCTCAAGCGGTCGCCCCTGAGCAATTGCCAGGTATCCCGTACGATCTATGAGCGCTTTGATTTCAGGAGTGGCAGAGCTGAAAAACACGGGTGATCCAAGAATGATCCCGTCAGCCTTGAGCATGGTGTCGTATACAAACGAAAAATCGTCATCAATGGGGCAGATTTGTTTTCTCTTGCACACCATGCATTCATTGCACGAATTGATGCGCACATCGGCTAAGTGGATGAACTCGGTAAGTAGGCCCTCTTCCCGTAATACCTTCAGGGCTTCCTTTACGACAATCTCTGTGTTTCCCCCCTTTCTTGGGCTTCCAGCTACACCAACAACGAGCATGAGAAGCTCCTTTCCCACTTAGTGCGCTTCTGATTTTCACTACAGGACTGGCAATTTTCATTCCATAGATTGTCCAGATTCGGACAATCCGTTTAAATTGTTATATAAATATATTACAAAAAATAGCACATTTATTCTTGGTAATCGGTCCGGCCCGTACCTATGACACATTCGCGATTTCAGGATTTCTCGCTGCTTCCATTATATGCTGTTTTAACTGAAGAAATCAGATAACGACCCAAAGGTGCAACCAATGTGCTACCAACAAGAAGTGATCTGATTCTGTACATGTCCTGATCGCAAGACATCAGGAGTTCTCTCAGGAGACTTATGGAGACATGCCGTAGCGCCTCAACTTGCTATAGAGAAGCGATCGCGAGATCCCCAGAACCTTAGCTGCGTGAGCCTTCTTGCCTTTGCAACGAGCTAGAGCGGCACGAATCGTTTTTTCCTCCTGCTCCCAGACAACTCCTTTTAGAGCTAGCTCGGAAAGCTCCAGGTCAGGACGTTTTGCGGATGCCGCTCTCACAACCTGCGATGGCAAGTGATTTGTATCAATAGTGTCGTCTTCATCCAGAAGGGTGACTGCTCTCTCGATGACGTTCCTTAGCTCTCGAATATTTCCCGGCCATTGATATTTCATCAGGGCATTCAAGGCCCGAACGGATATCTTAATCGGTTTCTCGGCCTGTTGTTCCATGTAATGATTGATTAACAATGGGATATCTTCCGATCTGCTTTTGAGCGTCGGGATGAAAAGCGTCATTGTTCCAAGTCGATAGAAAAGATCGTCTCTGAATTTTCCCTCTTTTACCATCTGCTCAAGATTCTTGTTGGTAGCTGCGACAAGACGGAAATCCACATCTATAGGATGGACGTCGCCGACCCGTTCTACCCGTTTCTCTTCCAGCACTCGTAATAACTTTGCCTGGGCGCTTAAGGAAAGCTCCCCAATTTCATCCAGGAACAGAGTCCCGCTCTCCGCCAGTTCGATTTTGCCTATCTTGCCTTTATGGTGTGCTCCTGTGAAGGCGCCCGGGGCATACCCGAAAAGCTCCGATTCAAGCAATTCTTTCGGAAGGGAGGCTGAGTTCAGACAAACGAAAGGACCCTTTGAGCGGTTACTTGAAGCATGGATCGCGTGCGCAAACAACTCCTTGCCGGTCCCGGTATCGCCCATGACAAGAACGGGAGATTCGGTCCGAGCATACAGGCGAGTCAGCTTCTTGAGATTAAGAATTGCTTCGCTATTCCCTTGGATGTCTTTCAGGGAGTACTTGGGCGCCAGTAAATGTGTCAGTTCTTTCTTGTAGAACTTTACTTTTCTTTCAAGGAGGTCCAATTTTCCGACAAGGTCTTTCAACTCTGAAATATCCTTGAATATGCATTGGGCTATGGCGCCAACAACCTCGCTTCCTTTTCTGATCGGTATTCTATTGAGGACCAATGTCCTGCCCTTGAGGTTATATTTCCACCCCAACTCAGGTTTCCCGGACTTTATTACCAGTGGTAATCTGGAATCCGGAAAGTATTCGGTGATATGTTTTCCGATCGCCGCGTCCGCCTCTATGCTCAACAGATCTTCGTACATCCTGTTCATGAATTGTATGATTCCGTTGGAATCTACAAAAACGATTCCCAAATAGGCATTGTCAAAAATGAGCTGCAAGACGTTCATAAATTGTTTTATATCGGCCAATTCCGAAAGAAGCTCTTCCTCCGACGTGATGTCTTGAAAGATCGAAATCGCGCCCATAACGCGACCGCCTAAAATAATAGGCGCTCGGTTTGCCAGGAAAGTCTTCATCCCAATTTTATGTTTCTCTCGCAATTGCGGCTTCATGGAGTTCAGAACTTCCAGAAGTCGTGAACTCGGAACTACTTCCTTAACAGGTCTCCCGATACATCTCTGAGGATCCCTGTCCAGCATCCTACCTGCCGCATCATTGAAAACAGTCACCTTTCCATCGGAATTTATGGCGATTATTCCCTCGTAAGTTGAATTGAGAACAGCATCGTAGGTTCGTGTGAGGACCTGCAATTTCTCCCGGACGAGACTGTAACTATCATAATAAGACGCGAGCGTTACGTACTTGCCCTTTTTATCGACAACCAGCAAATCACCTAAACTGCTCTCCATAGATCCTAGCGCGATATCGGAATCAAGATCCTGTACCTGTACCGACTGGTAATTGCGGTCAATCAGCGACTCAATCGGTAAATCGGAGTCGATATTTTTGGCAAGAAATTCCAGGATGGAGTTTCTGGTTACCACTCCAAGAATGTGTTGATGGGCATCTTGCACCACGGCTGTGTTGAAATCGGGATTACGATAAAAATAATCCAATACTTGCTGCAAATTGTCCGTTTTTCTGAAGGCAGTTGGAATGCTTCTTAGGAGTCCTTGCAGATGGGGCAACTGGTTTTTACCCATGCGACCTCCCGGAAGGGATAACAAATGTACAAGAATCGGTCAGCCTTAACGTATTGATCTTATTGTGAATTATGTAATGTGTGCTGATTATACTACAGATGGGTTCTTTTCGCAACCATGTTCCGGACGTAATTTCCACACTTCCACAGATCTATAACAGGCGCCCAGACAGTGATCGGAACCGGGCCGCATGTCGACCACCATTTCACAAAGATTGGGAAGCAACTAAACGAACGTGTTCGAGCACGTCTAAACTATTTAAGCAGAATGAAGCCTCTGGATGATCATCAAATCTCGTCTTGACTTGTCTTCGCTGTTCGTTCTAATGAATTGAAGTAGAAATCAGATGCGAAAATGACGGTGTCTTTCCCATGACAACCTCGGTCAACGCAGTTCAATGAGGACCACGGATGGTCGGCCGCCATCAATGCGAACAGTGTGGGTGATTTGCGGCAAATTATCCTAGCCGTACTGCCTGGAAGAAATCATGTCCACCAGAATGCATGATTCCTGGGTGAACAAACTACGCCTGGAATTATTCAGATACGGTACCATTCCGGATAGGGAGTGGAGCAAGCTTATAAACATAGTGAAGCTGCTTCGATTGAGAAAATACAATCATTTTGTAAGAATAGGAGACGTCCCGGACAAGCTGGGTCTCATAACTTCAGGAATATTTCGCATATATTTCATAACGGAACAAGGGGATGAGAGAATTCTGTCATTTCGGCGTGAAAACCAATTCCTCTCAGCATTCAGCCAATTCCTACAAGGCCAGCCTTCATGGTGTGGCATCCAGGCCCTGACAGACAGCATGTTGCTGTGCATAAATTTAAGAGAATACAATCAATTGCTATCGGATCATTCCTGTTGGAACAAGCTGGGCAGAAAATACCTTGAGAATTTGTTTATCGAGAAAGAAAAGAGAGAACGGGAATTCTTGTCGGAAGACGCAACAGCCCGATATTTGAGTTTCAAACAGAACAATCCCGGTCTCGAGGAGAAGGTCTCTCAATATCATGTTGCCTCTTACCTCGGTATAACACCTGTAGCTTTGAGCAGAATCCGCAAGAATCTCAAAAAAGACCCAATTTCTTAACCTAGGTTAATGCAAGCTCTTCCCATTCCGGTCTAGTTTGCTTACAAGTCCAATCCATCACAACTTATTGTCACCCGAGATTGCCGTCTCTGAAAGGAACGAACGATGGAAATCACATGTGAAATCGCAAAGATGAAAAAGCTGATCGTCACGGTCGCACAGACCGGCGGGATACACGGCAAGGAGCTTAATCCTGCCCTGCCGGAGCAGCCCGATGAGATCGCACAGTCTGCCTACGACTGCTACAATGCTGGAGCGTCGGTATGCCATATCCACGTTCGAGACAAGGAGGGGAGAACCACGGGGGACATGGAAGTTTATTCCGAGGTCCTCACAAAAATAAAGGCCAAGAGTCCCATTATCACGCAAGTAGGAAATGGTATCGGCGGAATTCTTCGGCCAAGCGGAATAATAGAGGCGGCCAGCCTCGCAGAACGTATGCCGTTGACGGTGTTGGAGCCTAAACCTGATATGCTTACCATCAACATGGGAACCTTCGAGTTCGGCTGGCTCGCCACATTCGACAACCCTCTCTCCTGGAACGCCGAATTCATCAAGCGGTCCAACGCTAGAAACATCCCCATTGAATGCGAATGCTATGACATGAGCCACGTTTTCAATGCTCTGGAACTGGTCAAGTGGGGGGTGTTGAAGGAACCTGTCCATTTCAGCCTGGTGCTGGGAGTCAACGGTGGCATGCCATTTACTCCTAGGCTGCTTTCAACAATGGTGGACTGCCTCCCGGATGGCTCCAGCTGGCAAGTGATTACCGTAAGCAAATTTCAACTTCCCGCCACGGTTATGGCCATGTGCCAGGGCGCCAATATTCGGACAGGCCTGGAGGACAACATTTATTATTCAAAAGGCGAGTTGGCTAAAAGTAACGTGCAGCTTGTCGAGAGAATGGTGCGGATTGCCAGGGAGATCGGACGCGAAATAGCCACCGTGGACGAAGCCAAAGAAATGCTGGGAGTTAAACCTTAACTGATGCAGAGCAGATAGCCTAAAGGACATTTAGGTCGAACGCCAAACGGCAGTTCAAGAGCGGAGGAGCGTCATGCCGGGTGAAATAAGCCGAGTCGCCATAATCGGCGCCGGAGTAATGGGAATTCAGATCGCATTAAAGGCTGCTAGGACGGCCGGGAACATAATTTCTCTGACGGATATTAGCGAGAAGGCAATTGAATCGTCCAAACTTCGTGAGGAAGAGATCCTTTCGAACATGGTTAACACAAGGCTTATCACGGAAGACCAGAAAGGACGAATTAAAGGGTTGATCAGGAGTTCGTACTTCGCATGCACGGACTCGCTTCCCATCGCGACCCCGTGCCTTTCTCGATTCAGGGCACGGGCACGCAAACGAGGTCTT
>JBKQRG010000013.1:0-5603 GCA_052144015.1 Desulfomonilaceae bacterium
AAGAGTATATGGCTCAAGCCATAGAAAGTGTTTATACGTTGCACCTCCAACTGCATGGTTAAACCTCTTCCCCCAGATAGGCTTTGATCACTTCTTCATTGGACGAAATCTCCTTGGGGGTTCCCTCCGCCAGAAGAGTCTTATAACAGAGCACTCTGACCTTCTGAGAAATCCCGAAGACTATGTCCATGTCGTGTTCAATGAAGACCATGGTTATCTTCAGCCGCTCCCAAAGATATCGTGCAGGGAAAAGGGGACATTCTACTTTTTTGCCTCGGTTCGTGGGCGTCCGCGGGGTCGTAGCGTGAATTCCAGGTCCATGCGGCGCGCGGTCGTCATCCTCGTGAAACACATCCTGCCGATGGAAGCTCGTGCGGTTCTTGGCATAGCACCATGTTGGCATAAAAACCGGTCGGGAAGCCAGCAAACACTAATCAAAAGAAGAATGTCCCCTTTTCCCGCTAGAGTTGGCGCTAGGGAGATCGATTCGCCGACGCTCCAAAAGCTTCATCGAACGATGCCGCGAAATAAGTATGGTGTCCCCGGAATTCGCGGAATTCGTTTTGCCTTCCGAACTCGAAAACTTCACAAAAATTTCCGTATCTCCTTTATCAAATGTCATCCGATCAATGGCATTGAGAAAGTCCGCATCCCTGATCGAAAGATATAAGTTTTGAACAGTCTTTTTACGGTCCCTACGCCCTATAGCCACGTCTGCAATCAGCGGATGTCCTCCGCTGCGCCTGGCATTGGTCTTCCAGCAATGACGGAGGTCATGGATAGTAGGCCGTGCTTTGAACTTGAGAGCCTTTACCGCTTGCGCCACGCTCGCGTGAGCGAGTCTTCATGGGGTGGTCTCCTCTCATCATTGAGGAAAACCTGATTGTGTCGCAGAGAACGGACCTTACCTGCTTCCTCGAAAATCGTTCCGAAACGGACTATTGTGCACCGTCCCGGCATGATTTGCAGACGAGAAGCAGCCCTGATTTCTCCTCCCTTGGCCACAGGTGCCGGACCGTCTTCCCGCACTGCTCACATACGAAGGGATCCACGCACTGAGTCAATGGGTTCCAGATCAGGCTCAATGACCGGTTGAGTTTTCGGTATGAGAGTCGGACCATCAACTGAACCACTGGCGCGAGCAGGCGCAAAGCGGCTCGTCCTGTTACCTCCACCTTTATCGAGTACTTGCGTTCCAGATCACGAATCTTCGCATTCAATTCTTCAGAAAGACTCGCCACTTTGAGTTGTCTATCTTCACGCATGCGGTCAGTAAGGTTGGAACGGGCAAGCGCGGCCTGCATTTCGTGCTTCAATGCCGCATAGTATTCCCTGGTGCTACTAACGTCTCTGTGCAGACGCCTGCGCATACCGTCGAAAAACTCTTGCAGTTCTGCGGTGCTGATCTCTTGTGCGACGTGAAGTGCGCAACTCAAAGCCCTGTCCGGAGAAACGGCGAATTGAGGGGGCATGTGCCCATCGGGATACGGCTCGATCTGGAAATTGCGCCAGAGTGTCTCCAACCCGGGGACATGGGCAGAAGTGCTCTCGCTAACCGCCACCTGAACGAGCCCCTCCTTCCGTTCATCGCTCAGGGCCACGTAATGGCAGACGAGTATGATGTAATTGGCCACTGTTTCCGCCCGCCCTGCGACTGTGGAGCGAACTCCTGCCAGTTGGAGGTCCTGTGCCAGGACCTGCTCAAAGCCCCCCTGCTTCAGATATTGAACCACGACCCGGGCGCACACCACCGGGACTTCACCCGTGGCCATGCCGATGATCCGATCGACAATGGGGCTCCCGTACAGGAGAGGAGCTTCTTCACCTCCAATCAGCGCTTCCTCGGGAAGTTCGAGCGACCTGGCGAGATCTCCGGGAAGCAAAGAGAGCAGCTTCCCATCTCGCTGCTCTACCGCTCCGCCGTACCTCTCGATGAGATCCGCAGCAAACGCGACCAGCGCGGCGTTCACGGGTGCGGTCATACGCCGAAATCCTCCCCGAATAGTTTTTCGTCGAACTCCTTTGTTTTCTTGTAAGTTAGCCGGGCCTGCTGCAGTTTGTGGGAAAACTCATCAAACGCCTTCTGCACATAGTCCTTTCCGGAATTCTTTGTCCAGATCTCGAAAACCATTTCCGAAAACTCCCTTTCGTCCTGGAGATAGCCAAGGATCATATCGACTTCCCCCACCACGAGTTCGAACATGTTTATCTTCCTATCCAGGACCTCCAGAATATGATCCTCGATGCTTCCCGCTGCACACAAGTTGTAGACCTGAACTTCGTTTTCTTGTCCGATTCGGTGGATCCGTCCGATTCGCTGCTCGATTTCCATAGGGTTCCATGGCAGATCATAATTAATCATGACATTACAGAACTGGAGGTTATAGCCCTCTCCACCCATGCCACTGGCCAGCAGCACCGGAACGCCCTTTTTGAATTCGTCCACAGCAGCCTCTTTCTGGGTCGGAGTGAGGCTCCCATACACCACGGTATGAGGAATACCATGCTGATCGATGACCTTCCGCAGATGGTGCAACGTGCTAAGATAGTTCACGAAGACTATCTTGCGAGCCGGCAAAGACCTCAGAAGTTCGAGCACCTTGAGGGTCTTGCTCCCTGTTTCGATCCGGGCTCCCACGGACAGCAATTCTGCCACCCGCGATCTGACTTCCGGATCCTGACTGGATCTGAACTTCTCGAGAGTAGCCAGCGCTGCCTGGTGAGAAGATCCCGCTGCCTCGAGAAGCTTCCTGAGCGCCATCTTGGAGACACCGGAACTCGATGTTGCCGCAGCGTGCGCCACGAGCGAAGAAACCCCGTCGTAAAAACCCTGCTCTAGATCAGTGGCATCTGCACGGATCGTGAACGCGAATCGGGGCGGCAGCCGAAGTTGAGTCACCGAGCGGGTATTTCGTACCATAATTTCTTGAAGCAGCTCTTTAAGCTGCTCTCTGTTACGGGGATCTGTCGGCTTTCCGCGTGCCACGAACTTTTCCAGGAAGCCTCTGCGCGTTTTCAAATGGCCAGGTTTGAGAATCGTGACCAGGTTGTACACCTCGTCCACTCGATTCTGCACCGGCGTGGCAGTGAGCAGCAGGAAAAACGTCTTGTGGATAGAATTCACAAGCTGCCAGCTTCGTGTGCGCTGATCTTTCAGGTGATGTGCTTCATCCACGATCACCATGTCATACGTCCGAGACGTCACCGCCTCGAAGTGCCGAGCGTTTCTTGCCGCCGCAATCGAGGCCACGATCAAAGGTTGCGACCAAAACAGGTCGATATCCTGCCGGAAAAGGGGATCGTTGGAAGAGGCAAATTCCAAGCCGAACTTGTCGCGAAGCTCTTCCTGCCATTGGTACACCAGGGAGCTGGGAGTGAGCACTAGCGCCGTCCTCACCAGCCCTCGCAGGAGATACTCCTTGAAGATCATGCCGGCTTCGATGGTCTTTCCAAGCCCCACCTCATCGGCAAGAATGGCCCGACCCCGGAAGTTCTTCAGTACCTTGCGAGCTGTTTCTTGCTGGTGCCAGAGAGGCTCCACATCGCGCAGCGTGGGTAGGCACAGGAGCTGGTCGAATGAAACGCGAAAAGAGTGCTTGTACGCTTGAAGGGCAAGCTCAAAGGAACGTCTGTCGGCCTGCCGACTTTTCTTTATGGCTTCAATGACGAGCTTTGCGTCGGTTGCGTATTCGATCTTTACGTCGGGCAGGGTCTCGACGGCGATGGGAGGAACAGGCTCGTCCCGGCGTATGGTGACTGTCGCTGCGGTCGCGCAGGAGGATTCGACCCCGATCGGGGAAGTCGAGATTCCCGAGGTCCCATGTGCCCCGGTTTCGCCGGATCTTGAGTGGCTCCGTTCACCTTGAGCGGTAGAATCGCTTCGCTGAAAAGGCGCTGACACCTTGAGCATGGCCTGGGCATATCGGATATGCGTCCGTACGTCATCCAAGTGCTTTTTTTTCTCCCGGCCGGCATTGAGAAAGGAGTCTCTCAGAACGGCCTCGAAGATTTCTAAAGCCAGATGATAATCCTTCCTTTCCAGAGCCAGCTTACCTACTGAAAAGCAGTCCTTCCAGTTTCCTATCTGCCCCTCCTTCCATTGCCATGCCAGCAGGGACAAATACTTTTCCGTATCTCCGAGCAACCGCGCGGAGTGGAGAGCAAGATTCCACGCGTCCACATGTGTTGGGCGTTTGTCGAGAAGCTTGACTGCCCACTTAAGAGCGCGTTCATGGTCACCAGTCTCGTGGGAATCAACTGCGAGCCAGTAGTAGTCATCCAAGCGTTCCATCCTGTCGAGTTTTTCAGTCCGGCGTCGCTTGGCTTCATTGACCTTTTGACGCTTGAGCCTCTTCCGCTCCTTGGGGTGAAGGGCCACGGTCTTTCTCCCATGACAGTTCGTACCGCCGCCGGGAACCAATCGGTCTGCCGGCTCATAAATGGCATCGTGATGGGTGCGAACTATAGTCGAGTCCGCCGTGGTGAATCAAGGAAAATGACGTGCTTATGTGAGGCGCCTGTGCCCGACGGGATAAGTCCTTGCAGCGCATTCGGCCGCGGCTGGACGACTATGCCATGAATCATATTCGATTCTACAGAGAATCGCAGGGCTTAGACCACGCCGTTGTCCGTGTCCGGAGTCAAGGATGATCCTTCACAAATGACTCGTCATGCGTCTTGCTCCAGGGCCCCCAAAGGGCTTCTTTTTGGTATCAATGAGTGTATTCTTAGGTCATGAAACGACCGGAATCGGACGTGATATCACGTAACCCATTCACATTATTAGGTGCGCGGCCCGCCCCTCACGGCGGAGACAGGGGATCGAATCCCCTAGGGACTGCCGGCTCCCAGAGCCGGTTTGTCGCTTGCCACCGCCCATTTTCCCCCCAGAGTTTTCCCCCGCTTTTTGGAAGGACGTCCAGGAGCGGGCTCATGGCTGGGTCGCAAACGTACTATTCTCTTGCTTACAGATTGCACATAAACCGGCAGCAGGTTAATTTTGCCATTTCCGCGGTCCTGGCTTGCTAGTCGTTCTGAGCACAAATTATCCGACCTATGTTTTAACGCAAAAACTCGCGGCACTATCCTGTTGTTTGAAAATGGATACCTGCAACAATTCGGGGACCAGGCCTCGCTGGGCCCAGAGGATTTATTCGAGCGCTCCACTATTTGCACGATGTTTGACTATACCGCCAAGTACCGTTTCTTTACGTCTTCGTCTTTCTCCAATTCTTTGATGCTTCCCTGGTATTTGATGTGGCCGCTGTCTACTATGTAGGCCCGGTCGGAATGCTTGAGCGCGAACTTCACGTTCTGTTCGGAAAGCAAAACAGTCATCCCTTCCTGTTTGACCACATCTATGAATTTTCCGAGATCCTGTACTATTATTGGGGCCAATCCTTCGGACGGTTCGTCGAGGAGAAGCAGGCAGGGATTGCCCATCAATGTCCGGCAAATGGTAAGCATCTGCTGCTCACCTCCGCTCAGGGTGCCTCCTCGTCGCTTTGACAACTGCTTGAGCCTGGGGAAAAGATCGTATACACGTTCAAAGGTCCACTTGTTGGCTTTGTCTTTTGTGGCTCGGAGCCCAACCTCCAGGTTCG
>JBKQRG010000014.1:0-6860 GCA_052144015.1 Desulfomonilaceae bacterium
TTGAACAAGGGAAAGGCATTTGTTGGGGAGAACTTTCAAAAAGTTCCCCCCAACATCTCTCTCAAGAACTCATAAATATTCTTGAAGGTCAGATGCTTTGATATTAACGCTTAGACATTCGGAACGTGATTTGATGCATTCTGACCTGCGGTGATTGGGCGTCTCTGCCGGATTTGTTGCTCTCGTATCGCAGCGCGGTTCCTCCAGGCAAAATTATAGAGAATTCAGTGGCATTTTCTATGGAGAAAACAGAATCGATGCCCCTCAGATTTTTACAGCCCGAGGATCCAAAGTCCGGGCAGGCTGCCGAGAAAAATTGAACGTAGCAGCCGCTGACGGTTGCTACGTTATCGCAGAGTTTGTTAATATGAAAATAGTTGATTAGGTTTTTTTCTGTCAGACTTTACGGTATTTGCGCCAGATCATCCGAAATTTGAAGGCTAAATGAGCTTCTTTCTATCAGAATCATTATTCGTTATCGTAAGACGGTGCGGGAAAAAGAGGTTAGTACAAATATGATCAAACCCATAGAGATCTTGATGGTGGAGGACAACCCGGTTGATGTCCTTGTCACGAGGGAAGCTCTTAAACAAGGTCGAATTTTAAATAATCTAAGCGTGGCAGAAGATGGTGAAGAGGCGCTTGATTTCTTGTTTCGTACCGGGCAATTCTCGGCAGCCCCACGTCCGGATTTGATTCTACTGGACTTGAATTTACCCAAGAAGGACGGTCGTGAAATCCTCACGGAACTGAAGAACAACCCGGATTTACGTTCCATTCCGGTTGTTATTTTAACAACTTCCCAGGCTGAAGAGGACGTATTGAGAAGCTACGATTGCGGCGCCAATTGTTTCATAGTGAAACCGGTGGACCTGGAACAGTTTACTTCGACGATCAGATGTATTGAAGATTTCTGGTTCTCCATTGTGAAGCTGCCTGCGTCGTAATCTTAGACATTTGTTTCGCCTGGGTTCGAGAGAAACGGATTTCAGGATCATCTGCCCGATTTGAGGGGTTCAAGGGGACCCTCTATAAGCTCCCGTTTAGAAATAGCTCATTAGAATCAAGTGGTTTCGAGAAGTGAGGGAACCGGGCAAGTCGTACGTAACCTAAACCAACAGGTATTTCCTTCGTATTTCTTCGTTTTCCCTCAATTCTTCAATGGACCCGTGGTACCTAATTACACCATTATCAATTATATAGCCGCGATTGCTCACCCGCAGAGCGGACTTTTGGTTCTGTTCCGCGAGGAGGACAGTCAATCCTGTGGCGTTTAAGGCCATTATTTGTTCTTCCAACATATTTACGATCAGGGGCGCGAGACCCTCTGTCGGTTCGTCCAGGAGCAAGAAATCGGGATTCGTCATCAGAGCCCGAGCAATAGTCAGCATCTGCTGTTCGCCGCCACTGAGAAAGCCGGCCTTACGTGAATCGATGTGTTTCAATGGTGGAAAAAATTCATACACTCGTTCCATATTCCACGCACCAGGGACCTCTGATCCTCTCTCTGATATTTCGAGATTTTCTCCCACCGTCAGATCTGCAAAAACCCTTCTGTCGTCAGGCACGTATCCGATTCCCATACGTGCAAGCAAATACGGTTTCTTCCCGATGATCTCAGTACCTTTGTAGACTATCTTGCCTTCCCGCGGGGTAACTAATCCCATAACGCTCTTGATTATAGTGCTCTTGCCTGCGCCGTTTCTGCCGAGTAGACAGACGATTTCGCCGGCCGAGACGTCCAGAGAGACACCAAATAATATGTGGCTCAATCCGTAAAAAGTATGGATTGCTTCCACGTTGAGCATCAGTCCGAACCTCCCAGGTAAGCCTCTTGAACCTGTTTATTACGCCTTATTTCGTCAGGATCTCCTTGGGTGAGAGTTATGCCTTGCTGCATTACCATGATTTTGTCGGCAATGGAGAATACCAGCTCCATATCGTGCTCACAGAACAAGATCGTCAGACCCATCTCTTTGGTCAGCCGATTAACCAAATTTATAGTGGCAAAAGTCTCTTCGGGTGATAATCCCGCTGTGGGTTCGTCCAGGATCAGCAATTCAGGATCATTCCCCAGAGCGATGGCTATTTCGAGAACTTTTTGTTCCCCGTGAGACAAAGCTCCGCTGACTCTGTCTGCAGCGGTCGAAAGCCCGACGGCTTCAAGGATCTCCTCGGTTTCTTTAACAGCCAGGTTTCGGGCGGGCGTCAGTAAATTGAAAGTCCTACCCTGATGCGAAAGAACGGCCGCCTGCACATTCTCAAACACCGTCAATCGGTTGAATATATTAACAATCTGATAGGAAAGGCTTATGCCCTTTCGGCAAACGCCATAGGCAGGAAATCCTGCGATATCTTCACCTTTGAAAATGATTCTGCCTTTATCAGGCTTCAAATGACCGGTAATCAATTTGAATAAAGTGCTTTTCCCAGCCCCGTTGGGACCTATTACTGCGACGACCTGACCTTTTTCAACTTCGAGATTAGCTTTACTGACCGCCAAAAAGTGATCGAAAGATTTTTGAACCTCCTGCACGCTCAGCATTTACAGATTCCTCTCGGGCGGACTCACCGCATGCGGCTTGAATCTTTCTAGAAAATAACCCAGCACGCCTTCAGGCAGGAAATAGATCAGAAGCATCAGTATTATTGCCAAGACCAGAGTCCAATATTCGGTGTACACACCGACCACGGTTCTTAGTGTGACCATTATGGCGGCACCCAGCATAGGACCGAAGAAAGTGAACCAGCCTCCCAGGAGGCACATTATCAGTATTTCGAGCGACAGGTGCCAGAATAACAAATCGGGGAACACCGATCCCTCCACGGCCACAAAGAGAGTACCCGCAACGCCCCCGAAAAAACCAGCGATCAGTTCGCCCACAAGTTGATGGGCCCTGACGTTCACTCCTATACTTTCACTTCTTTCCGGATTGTCCCGGATCGCCTGAAAGATGCGGCCGAATGGGGAATTTATTATCACATACATAATTACCAGCGAGCTCGCCGTAATTATTAGCGTAAAATAATAAGCGCTGGTGATAGACGAAATAGCTGCAGGTAATGGGATACCGTGTATACCGTCATCTCCTCCGGTAAACGAGTACCATCGGAAGACTAGCGCCCAAACCAATGACCCCAAAGAAATCTGAAGCATACCGAAATAGAGTTTTGATAACCGAACGCAAATTAAGCCCATCACAAAGGCCAGCAGCGATGCGACCACCGGCCCAATGATGAAGCCCAGAAATGAGGGAAGCGAGGTCTTGGTAAGCATCAGCGCCACTGCGTATGCCCCGACCCCATAAAAGACCGCGTGGTGAAACTGATACATGCCCCCGAAGCCGAGCACCATATTAAGGCTGGTGGCAAGTAGACCGGTGACTAAGATCAGGGCGACAAAATAGACGTAGAACCTGGAGAGATAAAAAGGCGCAAGCACCAGAAGGATGATGAATCCCAGGCCGAATACGAACAATTTCCAATTTTTCGGCGCATCCGACAAGAGCAGGTCTCCTTACCAAGTGGCCTTTAGAAGCCCTTTGGGACGAATCAGGAGGACGATAATGACCGCCATATATGGGAAAACAATGGCAAATTGCGGCCAGATGAGTATTCCGATGGAATCGGTAAGTCCAAAAATAAGCGCGCCCAACAATGCTCCCCAAATATTTCCCAAACCGCCGATTATGACGATGAGAAAAGCTTCCATTATGAGTGAGTGGTCCATGCCTTGATTGATATTCTGGGTAGGAGCGACCAAAGCCCCCCCCAATCCTGCAAGAAAGCAACCGATTACGAATACGAACGCAAAGACCCAGCTCACATTGATTCCTACTGCGCCGACCATTTCGCGATCCACCGCTGCGGCCCGGGAAATCTTCCCGATCTTAGTTTTATTGGTTAAATACCAAAGACCAAGCGCCACCAGCGGTCCAATAATAAGAAGGAATACGTTGTAACGTGGAAGCGGCATATTTAATATCGAGAATGATCCTTGGAGAATGTCCGGCGCAGTTAGCGAGCGGTAATCCGAGCCCCAGATAAGCTTTACCAGATCACGAAAAAGCAACATAAAAGAGAATGTGAACAAAAGCAGCATCAAGTGCTCCCTTTCATAAAGACGGCAAAAGAGCCCCCTTTCTGCTGCAAGACTTATCAGTGCCACTCCCAGGGGAGCAAGAATCAAAGCCAACCAGAACCCGGTGGAACCTCCGATGAACACACTGATGGAATATGCCAAGAACGCGCCTATCATGTATAGCGATCCGTGAGCCAAATTGGGGATCCGTAGCACTCCCAATACAAGGCTCATACCCGACGATACAATGAACAGGATAGTTGTCCTGCTCAGTCCCACCAGAATTTGATGGGCCAAAGCCGAGAACGTGATATGAGACGCTATTTCCATCGGTGAAACCTTAAATCGTCGGTTATTCAGTAGTATAACAAATCAATATTTTTTTGGGTTTACAGTGGGACAGGTATCTAAAACCGTCTCACAATTAACTGCCACCCAAATGGCAACACGTTTGAGTATATGCGTTCCGCTATGGGCGGGACGCCTTCACGATTTATTTGGGCGCCCACACAAGGGGCGCCCGCACAGTCGGTTGTATAATGGAATGCGAATAATATCTACAAACTTTTATGTTTTATTTCTCTTTTTCCCGCGCCTTTTTGATGTCATCAAGAGAGGGCATCAATTCAGCAGCCGGGATGGTCACGATATCGGTGGCAATCAGAAAATCATAACCGGGCGCTTTCTTGGTCACGCCCATAAACATGGGAAGCTCCCGCTGGTTATCACCTTTCCTCATGGTCAATTTGCCGATGGGGCTATCGACGGTTAATCCCGGCAGCGCTTCAGCGAATTTTTGAGGATCTATTTTTCCTGCTTTTTCATAAGCTTTTGCAATGAATTGGCCGGAGACCCATCCTACCAGGCTACCGAAAGACGGGTACCGATCATATGCTTTCTTGAACTGCTCGACAAATGCTTTTTGTTCCGGAGTATCAGGAAAATAGAAATAATAGTTCGATGTCCCGATAACTCCTTCCGGCGCATCAAGACCCAATGGCCTCAAGGTAGATAATTCAGTGGCAGTGTGCATGAAAAACGGCACCTTTTCATTAAAGCCGGTGGCTTTTGCCGCCTTCAGGAATGGAACGCAACCCGCTCCGCCTGTTGCGATAATGACTGCATCAGGTTTGGCCGACAAGATCGACGTGATATAGGGTGTAAAATCCGGCTCACCCAACTTCCACCAGGATTGACCCAGCAATTCTACATCCGGCTTCAACTTCTTAAGATGGTTCCAAGTGCCCTCCGCGATAGCGTGCCCGTATTCATAGTCGTCACCGGCAATCCAATACTTCTTGTAGGGTTTTTTGGCCAAGCCTACAGCCGCGGCTTTTCCGGCCATTTCCGTATTCTCATTCAATGAAAACACAAACTCATGGCCCTTAGCGCCGGTTATTTTATCGCTTTTGGAATATGTCGCCAGAAAAGGAATCTTCTCTTTCTTGGCGATATCCGACACGGCGAGCGCTGCAGCGCTGTTAATGGTCCCCATAAGGAGATCCACCTTTTCCCTCATTATCAACTCTTTGGCAGCCTGGAGAGCAAGATCCGGCTTAAATTTATCATCACGAGTTACGAATTCGATCTTTCTCCCAAGTACCCCGCCTTTTGCATTGATTTGATCAATAGCAAGTTTAAACCCATCCCGGACGTCATTGGTGTAGGTGCTCGGTGGGCCGCTATAGGAGTCCACAATCCCGGCCTTTATCGGCTCCGCGGCCTGCAATGAACCTATAAAAATCGATAGAGTGGCTACTAAACCAAGACAGAACATCACGCTAGCTCTTTTTCGCATGATAAGACCTCCTTTTTGCGGCGAATGTTTGCTGCAAAAAAAATCCGTTTTGATTGTGGGGCTAAGCTTTTCGCTGGCAAGGCCAACCTGTTCAGCAGTTTCATAATACAGAAGTTCTGAATTGAGTTCAGTGGTAATCGAAGCACGTATGGTATATGAATACCTAAACGTGATCCAAGTTATTGTCAAGAAAATGCGTAACCCTTCAGTTACAGGCGTCCAAAGAATTTCATTGCTGTAGAAGCAATCGATAAGAAGGGGAAATGGCTTGAGATAAATGCTGTATCTGTAAGCTGGAATGGCCGACCTGCTACCCTGAATTTCATAGCGGATGTCAGTGCAAGAAGAAAAATGGAAGAGGAAGCGCTTAAAATCGAAAAGCTGGAATCAATTGGACTTCTGGCGGGGGGCATCGCTCATGACTTCAACAACATCCTGACTGCCGTCCTTGGAAATATTTCAATCGCCAAAACTAGCTTAGAGCAGGAACACAGGGCATTGGAAAGATTGACCGAGGCTGAAAAAGCCTGTGTAAGGGCGCAAAGTCTTACGCAACAACTGCTCACTTTTTCCAAAGGGGGTTCCCCGATCAAGAAAATCTGCGACATATCTAAGGTTTTGACCGAGTGCTGTGTTTTTTCGCTGAGAGGGTCAAACGTTCGCTGCAAATTTTCGCTTCCTGAGAATATTTGGCTCGTGGAGGTTGACGAGGGACAAATAAGCCAAGTAATCAGCAATCTTGTAATCAACGCAGATCATTCTATGCCACATGGCGGAGTAATTGATGTTGTGGCCGGAAACGTTACTGTGACCCATACGGAAGGACTTCCTTTGCAGGACGGAAAGTATGTGAAAATTTCTGTCAAGGATTATGGGTCGGGTATGCCCAGGGATTATCTACAAAGAATCTTTGATCCATATTTCACGACAAAACACAGAGGGAGCGGTTTAGGGTTAGCTACATCGTACTCGATCGTTAAG
>JBKQRG010000015.1:0-3130 GCA_052144015.1 Desulfomonilaceae bacterium
CCTTTTCATACGTGTCGGTTTTGAAGGGGCTCGCCGGCGCCACCAGAGCAACACAGCTTCCAGGCCTGAGGCTTTCGTATCTTTGTCCACTCATTGTTCACTCATATGAGGCGTCTGGCTTATCTCGACGCTCCGCGAGGCGGAAGGGGGTGTGGGGGGCAAAGCTCCATAAGCGCTCAAATAAGATACTTGTATATTGGCCATTTTTATTATAGATTTGTTTCTCATGAATCCACTACAAGAGCTTGACGACTGGGAAATCCTATTGAGCTTTTTGCCAGCAGGCTGGGCAGAAAAAGCTATCGAGCTTGGCGCCTTGGCCCGCAAGCGAAAAATTGATTCCGCTGAAACCCTGCTTCGCCTTTTGCTCATTCATTTGGCTGATGGCAAGTCGTTGCGTACAACGGCTGCTTACAGTCATGAAGTCAAGCTTTGCGATATCAACGACGTCGCTCTGTTGCACAGGCTGAGGGCATCCGAGAGTTGGTTCAGGTGGATGTCCCGGAAGATCATCAAGGACATTAAGGGTCCTGAGATCCCGGATGCTCTCGGTCAAAAATTCCGTGTCCGCATAGTTGATGGCACGGCAATAACTGAACACGGGAACACTGGAAGTGATTGGCGGGTCCATTATTGCATGCAGCTTCCGGATCTTCGATGCGACACGCTCACGATCACCGGTACTGAAATAGGGGAAGACTTTCAGCGCTACTCTGTTGAAGAGGGAGATCTTGTGATTGGCGATCGCGGATATTGCAAACGCGCGGGCATTTGCCATGTTCTTGGCAATGGTGGAGATGTGCTCGTTCGTTTTCATTCCACCAACCTTCCCCTCTTTTCGTACAAAGGAAAACCCATCGAGCCTCTCAACTATCTTCGAACCCTCGATGCCGGCGGGCACGGAGATTGGAATGTTTGGTTCCGCTCTCCTGTGGACGGCCAACTGGTAAAGGGGCGTCTTTGCGCCATACGAAAAAGCAAAGAGGCCATTGAGCTTTCGAAAAAGAAGCTTCGAACCAAGGCGTCAAGACGGCAGAAGAAATTGCGCCCGGAAACACTGGAATATGCCGAATATGTCAGCCTATTTACCACAGCAAATCGCTTCAGCATGAAGGCCGAGGACATTTTGAATTTATACCGCGGCCGCTGGCAAATTGAACTAGTGTTTAAGAGGCTCAAGGGCATCATCGGAGTCGGTAACCTACCAAACCAAAATCCGGAAAGTTGTCTTGCCTGGCTACAAGGGAAATTCTTTGTAGCTCTACTGGTTGAGCGATTGCACCAGGAAGCGGAATTTTTTTCCCCCTGGGGATATCCACTTTCAAGCACCACACATTGGCAAGGAAAGCTCCTCCAATGCTAGAGTAAGAAGCCCATGGCGGGAGTTTGAGTTTTGGTTTATGTTGCTATTATGACACTCTCTCAACTGCAAGCGGAGATTGATGGATTAATACCGGTCATTATTAACTGGGAGTGGGATTCAGGCGGTGGGCATATCCTTGTGGCTTACGGCGTAATCTCTAGCAACGTTTGTCTGATGGATCCGTGGTACGGGCCTAGTGTTGATGATTATGCATGGGTCTGCCTAGGGGGAGGCCATACGTGGGAATGGACGCTCCAGATATCCACCGCCAGCGTAACGACCAACGGCGTTCCGCGTTGGTGGTTAGGCATGTATGGCCTCACTAATCAGTGGCAGTGGGACGCTATGGCGCTCGGAGACCAAGATGGCACTGGTCAGAACAACCTCTTCAAGTATCTTGCCGGCTTGAATCCAACGAATCCCGCGTCGGTGTTCAAGATCACCTCCTCGGTGCCGACCGGCACGAACTTCTTGGTGACGTGGCAGACCGCCGGGCCACGAACAAATGTGGTGCAAGCAACCAACGGCGGGCCGAAGGGCAGCTACAACACCAACTTCCAAGACATCAGCGGGCTGATCATCATCAACACCACCGGCGACACCACCACCAACTACACCGATCCCGGCGGCGCGACGAATCTACCCTCCCGGTTCTACCGGATACGACTGGGGCCGTAGGGCTTCTCGGAGCACAGTTCTTCATTGATGGCTAATCGATAAACAGCCTGTAAGCGCTCGAACTCACGTTAGGCGGCTTGCGCGAGCCGAGTCGGATAGGCTTCGGCCCATCCCGCTGCTGTGAACCCTTTGATCTGCGTGATCTTGGCCGACGGCAAGCGCGTGAACATATCCTTCAGGTAATCGAATGGATTGAGGCCGTGCCGCCGACAACTGCCCAGCAGCGTGTCGATCACCGCGCTGCGGTCACCAGCTTCACGATGTCCAATGAACAACCAGTTCTTTTTTCCAAGGGCGCTCGGTCGAATGGCGTCCTCGATGAGGTTGCTGTCGATTTCCAACACGCCATCATCCACAAGCGACGACAACAACAGGTTCGAGCCGACCGGCGGCTACGTGCCGTGCGCCGCGGGTGGCGTCCACTCCTCCTTGTGACCGAAGCTGATTCGATTGTCGATCAACCGGATCCAGGTGGTGTCGATTCGCCACATCGCGGTAGTCGCCAACTCTCGCGTCAGGATTGCGTCGGGCTGTTGCAGAAAGGGGAACCGGGCGCTGTAAATCTCCCACGCCCGCGCCCGCTCCGTACTTACCAGTTGGCAACAGACGCCGCGAAACTGGACGCCCCGGATCTCGTGCCAATGTTGACGGTCGGGTTGGATCGTGCCCGCGACGGACGAATTGGCCAGCATCGCCTTTCCGTGGCGTGTCGCCGGATCCGTCACCACATGGAAATGTAATTCGTCGTCGACGGCATAGAACAGCGCCGCCGCGTAGGGGCTGCCGTCCGCTTCCATGACCGCCAGCGTCAGCACCTGATGTTCGCGCAGGAACTTCAGCAATCGTTCGCGCACGTCGAGCCTCCTTTCCGCAGCCTAACCGTGGACAAGCCCCGCGTCGAGCCGGCAGCACTGGCGTCACACCGTGGGTCTGACTGAGGGGCTGGAATGGGGAAACCTTCCAGCCTCGTCGCCCACGACAACGGGATTGGCCGCGTCGCGCGACCCGCCGACAACGATCCACGGAGCCGCGCCCTGCTATCAGGACAAACTCTTCACGATGCGAACGGCTTTCTCGGCATCCTCGGCC
>JBKQRG010000016.1:0-14953 GCA_052144015.1 Desulfomonilaceae bacterium
AGTCTTCGCCAATACCCGCGTAATCGCTGCTGTCAGCGTTGTCTTTCCATGATCTATGTGGCCTATCGTCCCTACATTCACGTGCGGCTTAGTGCGCTCAAACTTCGCCTTGCCCATGGGCTCCTCCTTGGATTAGGGCCTTTTAAATGGGGTTGTATGTTCCGAAACCAATCAAAATGGCGCCGGAAGTTTCATAGTGGAGCCCACGACCGGGATCGAACCGGTGAACCTCTTCCTTACCAAGGAAGTGCTCTACCTACTGAGCTACGTGGGCAGCTATAGCCGTCACCCCGAAACCGTTTGCTTCCGGTCGCGGAGGTCGCGGCATCAATATCATTTGGAGCGGGAAACGGGGTTCGAACCCGCGACATTCAGCTTGGAAGGCTGACGCTCTACCAACTGAGCTATTCCCGCGAGGCATTCGGCAAATCATGGCGTCCTTATACTGGTGGAGGGGGGAGGATTTGAACCTCCGAAGGCTGAGCCAACAGATTTACAGTCTGCCCCCTTTGGCCACTCGGGAACCCCTCCACACTGGAGCTGGCGATGGGACTCGAACCCGCAACCTGCTGATTACAAATCAGCTGCTCTACCGGTTGAGCTACGCCAGCAACGGACTCCCATAAAACTATTTTTTTTAACATACTCGATAGCTGCTGTCAAATCAAAAAATACAGCCACTCAATACCAACTGTAAAATACTGAAATTAACCCGGCAATAAATAAATTGATATCCAGCATGCCCTCAAAGAATAGTCGGTCAACCAGAGGCCGTTTACGATATACAATATAAAAAATGCCGAATATTAATGTGGTTGGAATCAGCCAAAATCCCATCGTGGATATCAGTCCGACAGTAGCTGAGATACCGAGCAATAGAGCGATAGAAATCAACAAGCCCTGTAAAAGTCTGCCTGTTTTTTGAACGCCTATCAAAATTGGAATAGTTTCCCGACCCATTATACGATCTCCTTGAAGGTCGAGTAGATCGGAAAGAGCGGTTCTCCAGAAAACTGTTCCAGCTGCAAACCAAAAAGAAACTACGAGGGCTGGCATTGATAAGGCTTGATGAGAGTCCATGATGGGCAGCACCGAAGCACACACTCCCCATCCAATTGCCACGACAGGCGTTTTTGATCCTGGCAGATCTTTCAGGCTTCGCCATCTCACCCGCGGAACAGTGGATCGAGAAAATACTGGTAATGTGTAAAGACGGCCTGTGAGCAGCATAGCTGTCAGCAACAGACATGAATAGAGGCTAACCATGTAGCTGAATATTATCGCTGCTAAAGATGCAAGTGCCGCTAATGCTGTCAACACCGGTCGGTACCGGGCGTAAAAAGCTGCGACTTCCGGCGTGTTGAATCGTACTGCCCCGGATCTCTCCTGGATACGATTGATGAGGTGCATGGAGAAGACAAAGAGCATAGTCACAGCTAGAGGCAGCCAAGTCACTTGGCGGCCCTGGAGAGCAAGGCAAGCCGCGGTTATGGCCGCACCAGCCAGTCCAGCCACGCAATAAGTCATGATTGCTATATCGGCCAAGCGCCTGAGGCTCTTCAGCGGACCTGCACGATGATTCAGGCTGATCTCTTTTAGCTTATCCATGACTTCGCGGATCTGCCAGTTGGGAGTGCTGGCCCCGGCGGTTACTCCAACAACATCTGAAGCCGCAATCAGTTCTGACGGTATATCTTCGCCAGTTTCCACGTGCATAGCTTTTACACCTTTTGATTCTGCGACTTTGACCAAGCGACGAGTGTTTCCTGAACCTTTTCCGCCAACTACTAGGATAGTGTCTACCTCACCGGCCAAACGACCCACTTCAGATTGTCGCTTTCTTGTCGAGTCACATATCGTATTATGCACGTGAATCCGGTAAAAACGATTTTTGAGAAGCTCCACTACGTTCTCGAATGTCTCCATTTCCTGAGTCGTTTGGGCTACTACACAAACTTCACTCCCGGTGGGGATGGAGTCACAGACC
Organism: Desulfomonilaceae bacterium; assembly: GCA_052144015.1. Taxonomy (GTDB): domain Bacteria; phylum Desulfobacterota; class Desulfomonilia; order Desulfomonilales; family Desulfomonilaceae; genus DATJPW01. Next base: position 1,988 of record JBKQRG010000016.1, read on the forward strand.
GAGCACTTTTGGACCGAAGAAACAACTAATCCACCTGTTGATGCAAAACCCATCAATCCCCGGACTTCAGGATGATCTTCATCTCCTACAATTACGCAGAAATGACCTTGCGCGGCATGCTTTTTTATCACTGCCTGAACTCGCGCCACCCGTGGACAGGTGGCGTCAATGATTTTTATACCTTTGTTTTCAAGAACTTCTTTTTCCGCGGGCGAAATTCCGTGAGCCCTAATTACTACCGTCCCTTGAGGAAGGTCCTCCAGGGATTTTGCCTCTTGGATACCTCTTGACCGAAGCAATTCCAGAGTCTGGGGATTGTGAATCAAAGGTCCGTAAGTGGATATCGGCAGCGGCGTGTCACTCCTTTGGAGATCCAGGACCATGTCCACTGCCCGACGAACGCCCATACAGAATCCCGCGGTTTTTGCGAGACGAATCTTCATGATCAAATTATTTCGTTTTCTAGGGTTAAGCTTTGGATGCCTTGCAGATCTTCCGGGGTATCTAAATCCTTATCATCATAATAACCGCCCATTTCTATTCCGACAACCCTTTCGGGATTGCGTTGCAAAACAGATTTACCGCCTATGTCTCCCCTGACCATTCTTAATTCCGGAACCAGATCAGCCGGAAAAATTACGGGATTGGATCGGCGGCCTTGAACCATCGGCGCAACAATGCAATCTGTCTGTTTGTTAAATTCATCCAACAGCCTATTGATTATTGCCGAAGTCAGAAAGGGTTGATCACCGAGAATTACCATTATCCCCCAGATTTCTTTTGTGACCATCATCATTCCCGTCTTTAGTGATGATGACATTCCTTCTTCGGGGCGTTCATTAACAGCAATCAACAGACGTGCGTTTACGTTCTCAGGTCCAAGCGATTCCAACAATCCAGAATTGGTGGGACCAGTAACTAATATGACTCGATTCAAGCGAGATCCCAAGGCAGCGCGCACTACTCTTGTAATCACGGGAATACCGCCAATCTTTATTAAAAGCTTTTGGCGTCCCATGCGCGTGGACAATCCTGCCCCGAGAATCATACCTTGCACCAACTCTCTGTCGTTCGACACAACTTTTTCCGAGGACAACATGAGGCGTGTCCCTGTTCAACATCTCTGACTTCAGAGACTGACAAATAGATGAATTTAAGAAATATTTACCATAAATTTCTTTAAGATCAGAGTGCTTGTGCGGGCTTTGGTAAAGATAAATCCCCCGAACCTCGGGACTAAAGGGCTGCGAGGGATTGTGGAAGAACGTCTAAACCAATTTCTTATCAAGGGGCGGCTGTTAAGGTCTGAGACCTGGCGGAGTGGCTAGTTCAAAAATCGGTTTCATGTCCTTTGCCATCCGCTGGATTTGTGTAGCCGCGAGGGAGCCGTACATCCGATTTGCCTTGGCAAGCACCTTTTTTGCTTCATCTAAGACAGGCGAATGTAGCCCAGCATATCTCGCCTCGGAAAATCACCATTCAGACTTGGTCAAAGACGAATATTGAAGCTCCTGAGCGATATGATCTAGTCCGGATGGCTCTTCGGAATAGATCTCATTCACTTTGCTTGTGAGCCGCTCGTTTTTGTGCTCTTCGAGATATTCTTTCACAGCTTTAGAATAAATTGACTCTGGACGGCCCAATCTATGCGCAAATTATTCTGCTGCCTCGAACACTGGATCCGCAAAAGATATACTTCGTCTGTAAACGAGTTCGGCATTCGCGTTTGTTACGCTCGTGCTTCCTTTGCTATAACCTCCTCAGTTGGTTTCACGCTAATAAGTTCCAAGAATTCCTCTGCTTCAATCGTCTCGACATCCAACAGCCGTTTCGCCACTAAATGCAGCAAGTCATCATGTTCTTTCAATGTCTTAAGGACTTCTTCCATACGAGCCTCGATTATATGCCTGACTTCGTCGTCGATCATACGAGCGGTCTCTTCACTGACCTCTTTGACAGGGTATAAATTCGGCTGCGGCTGCAAGTACGGACCAGGTTGGCGCTGGTACGTGACCGCGCCCAAATTTTCAGTCATGCCATAGACCGTCACCATACTGCGAGCAATGTCAGTCGCTTTTTGCAAGTCATTCTGAGCCCCGGTAGTGACATCATGAAAAATCGTGATTTCGGCTCCTCGACCACCGAGGAGCACGTCGATTTTTTCGAGCAGCTCGTTCCTGGACATCAGATATCGGTCTTCCGTCGGTAACTGTAACGTGAAACCCAGCGCGCCTATTCCCCTGGGCACGATGGAGATCTTATGCACTTTTTCGGCCGTGGATCTAAAAGCAGCCACCAAGGCATGTCCGGTCTCATGGTAAGCGACCGTTCTCTTTTCTTTTTCATTCAATATTCGATTTTTCTTTTCCAATCCGGCGATGATTCTGTCAATAGCTTGTTCAAGCTCTTCGGATCCTACTTCCGTTTTCCTTTTTCGGGCAGCCAACAGCGCCCCTTCATTGATTAGGTTGGCCAGGTCAGCTCCAGTAAATCCAGGGGTCCTTCGCGCGATCACCTCCAAGTCAACATCAGGTGACAGCTTCACATCACGTGTGTGGACCTTCAAAACATCAAGCCTACCCTTCAGATCCGGACGGTCCACCAGGATATGGCGATCGAATCTTCCCGGTCGCAAAAGAGCGGGATCCAGAATTTCCGGCCGGTTTGTGGCAGCCAGTATGACAACACCTTTGTTAGGCTCGAAGCCGTCCATCTCCACCAGGAGCTGGTTCAGTGTCTGTTCTCTTTCGTCATGGCCACTGAAAGTTCCTGTACCGCGTGCTTTCCCGAGAGCATCCAATTCATCAATAAAAACCAGACAAGGAGCTATTTTGCCGGCCTGCTCAAAAAGATCCCTAACTCTGGCCGCTCCCAAACCAACGAACATTTCTATGAAATCTGACCCGCTTATGGAGAAAAATGGGACGCCGGCCTCTCCTGCCACTGCTTTTGCCAGCAGCGTCTTGCCTGTTCCTGGAGGTCCGACGAGCAATATGCCTTTAGGGATTTTTGCTCCCAGGCGGGTAAATCGCTCCGGGTTCCGGAGGAATTCCAAAATCTCATCTAACTCCTGTATGGCTTCGTCCTGTCCGGCCACATCTTTGAACGTGATCCCTACATCCGTTTGAGCCACAATTTTGGCTTTGTTCTTACCCAATGTCATTATGCCGGCGCCCTGGCCCATCCTTTTCATAGCCCAGAGCCATATCCCAACAAAAATTATTGCCGGCAGCACCCATGACAAGAGCGTCATAAGGAAGGTATTTTCGTTCTCAGCAATTATCTCCACGTTGTTCTTTTCCAGGAATTCTACTAGATCTCTGTCGTCGACCCTGGGAGTCATATAGATCTTGTTTGGAAACAGAGGTTCTTTTTGATCAGCGCCGACTGTTTTTTCATAACCTTTGAGAAATTTGGTAGAGACCACGACGGCGTTAATTTTTCTATCGGTGATGTACTTCTTGAATTTGGAATACGAGACGTTTTCCACGTTTGGGGCGAGCCAAGATTGCAGCAGGACCAGAATAAGCAAGGCCAGCAATATATACGCAATTGAAAATGAGGGCCATTTTCTTACGTTGTTAACAAGATGTTTCATGTCAGGGGCACCCCCTTTGGTGGTCCTATATTACAGGGTTTGAGTCCGGTGAGGAGCCTGCTACCCCCCGGCGCCCCAATTCGGTCAGCAATACGCATTTTCCTGGCCGATAGCTCACAACCTCACGGCGTATCGTATAAATGCTATTTGGGCACAGTCCGAGCTTGTGTCAATGGGCTTTTATTGTCGGAAAGAAGTCCATCGTGAATAGGGACAAAGCAGGTCGTCACCCTGCAACCCTGCGGATCAGAAATGGTTTTTTTGAAAAACCGATAATAGAACTTTAAGGAACTCAATAATCAATTCCTTTTTGCGGCTCTATTCCTTCTCTGTATGCATGTTTGATTTCCTTGACCTCTGATACTGTATGGGCTTTAGCAATTACCTCGGGGTGCGTGTCTCTCCCAGTGAGGATCAAATGCATCTTCTCCGGCTTACTTTCTATGAGGTCCAGCACCTGCGGGAGATCGAGCAGCTTCAGATGCAATGCGTTATTGATTTCATCGCAGATCAGGATGTCAAATTCGCGCGAGAGCAGTTTTTGCTTTGCAAGTTTAACAGCATCTTGGGCATTAGCTCTATGTTCTTTATGAGGATACGGATTGCCTTGAATCCCGCAGAAGCCCTTTCCAGTCAGGTGATGTTCGACTTGCGGCGCGAGCCTTTTTAAGGCTTCGTATTCGCCCGCGTGCATGTCTCCCTTCATGAATTGAATAAGGCATACTTTCATATCGTAACCGATGGCCCTCAGCACTATTCCCAGAGCTGATGTTGTTTTGCCCTTTCCATGTCCTGTGATTACGACCACCAACCCCACCTGTTTCTCAGGTTCCAGCATTTGCATTTGCAATTCAGCCATTGTTGACCTCCAATCGGGCTGTTCATATAGTCAATATAGGTCTTGTCTACTACTATGTCATTTCTTCAGATCTGTGATATTAACGCAGCGTTTGATTCAGGCATATTTTGATTTCTTGGGCCGGGTACTTTATTCTTTGTATGTAGTGAGATTGATTTCCAGCCCGCTGAGGTTGAGGAGAATGCCTGTAATTAACTGTTATGAATGTGGAGAAGAGCTCCATGAAACCCTTGAGACTTGCCCAGCTTGCGGTGTTTCGACGAGATTTAGACTGATACACGCAGCTGGAACGGGGTATGTTGAAGTGGTGAGCCAATTATTGGAATCTGGTGCGGATGTAAACGCTCGGGATGAAAGAGGCCGCACGGCTTTGGCTGTGGCTTGCCGCCAAGGGCACACTGATGTTGTACGCGAATTGGTGGCCCACGGAGCCGAGGTTGACGTGAGGGATAACAAGGGATGGACTGCTCTGATGTGGGCGGCAGCATCCACCGGGGATGCTGAGGCTATCGAATTGCTTTTGGACAATGGAGCAAATCACGGAATAGTAGATCAATGCGGCTCTACGCCCTTAATGAAGGCTTCTCGTAGAGGTTTCGGAACCGTCGTGGAATTGCTATTGGCGCGCGGGGCCGACCCAAATACCAGGGACGAATTCAGCCGGACCGCACTCATGCGAGCTGCCCGGCGCGGACACGTCACGCCGGTGAAACGGTTGCTGGAAGCAGGCGTGGACACGGAAGCGCGAGACCAGTACGGTGCTACTGCCTTGATGGGCGCAGCAGCTGAAGGGCATACAGAAGTTCTGAGGCTGTTGCTTGATGCCAAGGCCAACGTCCGAGCCGAGGATAGGAACGGCTGGACAGCGCTGATGTGGGCGTCGTCTGCAGGGCTTGCAGAATTGGTGGCGCTCCTGAAGGCCTACGGGGCTCGATAACCAAGCTTGGGCTCCCCGACCATCAATTTGATAATTGAAGTTCCCCTCGGATTGGTTGATCAGCAAACTGTATGGCAAGGCCTCTTTTATCTGACCGGTCCCTTTGCTACTCTCTCCGGCATTCTACACGTGGATCAATGCTGTTCGAAGTTCTTACCTAAACATGCATTTTGCTGAAAAAAAGGAACTCCGCTAATTATTCCTGTAGCTTACTCGGATCACCAATCGGTAATCCAAGCTCCTGAGCCATTAGAGCACGGTACAGCAATATCCCAGAGCGGGTCTTTGGCAATTCGTCCAGGAAAATGATCTCAGATAACGGAATCTCTGGTGAAAAACTCGCTTTGACAAAATTTTTGATTTCCAGATTCAGCCTTTTCGAAGCTGTATACCCGCTCTTTAGTCTAACGAAAGCCTTGAAAGTAGGCCTCCCTGCCGGGGAACTCGTAGAAATCGCCACCGCTTCCGCCACGGCTTGGTGGAGAGACAGAACTTGTTCGACCTCATATGGACCTGTATCTCTTTGGCCGACCTTGATCAGATCGTCATTTCGACCCTCGTGATAATAGTAACCATTCTCGTCCTTGGTAACCATGTCTCCCGTTAAAAACCAATCCTTTATCCGAAAGTAATTCTTATATCGTTCTTCGTCCTCCCAGATGGCAGTCATCATTGAGGGCCAGCCCGGTCGTAAAGCCAGCTCACCCATCGTAAGCACCGGTAGGATCTCACCATCTTCGTCCATAACCTCGGCTTGAATTCCAGGAACAGGTTTTCCCATGCTGCCGGGCCTGATATTGAGAGAAGGAAAATTCGCTATGCAAATCATGCCTGATTCAGTCATCCACCAGGTATCGTGAGGGGAATGTTTCAATGTGTTTCGTGCCCAATAAAACTGCTCGGGACTGAGAACTTCTCCTACGGTGGCAATATGTCTCAAAAAAGACAAATTGTACCTCACCGGCAAGTCTCCGCCTGCTTCCATCAGTCGAGTTATAGTTCGCGGTGTCGTGTACCAGACGTCGACTTTATACCTTTCAAGAGTCCTGTACCAGGTTGATGCAGAAAACTGGTCGCCCTGTACCACAGAGGTTGCGCCGCATAGCCAAGGAGCGAAAGCGCCGTATACGACTCCCGTTACCCACCCCGGTTCGCCGCCATCGGTCCAGAGCATAGAACGTTCCTTAACATCAAGTACATAACGTGCTGTGGCAAGATAGCCGGCCATGGCACCGTGGGCGTGCATAACTCCTTTGGGAGGTCGAGTCGAGCCGGACGTGGTGTAGAGCAGGTAAAGTGGAGTAGACCTGGATACCCACTTTATGTAGCTCTTCTTCGGCAGTTCCCCTGCTACTGTTTTCAGAGCTATTTCTTGGCGAAAAAGTCCGACTCCGGTTCCCTCTACCAGAAAGACATATTCGACACTGGGCATGGCTTGGGTAGGGAAGCGCTCGGCCATGTCCGGATGAGTAATAATTCCTCGAGGTTTTGCATTTTGCAGGCGCACCTCGAGTTCATCGAATCCAAGCGTAGTAAAAAGCGGGCAAAAGATGATTCCAAGACGGGCACAGGCCAGCATCGCGAAATAATATTCCGGAGATGGAGGCACGAATATGAACATTCTGTCGCCTACGGCAAAGCCGTGTTCTATGAATAAATTGGACCACTGCGATGAAATCTCTTGTAATTGAAGGTAACTGAACTCCTTGACCTTATCTCCTTTTTCAAAAATCAGAGCAACCCTATTAGCCGTTTCGGGATTCTCCGCCCATCGATCCACCGCCTCGTATGCGATATTGAGATTACCGGTTTGGTACCAAGTAAATTCCTTTTCAACATCATCCCAGCTGAAATTCGCTACCATTTCGGTATACGATTTCAAGTTTGCGTCAGGATTTTCAGGAGGTATTACAGCCTTAAACATATGCTAAACCTCTCGCTGCCGAACAAGTCGAGTTAATAAGTTCACAAGATTGCCGCTCCCTATGAAAGTCAGCCAAATTTAGCTGGGTTTAATGTAACTCAATCTGTCCAAATATGGTATTGCTTATGGATGCTACAAGCTCTTTGTACAATTTCCGCTCCCTGATCAGCCTCCGGAAAATTTGAAGGCACATCAGCGCCACCCGATATAAAAGTGCCAAGTACTTCTTTGACGCAACTCACCAGTGCGGGCACATCATACCCTCCTTCGAGCGCCAACAGAATAGGAGGATTCCCAAGGGAACCTCTGATTTCCAGTAGCAATTTCGAGAGCCCGCGAAATGAACGCTCTGTGAGCTTAATGCGTCCAAGAGGATCCTGGTGATGACCGTCGAACCCCGCTGCTACGAAGATCAGTTCGGGCTTATATGACTGTGCAACAGGCACAAGTACCTTCGAGTAGAGGAAAAGCATGTCAGGATCTTGAACATTTTTGGACAATGGTAAGTTAATTGTGTAACCTAACCCGTCCCCAACTCCCGTTTCAGACCAATCACCGGTCGGGGGGTACCAACCTCGATAATGTGATGACAGGTAAAGAACCTGTTTCTGGTCATAAAATAGATCCTGGATACCGTTTCCGTGGTGGATATCCCAATCTACGATCAAGATTCTGTTGAATCCATGGCGCGCGAGAGCATAACGAGCCGTAACTCCGAGATTGTTGAAGATACAAAAACCTGCCGCCCGATCAGGGGCGGCATGGTGCCCGGGAGGTCTGATCAGCGCAAAAGAAATATCGCAGCGTCCCGAAAGGAGAGCCTGGAGACCTTTGATGCATCCCCCCACCGCCAACCAGGCAGCCAAATATGACTGGGAGGATACCGGCGTGTCGGGAGCCAGATTGGTCAACGCGCGTTCGGATGTCTTAAGAACTTTTCTTATATAATTGGGGGTATGGACGAGTTCCAGTTGTTCTAGAGTGGCTAGTTCAGGCTGTAGAGTTATTAAAGTTTCGCTGAAATCAGAGTCCAGCATTTTATAAATTTCTTGTACCCGCTCGGGTCGGTCGGGATGGATTAATCCAGGTTGGTGCAGTAAGTATCTATTATCGCGAATAACCGCGACTCTTAATTTCATAATTGGGCTCACGATTTAATCATATCAGATGACATGATGCGTCTTGATATAGCACACCAAGCGATATTTGTGACAGCACCTAATTTTGGTTGTTTACAGCTCCGGCACATTTTTTACTGACTGGAGTCTCCTCCGAGGAACATAGTATTTGTGCTCGTCGCCTGAAGTTAAAGATTTGCGGAAGAGTTCCCGATTAGCAGGCCGAGTGCCGGTGCATAGAGCAAACCGAAGCACCTCCCGGAGGCTGCTATCAAGGGGAAACAAATTCCTATTCCTCGTTAATCCAATAAAGTTTGCATTTCATATCTTGTTATGAATTTTCAGATCCGCTTCAGAATGTACCCACCAGACTGACAATTCCAATTTTTCAAATCGATTCAATTTAGAAGAAAGTTTCTTGTCCAGGATTTTCCAGCTTGAGTCCGCGGCAATATGAGTGCCGTTCGCAATTTATAGGAATGTCATTGTCTTGGACTCGAAATGACCGGAGAACCTTATTGACATTCCTCTGGCAATTAGCGTATACTTTCGGCCAACGATACGGTGGTCTATTTGCGTCATTTTTTGGCAATATTTGTCGTAAGTTGTTATCGTCCCTGAGATTCGGCTTGAAGGGACATTACGGTATGGACAAGACGTGGTAGCTTTGGCCAAACAGGCTTATAAAAGTGTCGGTTCGGGGAAGGGATATTCTCTTTTCAATAATTTCCCGGCCCATTTCTTGAGAACCGCCTTGGCGTTACTATTTTGTCTTATTGTGCTCCTGAGATCGGCCAGCGCCTCCCCTACAAATATTTCAAAAACACCGTTTCAAGGATATTTTGATTTTGTGACGTGCGTCCATTACGCCCTTGTGCACTCGGAAACCTTTCTCAAAAACCGTTTGGAAATTCAGGTGAGGTCCACGGCAGTCAAAGATGCCCACGCGGAGATTTTTCCAAGACTTGACTTAAGGACACAGGTTTACATAGCTGAGGCAGCCGGATCAGGCATGCCCCTCAACGTTACCGTTTGGACTTCAGAGTTTAATCCTCTTCTCGCTCTGGTCAAAATCCGCTCTAATGAGGTCCTCGAAGATATCGCAAAAGAGGCTCATTTTAATAAAATAGCTGAAGACGTTGGAGCTATGGCAAAACTATTTTACCAGATCCACACTCTAGAGAAATCAATCAAAATCCGCAGACAGATTCTGGCTTTAACTCAAGATAAAGTGAACTATGGGTCCAGCAGAAACGAACAAGGGACGATGGATCCAATTCAGGTTAGGTTGTGGGACAACAACCTGAGAGGTGCCCGATTAAAACTCAGACAATTGGACAAAGAAAGAGAGCAGAGGATAACCGAACTTAAGGCGCTTATGGCCTATCCTCCGGATTTTCATCTTCCCCTGGATACACGTGATGCAGCGAATCAGATTTTGGGAGGATTTAACGGCCAATTTGTCACTTTCGCGGATGTGCAAGGCGGTAATTTGGGTTTGAAAATTGCCGCCAAAAAAGAACAAGTCCAATCAAATCTGGTCACAGGTTCATATTTAGCGCTTGTGCCTAGGCCAACTCTATTAATGGAGAATATTAGTAATCAGGTGGACCGAACGTCAGGGACTAATATTGCTGTCGGAGTGGAATATACGCTTTGGGACGGCTTTAGGCGAGTACGAGAAATAAAAAGACAGAAAATTATAGCTGAACAACTCAAACTAGATCGCAGCGAACTATCAACAAAATTGTATACTCAGTTCAAACGTATCAGAGGCGGATTAGAGCTATCGGGCGAGAGAGAGACTGTTATTCGCGAACAGGCGAGACTCGCGGAACTTAGTGAAGAAAGAGCCCTCTCCGATTACAAAGCAGGAGCTATTACCTACGATCAATACGTTGATAGGCGGATAGAAAAGATAGAAGCCGATCTCGATGCCATTAGCGGTCCCCAGGAAAGAGTTGCCGATCTCATCGATCTGGCCACTCTGGCAGGAGGTTTGAACAAGTACAATGCAAGATTCGCATACTGATAAGCCTTGGCGGCGAGCAAAAATTTTCGGTGCCGTTGTTTCGGTGATCGCCGGTATGGTGATCTTGGCACTGGTGGCAATCACGCATGAACCCAAGAGCGCCATGTCCAGTCCTGGCCCAGCCAAAGCGGCAATCGTCCCTCAAATCGCCGACACCAAATCGGAGACCGAACTACTCCTTCGGGGGAAAAGTTTTGCGCCCCTGCAGAGAAAGATTTCAATGCCTTTCACCGGCGAAATACTCAGCATTTCTACCAAAGAAGGTGATGCAGTCAATAAAGATGACGTCCTGGCTACGTATAAACTTGATCGAATGGGAATGATGGAAGTGCATCAGACTCTCTATGCTGAACAGGTTCTGAATCTAAAAAAAGCAGTTCACAACCAACAAATTGAAACAGATAGATTCAACAAAGTTCACTTGCCGGTGAAAAAGCTTGATTTGGAAAGAGTGGAGAAGGAACTTTCAGATCTGCGTGATTTGCGTTCCAAGGATCTCGCCTCCGCGGATTCAATAACTAATAAAGAGCGACAACTAGAGAGTGCAAAAAAGGGGGTTCTAGACGTAACCGAGGCCTTGAAAGAGGCTGAAGCTAACCTTGCCAAGTCGGTTGAGGATCTTCGTTTTTACGAACAAAAGCAGAAGAGAGACCTGGATTTATTGGAATGGCGAACAAATCGGTCATATGCTAATTCAGACGTTCCGTTGGACAAAGCATTTTTGAAAGCTCCCATTTCCGGTCAATTAATTTGGATGGCGCCTGAAATTAGGATCGATGCCGAAGTCCCAAGAGGCTTTCCGGTTATGACCGTAGCAGTCATGACACCCATGGTGGTCAGGTGCAAAGCTCACGAGTTAGAGCTTATCAAGCTAAAGACCGGCGACCGAGGAAGTGTCAATTTTGATGCCATTCCTGAAAAGACATATCCCTGCAAAATAAGTCGAATACCTGGGATAAGCCGTAATCCGGCTCTCGAAGTCCCGGCAGATTATGAAATCGAATGCGTCCTGGAGAATCCGGATAGCCAAATCAAGGACGGGCTCAGCTGCAATGTGAGGATGAGTATTACACAATAATCATAATCAGAAATGCCGGCAACGAAGTAACGGATTGAATGCATGTTCGTGATCTCGGATAACAGACGATTAGCCCCGTGTAAGAGTACTGAAACATAGGTTTTCGCTTTTCTGTTCCGGCCAATTGAGTCCTCAATATCCCATATTCCAAAATTTTTACTGGCGATTGGAACGGTAAGATTCACCGAGCTGTGAAAGAGTCACCGGTTCCGCATTCATGTACAGGCGAAGCCATCTTATGAAACTACGCAACTGATTGAAGAACCAATTCACGTGGTCGGTAGTCGGAAGTTCAGGCGATCCTCCTGCCATCAACTCGGAGGAATGAAAGAATAACGTTAAAACTTCTCCGCCTCTCTTCGAATGAAGCAGCACAGCCATTTTCATACGCTTCAGTCCTGTGCCTAACGGCTGAACTGATAATGTGCCAAGATACATGGCAGCCCACGAGATCCAAGAGCCAGGAATTATCGATTTATCCATCGATTGCAGATATCTCCCTAAATTCCGCGTAAGCGGGACGGTGGTTAATGGCACTTCCAAGAGGTTCGAACTGCCTGGACAGCGCGGATCAACTGGATCTGGAAAATAAGGATCTGTCGGAGCTATCAGATGATCCGGTCCGCCATAATATCTCTGCATCGGAGCAATGCTGCTGTCCACTTCAATGTCGGTTTCTTGCAGAACTGAAAACATAGTTGGGCCCATGTTGAAACGACCCATTCTAAATGAAACCGGCTCTACGCCGCGTTTGCTCAGAGATGTGAGAAGCGTTTCCAGTTTAGCCTTGAGGAGATGGCTGGGTATGAACTCAGATGGCACAGGCTCGGGATGTGAAAGCGTCGCGATAGGAGGAGTATTCCATGGGTGAAGGTGCGCCCCTATTTCCGCATTCCATTTTTCTTTGAGCTCCAGCAGGAGGCTTATTGTCTTTTCATTATTAACAACAGGATATGTTACGAGTAGAGTGGGACGGATCTGCCATTCGAGGAAAATCGAATCCAGTCGGCGCAACTGTAATACATTTGTTACGGATACGTTGGATGAATCATATTTCCCTCGAAAAAGACCTTCCTCTTCGACATCAATCGTGACTGCTAATTTCATTAATGTGACGTCCGCGTCTGGTCCGAATTGACTCATATAGGCTGTGCAATGAAGGTAATAATGGTTACAACGAACGATCCTAATAAAGCGGAGCCGAATGACCGGACACTGAAACCTCGAATTATGGACCCAGCCAGCCAGAACAGCAAAGCATTAATTACAAATATGAAAAGTCCCAAGGTTAAAAGAGTAATAGGAAAAGTGAGAATAATTAAAATAGGTTTGATCAAAGCATTCAGTAACCCCAGAATGGCAGCCCCAATGATGGCTGCTCCCAGGCTGTCCACCTTGATCCCCGGAATCAAATATGCGG
>JBKQRG010000017.1:0-16123 GCA_052144015.1 Desulfomonilaceae bacterium
TGCCACTATAAAATGACTGTCAACTATATTATACATAATTACATGCCGACAAAGTCTACTTACGCATGCCGCTTTCCCCAATCTTCGCCAAAGCTTAACCCCTCCCGCCTCTCAAAGATCCGTCTGATAGATTGGTATCTGGTAAGGCCCAAGCCGAACCAGTCACGCGAGGAAAGCCTAGCCCTCCTTTAAATGAACTTCCTCTATACAGTCAGGAGCATCATAAGTCGCCTTATTCACTTTCGGGTTCACGGGCATCACCATCATTTCCTCTGACGGATAGGGTTGCAGCAAAGGCTTCAACAAAGCAGGACTCTTGACGTCCGAGTCGAGCCACAGATCATAATCCTCCGGCTTGAGTATAACCGGCATCCGGTCATGAATGTGTTGAGTCAAATCGTTAGCATCGGTAGTCAGGATCGTGCATGACTCTATAACCTCGTCCTCCGGGGCCTGCCATTTTTCCCAAAGCCCTGCGAAAGCAAATGGGCTTCCATAGGCATTCCTGGCTAAGTAGGGTTGCTTCTGACCTCCTTTCCCCTTTCTCCACTCAGAATATGCGTCCGAGTAGCAAACCATAGTTGAACGAGGACGCTTTATGGTAAGAATTATTAAAAATTGTATTAGAGACAGAACCGTGCCGCTCGCATTTCCTTCAACAAGTCATGGAGTAATCGCGTTCGGATTCTTCAACATTGAAACTGACATGCTCTTGCTAGAGAACCTGTTCTTCTTTGCTGATCATTTTTGTAACGCGGTTGTCGCCCTTGCAGAGCAATCTGAAGAAACTGAAGCTGGCGTGTGGATGGATGCGTATCGGATAAAGGATCCAGCCATGATGGGTAACCTCCACGGCGCTATCCAGGGAATTGATCTGAGGGGGTTTATTGGCGAGACCTATCGTCAATTCCCCTTTCCCTCGAACCCACAGGCTTTCAAGCAAAAACCTTACGGCGAGGAAAACCAGTCCCTTTTACAAAGCCTCATTGCGAAGTATGGAAAGGATCAACGCATTTGCCTTTTGTGGGACAGACAATTGTCCACCGTGAGAGTTGAGGAATTCGTCTTTGCGCAGAAATACTTTGCCCAATTGATAGCCTATGTCGACCGTGGGGGTTATCCTCAGTGGCAAGATGACGTTAGGCCAGGCTACGTGCGAACTATGATGGCAAAACTTGCTGAGATTTCGTCTCCTCTGCTGGATAATTAACCCTCGCCGTGGGGGCTAGCTACAGCCAATGTTGTATCCTCAACCATCAACTTGCAGCGGAGTCATCTGAGGCTCTCAGAAGAGACACATCTGAAGGAGTTCCAATAGGACCATGACATTCGCAACCCCGATTAACGACAGATATTTTGAGGATTACATCCCTGGCGCAGTACACGAGTTCGGTAGTGTAATCGCAGAAGAAGATGAAATGATTGCCTTTGCTCGGCGCTTCGACCCCCAACCCTTTCACACAGATCCAGAGAAAGCGAAAAAGTCAATGTTCGGGGCGTTGATCTCAAGCGGCTGGTACACAGCAAGCTTAGCGATGAGGCTCAAGGTTAACCATTTCATCTCGCATGTAGCCAGTCTGGGCTCTCCCGGTGTGGACGAACTGCGTTGGCTCAAGCCTGTATTTGCTGGTGACACTCTCTCCGTTCGCGTCACCATCATTGAAGCTAAGCACTCTTCTTCAAAACCTGACCGGGGGTACGTCCACATGTTGAACGAGGTTCTCAATCAGAAGCGCGAAGTTGTAATGACTATGAAATCTGGGGGATTTTACCTGTGTCGAGACAGGGGTGCATCGGTTCAGGACAACAATCGATAGGGGTCGCTCAGTGGGTAAAGGAGGTCTCTGATGGTGAGGCGCTGGATCGAGAATTTCTCTTATGACAAAAACCTTGTAGTGGATCCATCCTTCAGCTCCGGCACAACCGCTGTAGCAGCGAAGAAGCTCAATAGACTGTCGGTGAGCGAATTATGGGCCTGAATGACTTGATACTTCTCGTGGTGATATTCGGCTCCGCATTCTTGGCGGTGGTATTTCCTGATCTGTGGGTAATATTTCAACCTTATCCAGTTTATATTATGATGTTTCTCCTATTTCTGAGCTTTATGAAGATTGATTTTGGCGTATTGCTGGATACGTCACCCACGGCAATGTTGGGACTGGGCAAACTGGTTCTGATCAAGCTGATAATATTGCCAGTGGCGCTTTACTGGCTGTGCCTCTGGATTATTCCCGATTATGCCGTACCGGTGTTGCTGGTCTCCGGGATTTCCACGGGAGTGGTGGCGCCGTTTATGGCGACTCTCGTCAACGCAGAAGTCTCCCAAGTGGCTCGCATGACGGTCATCACCTCAATTCTTGTCCCACTATCACTTCCAGGGCTTGTAAAGCTATTAGTCGGCGCGGACATATCTATTCCGTTTGGATTGATGGTCCGTATGCTTGCACTGGTGATTTTCATACCCATTATCGCTGTGCTGTTCATGAGAAGGTTCCTGCCCGGAGTCTTACACGCTATCGATGGTCAACGATTCCCGCTTTCTCTGGTGGCGTTTGCAACCATAAATTTCGGAGTCTTTTCACAGTATTCATCATTTTTCTATCAAAACGCAGGGCAAATACTGGTGGCAGTGGCACTGGCGCACGTCCTTTCCGTAATATATTATGTTACCGGCTTCGTGGTGACGCCAAAAGAAAAGCAGGCAGACAGACTTGCAGCCGGAGTCAGCTTGGCGATGGTAAACAACATATTGGTGATCGTCTTCTCATCCGGTTTTTTTGGCCCATTATGCCCAACTCTTGCCGCGATGTATGTGTTCCCTTTTTTCACAATGATCATTCCTGTAAAATTGGTTTTGAACTATACAGGACTCCTTTCTACGCCAAAGCGGTGTGATGGCGACATCGAATGATGGACCTTTTACCACTAGTTCATCCATCATAATCCATGAAATACGCTTGAAAATTCCTCGTCAGAGGCTATAGTAGGGATGCTTCCGAAGTGACAGTTAGTACAGGATAAATCAAGAATAAAAGTGGGTTAATGTATGGCTGAAAAGGACAAAAAAAAAGGCGGATTCTTCCAAGCGGTCAAAGAATTCGTCTATGGTATGTTCGCTCACGAGTTAGTGCGGTTCACAATGAAAACAAGGGCCAGTACTGAGCATCTCTTCATACTAATTACTATGGGGGATATGCTCGGAGTCCCAATCCTCCCTCCCTATTATTCGCTTAGGCTTCTGCCTTACGCAATCCCACATATCTCCACATGGAAACGGAGAATGCTGAGAGAGAAGGATTTGACCGATATGCTGGCCTGAGGACAATCCTTCATACAAATTCAGCTTTGGATACAACATGCGAAGGACGCGTGCAGTTTCCACTCACTTTGCCGCGGACCAAGACGCCTAACTCAGCTTTTGCGCCGAGATCAAGAGAGGAAGGTGTTAGAGAAGATCTTGTGCCCAAAATGGAATCAACTTCCATTTGACAAGCGCTAAGCGCCTCTGAAGAGTTTCTGGATTCAGCCTGATAATTCCTACTGTTTGTATAGGAGCAATATTAAATAAAGGCTCCAGATCAGGGACTTCTTCAAGTTTGAACTGCTCCGCCAGATTCCTTCCAGGCGTCATTAAGACAAATCGTCCAGACATAAACTGGCAAATTACCGCAGATTACATTTTCAGATAAGGAGATTTTTGCTATGTCTTGGACGCTCAGAATCAGACTTCTGGGAGGAGATCAACCCAAGATTTTCAATAGTGCCGATGACGGTCTGGTTACATTCTATCAAGCCGGTCACCCAGAAGAATACACCGCGCGGACAAGATCATAGAGATCGAAATCAGGGGCGGGTAAAAGGACATTGAGTAAAAAGGAGCCTTACTACCGATATGACATTCACGACTCCAATAACCGACCGCTACTTTGAGGATTACATCCCTGGAGCTGTACATGAGTTCGGCAGTATCGTAGCTCACGAAGCTGAGATGATTGACTTCGCTCGGCGCTTCGATCCCCAGTCCTTTCACATAGATCCAGAAGCGGCTAAGCAATCCATATTCGGTGGATTAATTGCCAGCGGTTGGTACACTGCAAGTACGGCTATGCGGCTTCTAGTTGACAACTACATCTCGCGAGTAGCTAGTTTGGGGTCGCCTGGTGTAGACGAATTGCGTTGGCGTAAGCCTGTTCGTCCCGGCGACACTCTTTCCATCCGCATCACTGTTCTAGAGTCCAAGCTTTCTCGCTCGAAACGTAATCAAGGGACAATTCGCGTGTACATCGAGGTACTGAACCAACATCGAGAAGTCGTGATGACCTGGAAGGGTATAGGGATGTACCGGTGCCGAGACAGGACCGCATCGGTTCAGGGACAATAATGGATAGGGGTTGCTCAGTGGAGAAGGGTGGTCTTTGAGGCGATACACGTAACTGAGAATTTTCATACGAGAATGACCTGATAGTGGATCGGTTCCTTCGCTCCGGCACAACCGCCTTCGCTGCAAAGAGCTTGAACACACGTTTAATCGGTTGCGACGTTGACAAGCATTGTGTGACAGAGACGAAGAGACGACTTTCTGAAGATACCAACCATCAAGGAAAATGAAACCCCATGATTTCTTTGGATGATGTCGAGATTGAGGTAGAGTGTCCGCGGTGCGGATTCTACAACCCACTCTTAATAAAGGATGTTGCCCTTGAAAAGCCGGTAATCTGCCGTGGTTGCAAAAGCCTGATTCGACCAACAGACCACATGGGAGAAACGGAACAAGCCCTTAGAAAATTCAATAAGGCTGTTCAGGAATTGGAAGAAGCCTTCAAAAAGTTCGGGAGGTAAATTGCATGGATTCAAAACTGTTGCAGACGCTTAGATATAGGCTACAGAATAGAGTCCGCCGACTCAGAGAAGTGGACTGGCAATTCTATCACTGGCAGTTGGTGCAGTTTTGGACATTTCTGAACTCTCACATAGTATTCAAAACAATATTGAAATTACTAGAGGAAGAGAAGTCACAGGTTTTCGAAAGAGTAAAGCCGCTTTTGGAAGAGAGTTCGCCACGCGACACTATTCCGGTCTTTGACGATGAAAAGGATCAGGCAGCAGCAGCTTATTTCGTCATGAAAGAATGTATTCAGACCCCGGCAAATCATGCTCAAAATCAAAAGGAATTGCATGTTGGCAAGCGGTACACCCATTCGACCAAATTCCATGAATCTATAGATGCCTTTACCAGGATATTCGTGATGCCTCTATATGAATATCTCGATGAGCAACTTGATAGCCGGAACATACTGCTCTACCTTCTTGTCCGTTATAAGCACGTGAGCGAATGGTTCAGAAGAGAGTCCCTATTAAAGCGGTACAACGATGCCGAGTCACGGAAGGGAGAGAAAGTCCTCGCCTACGACTTGTACGAATTCCTGTACTCACAGGGCTTGGATTTTCACATAGAGCCGAAGTCGGCTACCGGGGAAATTGATTTGATTTCGGAACAAGGGGGAGACGAAAGGCTGCTAGTGGACGCCAAGGTCTTCAACGATAGCCCTTCCAACATCAAAGCGGGTTTTCATCAGATATATACGTACACCACCACGTACAACCAGCCTTTCGGTTGTCTGGCGATTTTCAACGTTGGCGACAAGCAGTTGTGCTTTGCGTCCCAACAAGATGATCCGCAATTCGGGATTTTTTCAATCACGGGAACATCCGCTCGTCTACTTTGATACGTACAAGGCCAGCGTACCAAATTTTGATACCATCTTGCATTCCCACATTATTCCGAAACCTTCGTTAGGGCGAACCCCTTTTAAGCCCCAGCACTACGATGAATTTCTGTCAGGGAGAGCCGACCTCTTCACGGAAAGACTCAGAAAGAGACTCCCGGATGTGGAGCTAAACGTCATTTGAAAAATGCCATTTCCGGGGTTGCGGCTTTATCCTTGCCTCGAATCTAGGGCGACACCGGATTGATATTCTTGCCCTAGATTCCTTGAGCGATCTATCTCTCCACATAACTGCGTCGCCGTGAAGCGCGGGCGAGTTTGCTCTCTTTTCCCTGTATGTTTATGTTTTCCCGAAGGAAAATGCTCAACTGGAGGATTTTTCCCTCGAATTCAAGTCCAGCCCCTATTACGTCCGATGACTCCAAGCGGACGTCGTTGCCAAGGGCCACAGATCTGCGTACTTCAAAACGAGCCTTTTGAGCCGCATCCAGAACCTTCGACGCTTTTGCTCTGAGAGTATGGCTGCTCGTTTTCTCTTGGGATTTAGCGGTCTCCAGAGCGTCCATCACGTAGCTATTCACCAGCTTGGAATGTGTTTTTTGAAAAGTCTCGAACTTTGCGAGAAGGTCCAGCCCGGCGACCTCACCGTCAATGAAGACGACCATTCCGATCTGGTGGTCCACAGGACGAAACGCCGTCAGGTATTGGGTGCTCAGATCCTTATGGGACTCGTACAGATCCGCCATCGCCATAGTAGGAGATGGCTCTGCTGCCATCCTAGAGTATTTATTTTCTATTTCTGCCCATACCACCCCCTGATCAGACCTAAACTCTCGCCCGTGTCTCAAATTTTCAGAAACAGTTTCGGACTTCCGTTTTCTTAACTGGGCGCTCATCGCCCTGGACTCGCTTCCAAACTGCCTGCTCCGATAAGACCATCTGCCTTGCTCGACACAGGATACGGGAATGACTGTCTCAGACTGGGGCGCTATCAGGATCGTCACGTTCAGGACTCGATTCTGTTTCGCTCCGACAAGCTCCTCGCCGTCTAGAAGCAATACCTTCTGGTTGGACCTGTTAGTGACCTTCAGCTCCGGTACTGAACCACCTTCGTTGACCTCTGTGATTACCAGCGCTTCATTGTCCAACGCTTCGTCTAGTATGAGGAAATCCACTGGAGCTTCGTGAGCCGACAATAGGCAGTACAAGGTCATGTTCTTGTGGCTTTGTTTTGCTCCGATCTTGATGAGACTCAAGAATTCCTTTATTCCGGCTTCCATGAGAAGTCTCCTTTCCCGATGATACCTTCATGATGCCGGAGACGTATGTCAAATCAGGACAAACGAGCAGGAACACATTGCTATTTTTTTAGTTGCTTTGGCGGTGACATTGAAGGCGTTCCATTTGAAAGCGGGGTGTAGGCTGCACAAGGTTGCCACTCTCTTGTTAATCGGCTCCGCGGTATCGTCTCACATTCTCTCGATTAGGCCACTAATAACCGATCACAGTGACATGATCCGACCTACCATTTTCTTTCCACTTCCTTATATTTGAAAATCCGATAAGCTATAATTAATACGGTCCAGACCACGATGGTCCCTTTTGTGCCCGAGACACCCTGAAGTACCAGAGAGAGAAAGCCGACAGTAGCTCCATAGCTAATCCCCAGATTAATCAAAATCTTGAACTGATACTCCATGACACCTAGTATTGATTCCTGCATCTGTTCATTGGTCATAGCATCCCACAGATCTTGGAGCCGTTCCCGAATTGGAAATCTTTCCACCAGCCGTGGACCATAGTCTCGAAGCTTATTAGTGACTATATTGCTGACCGCTACTGCGAGAGTCTCAACACCTTGTGACTTCACGAAAGGTAAATCAATTAATTTGGGCAGCGGAGTGTCCAAGAAGCTCACCACCCACCGCCGCATTAATATCCGACTTTGAGGGTAAATTCTGCTTCGAGTCCCCGGATCGGTTAGAATCTGAGCTATTTCTGTAGAGATGAACCGAACAATTCTGTCTTTGGTTTCTCCATGATCAAACAAGGACGGGGCGAAAGTTTTCAATTCTCGCCCCTCAAATCTCGATAGAAATTGGGCCAATCCCGCCGAAAGCTCTTTTCGCACACTTTCGGATCGCAGAGGCCCTGTTGCAGAGGTTATCAGATACCGCACAAAATCCGCAGGCATCAGAGCATGTAAATCTTTTAACCGCAGACTCCAAAGACCGACAATCATTCTATCAATTGCGGTACCGAAATATTCTATGAAGTCCGGGCGTGCAAGAAACTCTGGCGTTTTGCACAGGAAACCATCAAGTGCAGCCGGAAGTGTATCCAGCAATTCGTTCATGTCCTTCTTTCCGAACGTCCGCAAAACCCATCCTTTGAGACCGTCAATCCCAGCAATTTTTGATCGGAGTAATTCTTCTGCTTCTTTTGCGAGCAGAGGGACAATCCTTGCCCGAAACTTCTCATCCAAGAGGAGTGAATTAATTTCTTTCAAGATGACGGTCAAGGCATATGTTCGGACTATCTGCCCGATCTGCTTTTTGAGGTAGTCAGGCACCAATTCTCCCAAAAGATTGCTGGAATTCAGAGGACCGCAAATTCTCTTTATTGTCCATTCGTTGAGTGCTTCGACCGCTTCCTCGGTGAAACACTCGGCAAGTATATGCTCAATAGCCGGAGTAATTTTGGTAGGATCGCCCAACCACTGCACTTTTGTAAGGCCAACATAGTCCATGCCCATCTGTAGCAAATTGAAAATTCTTTCTTCAGAGCTATTGTCGAACAATAATTGAGCCGCATGATTCCCGAGAGCCGCCGCAATTCGGTCAAAAAGTTCCTCACGGTGTTCCGTGTCAGGCAGAACTTCCGACAAAAAACTTCTCGGAGTACCAAGCTCACGTGAAGCCAGATCAATAATTGCGCTCCGAACGCTAGAATGCAACGCTTCTTCTACCGCAGGGTCTTGAATGAGCTTAGTAAATAATTCCGGGTTTAGGAATTTTTCACACGATCGGTCAATAAGGGTGTTTCCGAAGAGGTCACGGCGTTTGAAAAAGAGACCCTGTACCATTCCACCCAGTTTTGGCTCTGTGGGCCAAAGCAAAATCGTAATTGCCATATCGCTTGTGAGATAGCCTGCCAGCCCGCCAGTCGCCACAATGAGAGCCGCCTCAAACCATTTCGTTTCAAAGCGGTCCGCAAAAAACGCGGCGAGAAGTGTAAATGCGAGGGCTACGAGCCAGTGGAGAGACTCATATGCGAGGAGAGGTCGTTTTCTGTGCTTTTCGAATTCTTGTTTCATGTGGTCTATCAACAGCGACGAGCACAAAGCCCATCCATACCTTCAGTTGGCCTAGCCTTCTCAATCTCCTGCTCAAGTTCGCGAAGGCCCTCGTCAACCTCATGACATTTAGTGATGAAAGACTTAAATCTTGTCTCAGCAGCTTCTCGCTGCGGCTCGGTATCTTTGATACGATAAATTGCAGCGTTGATTCTGTCCTCTATTTGCTTCATGAGTCCATCAAATTTTCTTAGGACTTGCGCTCTGAAGCAATCTTGATCACTATTTACCCACCCTGTTATATCTTGAGAAAAGTCTTCGCGGAATTTATCCTGATAATTGGCCTTGAGGTACTGGAGAATCTTGCTCGTGTGTGCATCGCCCAACAGAGTTCCCCAAGAGAAAACGATTGCTTTTGTCTTTTGCCACCAGTCCAGTTGGATCCGAGATAGGCCCTGGATTCTGTCCCGGATTGCCTGAGACAAGTCATTTTGATTAAGATTCCAGTCGATTTGAGGCCCGTAACGCGCCACTATTTCAGGAATTCCCTGACGCAGGGCTTCATCTCTTATTTGACTGTACTTTGATTCGTATTGGTCTCTAATGGTTGCGATGACATCTTCTATTTCAGAGGCACTCTTATCGACCACCCAAGCCCAATAACGCTCTTGATTCCACACGCTCTTATGATGGTAATTTTCCGTAAAATGTTTGGCAAGAATTTCAAAAGCCTTGTCAACGGCGGATGAGACCTCGTCTGACAAGTTTCGGTATTGTTCGTTGACTTTTGCGGGCATGGTATAATGCAGATATTCGCTGAGTTTATCTTTGACTTTGGTGCTGTGGCTAAGGTGTTCAGCCAATTCCTTTTCCAGATCTTCAAGAGTTCGGTTGAGGTCTGAAAGGGCCTGCTTGCATTCTTTTTCGTATGATCCATTCACGGCTTCGAGCCGATCCAACTTGTTTGCAAGAAAACTGTAGTAGCGTATTGAAGTCAGGTGCTTTATCAGTCCCTCCTCGAAATCCGGTAGACCAGAAGCTTTCAAATTGGCTTCTGGATTACCTTTGCAGTGTACGAATGAATAATGTCGAAAATTGTATTGTATCTGTTCGTCCTTGGGATCAGCCAGATAACTTCTAGTCCAGCGACCGGATGCCGCATCGAGAGGAAATACGGTCGCGTTGTGAATACCCACCTCGGTAAGGCGCTCACAGAGTCTATCCACTTCTTCAGCAACACATGCTCCAAATTGGTCGGGACGTCTTGGTGGATTCGATTGAAGTGGATTGATTCTGCTAATCTGATTCAACACGAACACAAGATTATGCCTATCTTGCATCCTTTGAACGTCCAACGCGTCACGAACGAACCGGCGATCTGGGGGCATGAATTTGTAATCTACTTTGGTAACGAGAATGGCAGCGTCCACCCTTCGGGCAAGGCTGACCGCCTCCTGCGTATGACGAGCGTATGATGAGCCGATTCCTGGCGCATCAAAAAAAGTGAAGCCGTCTTTGGTGATCTCGTTATCATGATAAATGATGCGCTCATTGATGTAGGTTGCCACGTCCTCCTGGTCGTGCACCAACTTGTCACTATCCCCGATGGTGATGCTCAATTGGGTTCCGAGGAGTGCTTCGCATTTATCCCAGCCATCCAGAAGGTGTTTAATGTATCTGCAAGTAATGTCGACCTCAGGGTCGCGATCCCTATTGTTCCTCAGAATGGCTCTCAGGTCTGCCCGGAAAGCTGGATCACTAAGGTTAATTTTCAAGCCTTCTTTGAATCCGAACCCGGACCTTCTCAGATGTTCTTCGAGTTCCTGGTGTATACCTTGTAGCGTTTTATACTCAATTAGGACTGTACCGTGAGGATGATTCCGATCTGCTGCACAGATCTTGGTTAAAGTCCGAGTGGTTTCGCCCAGCCCCTCTCGCAGGATTGAATCCCGAAGTAGGGCATTTGTCAAAGTAGATTTTCCTGCCGCAGTAACACCGAAGAGACCTATTTTGAATGAATCATCTTCCAAATCCCTAATAACATCAGCTAAGTCCGACAAGAGAACATGTGATTCATTTCCCGCCCAAACGAATTGGTAAATTTCTTGAGCTTGATGCTGGAGAGCCGTGCGCAATCGCTGATATCTTTGTACTGGGCTTTCATCACCGCATTTAGCCTCTTCGGATGCTTCACTCATCTATCGCTCCTGATAAATTTCATATTCAAAGGGCGTTAATAGGTTGGGGAAACTCCCATCTTTTCCACAGCCGATTCTAGGATTTTCCGAAGACCTGGAAAGACCTCTCCACCGGATAGCACTATTCGCTCTCGGTCAGGACCAATACCGTCCCAGATGCTTTCTAAAGTGTTATCCACAAGCACGTGTGTAGTGTCGCTCCAGATGTCTGCAAGTAGTTGATTTTCAAATCTTGGACGAACTTTCGCCTTTGCGAAAATCTTGATCGCGTCCTTTGGCGAATACCAGAAGCCAGCGGTAAGGATCGTCTTTGCGATTACGGCGGCGAACGAGACTGCAGGCATCTTCTCAATGCAATTGGAGACTGAAGCTTGTACTAATCTCGCAGCGGCATCCAGAATTTGTGAGCATTCAGTTCGCAAGAGTTCTTGGAATTCTTGGTAGACGCTGCTACGGTTCAAATTTAGCCCTAAGAAGAGGTCATTAATAGCCCCGGTTAATCTCTCTCGAACATGCCGGGAGTATAGTTCGATAGCCTTCTCGAAGTTTATCCTTATTACCGGGATGCATGTTGACCTAATGGACTGTTCCAGCTTTGAACGTGCAGTATTCCTGTCCAAGAGGTCTAAAAGACCAAGTTCCACCCTATCCACAGCGTGGTCGATTGCTTTGAATATTGCGATAAGGCTTTCAGTTCCTAGGAAATCGCTTCTCGCCAGTTCAAGAGATTTGGAAAAGGCAGCTCTCAAATTCCAACGAAGCGAATCCAGATGTTGAGAGAGTTGAATGCGGCACTGTAGATTCGCCGAAAGATTTTCGTCGTCACGTTTACGGCATGTTTCGTCAATGATTCGTCGTAAGTATGAGAAGAAACCGAGCATTTCCAATACCAGATTCTTTTCAAGCCACTCCAGGTCGAATTGATCAAATCGTGTCCGAGCCGCACCAAAGAAGATTGGTATGCTGCTCAAAGGACCCAAACCCTCCTCTTCCAAACGGCAACGCACGTGATTCTTGAATGCGTACCATGCTTGGGGACCATCCTGTTTGGCTCCTTGGATCTGGTACGGATTGAAAGTATCCATTTGATTCACTAACAAAGCTGCTCCGCGCCCATTCTTGGTGCGGTTACGTATAAACTCGATTGCGCGACCCAAAAAAATCTTCGTTTTCTCAACAACAAAAATGGCGTCTTCTGCTTGTTCTAGCCAATTGAGCACAAGAGAGTGCAAGAATTGCCGCTCGTCAGGAAACCAGCCTTCATAACCTGGAATGTCAACAAGCCTCAGCCCGTAGGGAAGCCAGTTTGCGGGTATTGTAGCTTCAATGCATACGCAGCGTCCAATTCTCGCTGCCCGGAACGCCGGTTCCCAGAATTCGCTCCACCATTTCGTCATGTTCCCATAGTCATCGACTCGAAACAAATTCCTTAGGAACCTTCTCGGACTGGTTGGCAGGTCACGCACCACAAGTGACCCATCTAAATGCAATTTTGGAATATCGCGGGTTTCTTGCCCATTTTCATCTACGGCGCGAATTGTGAGATCTCTGCCGCGTCGTATTACCGTCGGAACTGGCGTCGTGTGGTCAGTGCCTTCAGGGAATAGACTGAACCCTGCCATCAAATTAAGAATTGATGTTTTCCCGCTACCAGTTGGTCCGACGATGAGAATCGTGGGTTCTTCACTGGAAAGTTTCGCAATCTCGCTCTTCGCTGTCGGATGAACTCTCTCAAATGACCACAGAAAACATTGAACTACGTTCTGAGATTTTTTCGCGGTTCCTATTGGCGCACAAGATTGTCCGTCTATTGAGACACAATCATTGCAGTACCTTCGTCCACG
This sequence comes from Desulfomonilaceae bacterium, assembly GCA_052144015.1. GTDB lineage: Bacteria > Desulfobacterota > Desulfomonilia > Desulfomonilales > Desulfomonilaceae > DATJPW01. The sequence goes on from JBKQRG010000017.1 coordinate 13,064, forward strand.
AACAAGATTCGTTCCCGGATCTTTACCGCATGAACAACATCGAAAATCTTGCCCTGGTTCCACTATTGCCCTTGCCGTCACAAAAAAAGTCTAATACCAGCAGAAGTTTTTTTGCGATTCAGATTTCCTGGAGTCAAAAGGCTGCTCCCACAATATCACATACGCTTGTCAAATCAGGACAATCGAGCAGGAATATTTTTCGTGTAAGCCTTGGTCGAGGGATGACGTTCGAGATATTTCATTGAGGCGCGTTGAAGTTCCTCGGATATGCGCCTTCGGAGAGAAATCGGCTGAACAACTTCAGCGGCAGATCCAAACCCAAGAATCCATGACACGATTTCGTAGTTTATAGGGACCTCAAGTGAGACTTCCAACCCTCCGCCTTCAAGTTCCCTAACCTCCTGTGTCGGATGCCATATACGCTCTCTAACCACATGAGCTGCACCTGGACTGAAGCGCACCGTTATTTTTTCAGGGTTTCCACGCATTACATGAAAGGCGGTCTGGAGATAGTCTTCCAGGTTGAAGTCCTTGGGGAAATGAAAGGGTTCGTCCAAGACCTTAAAACTTTTGATCCTGTCCATCGCGAAAGTACGGATCGAGTTCCTCAAATGACACAGACCGATCAAGTAGAAGCCGCCATTCATGACCCATACCTGATAGGGATCAACCTTTCTTCTGCTGTCTCGACCTGTAGATATAGCTCGGTATAGGATTTCTACTCGTTGTCTCTTGGCGGTAGCCTCGCTCAGGGTCTTGATGACTTCTTTAGAATTAGAGAAATTCTTGGCTGGACCAATGCTGACCGTCAGTCTCCCGGAAATGTTTTCCAGGTAACGAATGGCCTCTGGGGAAAGTGCGGTCTTTACTTTCTTAAAAAGGCTTTCAATGCTTTCGTGGAAAATAGTTCCCTTGAATACCGTAAGCAGATCTCGGCTCATGTGGAGGGCCATCAGCTCCGTTAGTGTCATGGGTACGGGAAAATCCTTCTTGAAAGTATCAAGAATCTTCCAGTAAGAATTCTTCCCCTCCCTGTCCGTGTAGAGTGGAAATCCGGCTTCCTGAATAGCCTCAAGATCGCGGTACACAGTCCTCTGAGGAACCTCAAGTTCGCTTGCTAACTCGGTAACCGTGATCCCCTTCGTGTGTGATTCGATTAACTTAATGATCTTCCACTGACGGGCCAGTTGGGTTCCCCTCATGCGTTTGCCTCCATCTGCCGAGCGTGATTCCGGTTTAGAAGCCGCTGAATACTATCATACCCCTATAACCATTTACAACTATTAAATAATTCTACATCCCCAATCGCCCCCAAAATCATCTCGAAAATCCGAATTCATTTGTCCTTATTCGGCACACGTGAGCGGTACGGTGGGGTGGGGAACACTCATGTCTTCGTACTCTTAGTTGAAAACAGTGGGCTTGGCGCAACCACGCGCGAGAAGTGTTGTTGAGGAGGGGGTAAGAAATGCAAAATCTGCGAGTTCTGATTGTTGAAGCAGAGCTTATAATTTCCAAATACTTGTCTGTGAGCTTACAGGAAAAGGGTTTCGATGTGATTGGGACTCCTTTCAGTATTGAAGCCGCCATTGAAGAGTTTCGAAATAGCAGGCCACATCTTATGATTGTGGATACGCAATTGGGCGTTCAAACTGAAATAGTCAAATCAGCACAGAAGATCAGAAAGGAATTTCAGACGGATGTTCCGATAGTTTTTCTAACAACATTCCCAGCGCACTGGTCCCAGACGGAAAAATCCGAGATCTGTATTGTGAAACCATTTTCTGAGATAGATCTTTGCACCGCAACCGAACGCGCTCTAGGAAACCGCTTAGGAGCCTGCCATGAAACCTGATACCCTGAGCCGATATAGGGGTTGCCTACTGGGTCTTGCTGTCGGGGACGCCATTGGAACCACTCCGGAGTTTTGCCGACAGGGAACGTTCGAGCCAATTAATGACATGCTGGGCGGAGGACCGTTTGGACTGAAGCCAGGAGAGTGGACGGATGACACGTCTATGGCGTTGTGCCTGGCTGAGAGCCTTTTGGAAAAGCGAGACTTTGACCCAGTGGATCAGTTGGAACGGTACTCTCGATGGTACAGACGGGGACATCTGAGTTCCACCGATTCCTGCTTTGATATAGGAAATACCGTAAGACAAGCCCTGCACAGATTTGAGAAGACGGGAGAGCCATACTGTGGTTCGACCGATCCTCGCTCTGCCGGGAATGGTTCGATCATGAGACTGGCTCCGGTTCCGCTTTTCTATGCGAAGAATCCGAAGCTTGCGGTTGAAAAATCTGGTGAGAGTTCACGGACTACACACGGGGCGGTCACTTGTATTGACGCCTGCCGTTATATGGGAGGTCTTATTACAGGTGCGGTTACAGGAGCATCGAAGGATGAAGTTCTCTCTGAACGGTATTGTCCCGTCGAGGGATACTGGTCGGAGCATCCACTGGTGAAGGAAATAGATGAAATTGCTGCCGGTTCATTCAAATCCTTGGAACCACCGCTTATCAAAGGGACGGGCTATGTTGTAAGGTCGTTGGAAGCTGCTCTATGGGCATTCCATAAAACTGAAGAATTCAGAGACGGTTGTTTGCTTGCTGTAAATCTCGGAGATGACGCAGATACGACCGGCGCAGTCTATGGTCAAATTGCAGGAGCCTATTATGGCGAGAAAGGAATTCATCAGGATTGGCGGCGGAAATTGGCGCGTCGCTCCCTTATCGACTCTTTTGCTGAACGACTGTTCGAAGTGAACCTAATGTCCGCAGCCAAGGTGTAAGAATGAAATCCCATCTTCAAAAACCTTTTGATCGCTGTTATTGGGTCGTCCCTAACAAATTCTTGGCAGGGGAATACCCCGGATCCAAGGACAGCCGGGAAGCATTAGAAAAAGTCAGCGGACTTGTCAACTGCGGTATCAGGCGGATCTTTGACGAGAAGTTGGTGGAGAATGTTCGGATAACATATTGTTTTAGTTTAACAATAACATTGATTGGTATCAAGCGGCTTCTGCCGACAATTTGTGGGAGGTCTTGTTTTTCGGGGGG
>JBKQRG010000018.1:0-4076 GCA_052144015.1 Desulfomonilaceae bacterium
AAGCTTCAAGATGGTTTTAAATACCATTAGTGCTTCAGTGAATTTTGAGCTCTGGGCCAGAGCGACCCCGTACATGTTCAAGAGTTCCAGATCCGGTGGACTTTTTCGTACGGCCTCAGTGAGCACCGTTGCAGCTTCGCTTGGTCTCCCGAGCTTCATCAGGATGAATCCGTATACGATGAGAGCCTCTCGCGATCTCTCAAGGCGGACAGATCGGGAGATTACATCCAAAGCCTTTTCCGGACTGCCCATTCGAATGTATAGTTTTCCGAAGTTCAGAGAAAAAAGCGGGTGTTCAGGGTTCAGTTCAACTGCCTTTTCGTATTCTTTCAGGGCGCCTTCAAAATCACCCTGTTCCTCTAGAATAGAACCATAATTGTTTCGGCCTAGAGCCCAGTCGGGGTAATCGTGAGCAATGCGTCGGTATTCTCGGGACGCTTTATCCGAAAAACCAGACCCTGAAGCGGCCCGAGCGTAATTGGTGCTCAAGTCCCTCAGCAATCGCCGATTCTTAAGAATAGCTCGGACGCGTTCAGCGTTCGGATCGGAACTGATTGAGCTGCCGCCTTGTTCATAAAGCGTAAGTTGATGGAAAAAATCTTCAAGGATAATTCTTGCCTTATCAAAGTATCCTGACTCGTTCAAAGAAGAAGTTGCGTTAAGTAGGACATCGGTATAGGAATTGAGATCAAGATCCCCCCGTAAAGGAGGGAGCCTATCATATGCCCGTGTCCAGAAGTCCCTGGGATTCCATTTGGATGCCTCAAAGTGCATCAAGGTCCCGTTGCTTAAGGCCACTGCTAGAGCTAGCCCAATAAAACTATTTCGAAGCAGTCGATCATGTCTGGTGCGGTCGGACAGGCCGGCAAACAAACTTGCCAGCGCAACCAGCAAGCCGGCTCCAGGCAGAATCGCACGGTACCCTACAAAGGCGTATTTCGGCATAAGGAGCGATTCCGGTACAAGGGCCAGGAGGAAAAAAGATAAGCCCACAGCTACTCCGGGCAGACTTCGTCTCGATAACAGGATTAGCACGATCAAAACCAATAGTGACAGTACGGCTAATAAATCCCAAACGGTTCTGCTCGTATCCATTGAGTATTGAGCCGCCCTGACCAAGTCCACACCTGTTAATGCGGGCGCTAGGGACATAAAGGCGTAGTCGAATAGCATACGTATTTGAGTGAGCAAAAGCGTTGTAATCCCTACATCGCCGCTTCTAAAATAGTCATAGAATCGCTCGCCGATCCCGAGTCGCATCATGCTGTTCGTGGTATGGAACCACTTGATCGCCGCAACGTACGAGACCAAGCCGGGAAGACAGAGGAGAAAACAAAATAGCGAATAGCGCAGACGTTTCGTTATTGAGTCATGCCGGGATGTTATTTCGATAACGGACAGAACTGCGGGAAGTGTAACAACAATTTCTTTGCACAACATCCCGAGTGCAAATAATAGAGATACAAAAAAATAATTGTACCAGGTACGCGTTTCTCTAGCATAGAGATAAGCAACAATCCCTGAATAGTAGAATAGGCAAGCAAATACGGTCGCTCCTTGCCAATAGTATAAGGTAGTATAGGTCTGAAGAGGATGACACAGGTATATTAGTCCGCACACTCCAGCGAACGTGGAAACTGGCAGTTTACATTCCCAATCAGTCCTGAAGTGAAGTAATATGGAAGAAGCGAGCGCAACAAGCATCGTAGCCGAAGCGGCTAACCCTACGATGTTCAGCAACCGAAAATACCGTGCGTCAAATCCGAAGGCGGTACTCACACCATAAAGCATTGATAAGAAAACCTGCCGACCTGGGCAGATCTGAAGAACTTTGAGATACTCCCCGGACTCGAACAAATGCCTATTCTGTTCAACAAACCGGAGACTGTCATAAGTCGCAGGTGAATCGAGGCCCGGGTAGAGCAAAGCAATGGACAGAATTGTAAAAACAGCGAAAATGAACAAAAGACTTTTCATTGTTAATTTTTGTATGGCGGTCAATCAAAGCGGTAGATTGAATAAACCCGGAATCATGCGGTAGCCTTGTCATTTCGTAATCTTTGCGTCGATTACCATCAGAACGATGGTTCCACTGACCACAGAAACGCCACCCAAAGGGTTCACACGAGCCCCGACAAGGCAAAAGCGTCGTCACGTTGCTGAAAAAGCCTCTTTTATCTTGTATTTGAGTATGCCTCTCTGCAGGCCCCTCGTCAAGTAAAATCCCCCACGTGATTCCTTACCCGAACAGATCCAGATGGATTTCAGGCATTCGCGACAGACAACCCTCAGAGAGCGAGGAGAAACGCGGAACTATGGTTAGGCTATTCCGACTTTTATGAATGAATTATCATTTTCGCATGATCGAGAATAAGCTGTGGGTCTTCCGGTAACATCTGCCAGCCGAAGCAAATGCGCAGATTCCCTTATCTCGACATGACCTCCATCAATACTTTCAGGATCATTTTGAACTACGGTTTTGAAAGCATCCGAAACTGCGCTGCCAGACAAAAGCTACTACTGCATACCTCTGATCTGTTTGATTTAACTGATGTCACCCAATCCGATAAACCGCTCCCTTCAGCTTAAGTTCTTGAGGTTGCTTTTTGCTGACGCCGCCGGAATCTCCTCCTATACCGTCTATAACGCCTTTCAATTGGCTTCCACACAAATAGCAGAATGACAAACCCAGTACATACCCCAAGCAATACCCAGTACACGCTTGTCATTCTTCTCATTACTTGTTTTTTCCCCACATAGATAACGGCATCAGTCCAACCCGTATCGCTGGCGACCCTCATTATTCTTTGTTGCACGATCGGTCGTTCAGCGAGTGACGCAATTGAGTGCCGGTTTTCGTGTCGGAAAATTTTCTCTTGTCCCGGCCAATAGGCACAGTAGGCTTCCTTTGCAGGTCCCAATATCAACAATACAAGAAAAGATGTGTGAATTGCCGCAAAAAGGAATCCTCTGAAGCCGCGCGAACACTGTCGAGGTCTCAATACATAACCCCCCAACCTAAGTGCGATCGGTAGACTTCGCAAACTGTCCAACCCTTGCAACCACAGTTTAATATTACTTTAGGAATTTGAAGTCTACATTATTCTACGAGGCGTAGAGTACTAATTTGAGCCTCTGTGACATGAATGATGCGCGACAAATCTCCAGCGGAATCTAGGGAGCTACCGCATAGCGCATCATGATTTCTGGTGCGCGCTAAGAGATTCGAACTCACGGCCTTCTGATCCGTAGTGGGAGGCCCTACCCTTTTCACCCACTATTACCGTTTGATGCCGAGACAGCCTTTTGTTAATCATTTCAATGGGCTGTCTTGATTTTCATTGTCACTGATTAATAATGAATGACACCGCTTTTAGACACCTATATGGACACCAAAAGAATTCCTAGTCGAAGAAAACCAGCGCCGCATTCTCGGCAGGCAAATTTCCACAACAGTCCTTCCATAAGAGAGCCCCTAGTCCGAAACTTCCCAGCGATACGGCCCTTGTCCCGGGTATGATAGCGCAGAATATCTTGGGGAAGGGGTCAACAATGGAAGATATTCCCAGAATTCCAGATGAGGTGGCTCAGAAACGATGGCCAGATGGTTTTAAGTTGCGAGACGAGGCCAATGTCATTGTGGCCTATGCCCTTCGAAATGGTCCCATTGAGGATCTTCATGCTGGAAAGCCTTCAAAACTCTTTGAGGACGAGAGTTTCAGCAGGATCACGGATGAGGAAATGAAACGGCTCATGATCTATGCCAGCCGGAGAATTGAGATGCTATTGCGGTTGAAAAAGAATTCTCCAGCAGAATATTCCAATCTCGCAAACGGACACAATTGGATTTCTTCGTTTCACTCCCCGCAACGACACTTGTCTTACAAGTCGATTCTTTGTCAACGGAACCAATTCCGTGTCAAATTAGGTAGCGGGGTCTCTTTTTCCCCAGGGCTCTGTCATACTTGAGCCCAAGCGCAAGGAATTCTGACCGAAGTTGATCTTTGTGGACATTCCTGCCGGCCTTTGCTATCAAGGGGGGCATGGAACACGATAGCCGGACGGATTATCAGGAT
>JBKQRG010000019.1:0-9491 GCA_052144015.1 Desulfomonilaceae bacterium
CAATGACACTCTTTGGCCGCTTGTAAATGAGGAATTGCCGTTTTGGGGTGACACGGTACCTGCCCACGCATGTCCGTTCCGTGACTCTTCGTTCCTATGTTCCACGTTCGATCGCAAACTGGTCTTATGCACCACCGCTAGCGGCGCTGTATCAAAAGCGGAACAGATGAAAACGGGACAAGACTAGGGCGACTATCGGGTCGCCCTTATGTGCTTGCCAGTCCCAATCAATTGAGGAATCTGCAACAGCGGGCATACTTATCGATATTCTACAGCGTTGAAGCTATTATGACCCGCTGAATTTCGTTCGTGCCCTCGTAAATCTGAGTAATCTTTGCATCCCGCATCATTCGTTCAACCGGATATTCTCTGATATATCCATATCCACCTAGAACCTGAACAGCTTCGATCGTAGTCCACATAGCTACATCCGAACAGAAAGCTTTGGACATGGAGGAATAGCGCATAATTTCCGCTGGAACACGCGACAAGTCCTTTTTCACATTATGGTCCAAGAGCGCGCAGGTCTTGTACAACAATTGGCGGGCGGCTGAAATCCTCATGGACATATCAGCCAGTTTAAACGCAATACCTTGGTGACGAATAATCGGCTTACCGAAGGTTTCTCGTTCTTTGGCATAGGCTGTTGCGTGTTCAAAGGCTCCGGCCGCTATGCCCAGGGCCTGAGCGGCTATTGACGGGCGGCTGAAATCCAACGTTTTCATCATGATATGAAAACCGTCCCCTTCTTCTGCCAAACGGTTTTCCACTGGCACCTCGACGTCTTCGAAAATCAGTTCTGTGGTGGAAGAGGATCGGATTCCAAGCTTGTCCTCGTCCTTGCCTACTGTAAAACCAGGTGTCCCTTTCTCGACGATGAAAACAGATCCTGCTTTATGAGACGGCGCATCAGGGTTGGTAATTGCATATATGGAATAGGTGTCCGCGACGGCTCCATTGGTAATGAAGGTCTTGGTTCCGTTCAGAATGTACTTATCCCCTTTGCGCTCTGCACGGGTCCTGAGGGCCGCGACATCCGATCCACCCTTGGCTTCCGTAAGCCCGAAGGCTGCAACCTTTTCACCGGAAGCAAGAGGCGGGAGATATTTTTGCTTTTGCTCGTGATTTGCGGCCAATATTATCGGCAAAGTTCCCAATTCTTGACATGACGGGATCAAAGCTACAGAAGCATCGGCTTTTGCCAATTCCTCCACCGCGATGCAGTGAGCGATCATGCCCGCAGCCATTCCTCCGTATTCGCTGGGAAAATCGATGCCCATCAGACCGTTTTCTCTCATTAATTCCAACATGTCCCATGGGTATTCCGCTGCTTTATCCCGTTCTTCCGCCCCAGGCGCCACTTTTTCCCGAGTCAGACGACGGACCATGTCCTGAAGCATAATTTCCTCTTCAGTCAAACCGAATCGTTCTACTTCTTGCATTTTCTCCTCCGCTTCAAATAGCGCACTTATAAAAGGCGTACTCTAATCTTTGGACGATGCCCTTTCATTGAAGCGCCTTCTAAAACCCATCCTCCATTTGTGATAACACGATCAAGTATAATCGAAGAATCCTTTGCCGGATTTGCGTCCGAGATGTCCCGCGCGGACCATTTTTCTCAGTAACCCGGGCGGGCGATACTTCGGATCAGCGAACTCTTCGTATAGATGCTGTTGGACGCTCAGCAGAGTATCCAGCCCGACGAGGTCACAAAGGGCCAACGGTCCCATAGGATGATTTGCTCCCAATTTCATCCCCTCGTCAATTTCAGCCGCAGTTGCAAGCCCTTCCTGCAAAACGAATATAGCCTCACATAACATGGGAACAAGAATACGATTCACCACGAAACCCGGCCCTTCTTGAACCTCGATGGCAGTTTTGCCCATTTTGGAGGCCAATCCTTTGATAATTCCCACGGTTTCGTCGGAGGTGGCTATGCCGCGGATAACTTCTACGAGCTGCATCATGGGGACCGGGTTAAAAAAATGCATCCCAACAAAGCGCTCCGGACGCTTCGTCACTGACGCAATCTCGGTTATGCTCAGTCCTGAGGTGTTGGTCGCGAAAATCGCTGCCTCAGGGGCTACAGCTTCCAATTCTTTATAGAAATTTTTCTTCAGATCCATTTTTTCGATGATTGCCTCAATAAAGACATCGACGTCCTTGGCCGCGTCCGCCAGAGACAGTATTGGCTTGATTCTTGATCGTACGGCCTCTGCTTCGGAGACATCCATTTTGCCTTTGTCTGTCAAGCGCTTGAGATTTTTCTGAATCGTGTTGAGCCCGTTCTGGATAAATCTATCTTCGACATCGTTCAAATTTACATTGAAGCCGCTTTGAGCCGCCACTTGAGCTATGCCCGCACCCATCAATCCGGCGCCGACAACACATATGTGCTTGATTTCCATCGCATGAACCTCCTAGATTTGAAGGACGAATGCCGGAACTTGTAGATTTAATCTCGATTCTCCGGTCAAACAGTATGAGTATCAGAGAGACAAGGATTGAGCAAGAATTTCCAGCATTGATGGCGAGAATCACTATTGCGGAGATTAAGCATAATCGAACTGGTGAACGACTTCTGCTACTTCAATTGATTCGCTCGATGTCCTGTGTTATCATTTCGGCTCTGCCAAATTACAAGAGAATCACGTTCAGCGCTCATAAGGAGGAATTCCGGATGCCAAAAGTTGCGGTCATCGGTGTTGGGCAGAGTGCGTTCGTGCGGGCTTATCCGGGCTCGATTCGAGAATTGGCCTTTGAGGCTTATAGAGATGCGATGCGAGATGCCGGCCTCAAACCAGCTCAAATCGATGCTTCGGTTATTTGTTCCGCTCCCGAATACGACAAACAGAGGACGCCGGCCGGTCTCATGGCCGAATATCTCGGCTTGAATCCTCAACCCACGTTCTACGTTGAAAGCGTTTGTTCGTCCAGTTCCAGCGGACTCAGGACAGCTTACGCTCTGATTGCCTCAGGCCTTCATGATGTAGTAATCGTGCTGGGTTTCCAAAAAATGTCAGAAATATCTTCCGCCGAGTCGCAGGAAAGAATGGGACGCGGCGCGGACATTCAGTGGGAAGCTCCATTCGGTACCATGATGCCAGCGTATTATGCGATGTACGCTCGCGGCCATTTCGAAAAATATGGAACCATCGAAGAGGATCTTGCACTAATCAGGGTAAAATCCTCAACTTACGGAGTGGTCAATGAGAAAGCGGTTTTCCGCAAAAGCCTCACGCTCGAAAAAATTATGGAACCCAATTACATTGCTACACCATTGAAAATGTTCGACTGCTGCGCCAATGCGGACGGGTCGTCCTGTGTAATTCTTGCTTCTGAAGAAAAAGCAAAAGACCTTTGTGAAAAACCGGTACGTATATTAGGTCTCGGCATGGCCACTGCACCAATAAATATGGCCGGCCGCGATACATTTGCCGGACTGAGGTGCGCACAATTGGCAGGGAAGAAAGCCTACGCCATGGCGGGAATAAAACCGGCGGATGTAAATGTTGCGGAAGTGCATGACTGCTTTACTATCGCCGAGATGATGGCGTACGAAGATCTGGGATTTGCGGAGCCGGGACGTGGCAAAGAACTAATCCGAAACAAGGAAACGTACAAGGAAGGCAAAATACCGGTAAATGTGGATGGTGGTCTTCTCTCAAAAGGGCATCCAATAGGAGCTACTGGAGGATCGCAGATCAGGACGATAGTCATGCAACTTCGAGGTGAAGCCGGAGATATGCAGGTCCCGGGAGCCAAAATCGGCCTGGTTCACAATATCGGCGGTGTCGGTATCTACGGCAACGTCAGCATATTCGGGGTAGATTAAAGAAACAGAACAGGGCCAGATCAATTTTTATGCACCGCTTGCTGTGCGGGATTGAACCAGCTCTTTCCAAAACCCTGATAATGTGAATTCTCGCGTTGTGGCTGTGAGGAATTCGATGTCAATTCACAGCACGAGTTGTTTTTGAGAAAAGGCCTTCAACCTAGACGCTGAGCAGCGTCCTTTGGAGGAATGAGATGGGATTTGAAAAATTTGGATTTATAAGTTTTACAGGCGCCACAAAAGCCGAGCAATTTGTGGAATTTTTAAAAAATAACGAAATTCGCGGGACCATATGCAAGAGCTGCGGGACCAAGTTTTTTCCGCCACGGAGCGATTGCAACAGCTGTCTAAATTCCGATATGGATTGGTTTCCTATCAGCGGTCCGGGGACTCTTATTAGTTTTACGAAAGCAATGTACGCTCCAGCGGGCTTCGAAAAAGAGGTGCCATACGCACTGGCGGTTGCGGAGTTCCCTGAGGGAGTGAAAGTGTTCGGCAGAATAGATAAATCTCTCCCGGATGAGGCGATTAAACCAGGGATGAAACTCAAAATCCGCGCAGTTAATCTCGAAAACGAACACGTCAGCTATGAATTTATAGCAGCTTAGGCTCAAATACGTTGGGGAGGTGGTTTTCAAAATGCCTCCCCATTCCCCATGCCAAAATGAAGTAGGATAGTTTTTATGGCCGAGTTTGATAAAATCAAATACAAAGCCATCGAACGAGAAACGTATAGTCGTAAAGCCCGGAGTTACGAGAACCACGGCGCTGCAATTTTTGAGACTTTGGCTTCTCCCCTTCTGGATGCAGCGCAGCTCAAGCCTGGTTACAAAATATTGGATATTGCCTGCGGGGTGGGTATTCCTTCATTGAAAGCAGCTGAATTGGTTGCTCCAGCTGGATCGGTGATCGGGGTGGACCTGGCGCCCGGAATGATTGAACTTGCTCGCGTTAGGGCAGCTCGAGTGGGATTGACGAATATCTCTTTCCAGGAAGGCGACGCGGAAGAACTTCCGTTTGCCAATGAATCTTTTGACGCTGTCCTGTGTCACCTGGGATTAATCCACTTCACGGATCGGATTAAAGCATTGAGCGAAATGCGCCGCGTGTTAAAACCTAAGGGGCGGGTTGCTATTTCTGTCTGGAGCACTCCGGATCGAACTGTTGTAATAGGCATGACCGCTAAGGTAGTTGCCGAGCTGTGGCCGGCAGCCGTAATGCCGGGAGCGCCTACTTGGTTCGATTTCGGCCCTCCCGGAGCTATGGAAGGGATCATGCGTCAGATCAATTTTCGGGAAGTTCATATCCAAAAGGTCGATTACCCGCTGGTAGTGCTTGATGGGGAAGAATACTGGAACATAAACTTGGGTATCAGTGGACGACTGGAGATGTTACTGGAAAACATCCCAGCTGAAATTTCACAGCAAATTGCTTCCAAGGCGAAAGGTGAAGCTGAAAAGTGGCGTGATGGCTCAGTTTTGCGGATTCCTTGTGAAGAAATCATTTGTGGGGGAATGAAATAATTTGCTTAATTAAGTCATGGTCACGCTCTATCGGCCCTAAAACGCACGAGGTCGTTAAGCCCCATCATTCCGTCCTTAAGGCCATCCAGTAAAAAACGATAATTCAGAATTGAAATCAAAAATTTAGATTTTAATCCTTACACCGTTGAGACTTAAGCTCCATGTCAGCAAACCGCATTTTCGTAGGAACCTCAGGCTGGACCTATGACGATTGGTACGGAAATTTTTATCCGGAAGATATCAAGAGCACGGAACGTTTGTCCTTTTATGCCGAAAAATTCAACACTGTGGAGATCAATGCAACTTTTTACAGGCTGCCCACCGAACCGATGATAAGAGCTTGGAACACTAGGCTCGGAGATGATTTTCACCTCGTGGTGAAAGGTTCTCGCGTGGTTACTCATTTGAAAAAAATTGCGAATTGTGAAGAGGTTTTGGAAAATTTCTTAGAAAGAGCGCTAAAGCTCACCCGCCTGGAAGTCATATTGTGGCAGTTGCCGCCTTCTCTTCACAAGGATGTGGATCGCCTGGAGACCTTTTTATCTTCGCTCCCTAAAAAAGTTCGACACGCAGTAGAATTCAGGCATGAGAGTTGGTGGGATGATGAAGTAACCAAAACTCTCGCAAATCATAATGCCGCATTCGCCGCTGTAAGCCATCCCAGCCTTCCTGAAACAGTCCTGCCAACAACCGATTTTCTATACGTGAGATTTCATGGGCAAGAGCGAGAGGTCTATCGATACAATTACACGGATGAAGAACTCTCATATTGGGTGTCCTTGCTGAAACCACACCTGCGTCGCAGAACGTTGTACGCATTTTTTAACAACGATTACAACGCGAACGCGCCACGAAATGCCTTAACCTTCAAAGAACTCTTCTCATGTTAAGTGTCATCTAAAAATCGGCTTGCGCTTTTCAACAAATGCCGAGATGCCTTCTTCGCCTTCCGCGTGAGCCGCGCATGCGGCAAGCGCCTCGCGTTCGAACTGGAGATGCGTCTCAAAGGAGTTATTGAATGAATCAGTCATAAGTCGTTTAGAGTGTCCAAATGAGTGCAACGGACCTTGCGCTATTTCTTCGGCCATCTTTAAGGCTTCTTCCAATGCCTTACCGTCTTCTACCACTTTAGTAACGAGTCCCCATTGAAGTGCCTGTTCGGCTGAAATCGATTTATCGAAAGCAGCTATTTCAAGAGCACGAGCCAATCCCACAAGCTTCGGTAATGTAAATGTCCCTCCTCCGTCAATCGATAATCCATAATATGTGTAGGCCTGCCTCAAAGTCGCAGATCGGGACATGACTCTGAAATCGCAAGCTAGTGCAATCGAAAAGCCTCCTCCCGCCGCGACTCCGTTTATCGCGGCTATAACTGGTTTTCTCATCCTTCGGATTTCCAAGGTCGCTTGGTGAAGTCGAGCGGCCAAATTGTGGAAAGCCGCGGCATAACCTTGGGGCCAACTCTTCACCCACTTCAGGTCTCCTCCAGAGCAGAACACCGTCCCCTGCCCCGATATAATTATTCCGCGCACCGTCTCATCGACGGCCAAGTTAACCAGGTGCTCGGCAAAAATCGCCATGGTATCCAAATCCAGCGCATTGTATGACTTGGGTCTGTCAAACAGGATGGTTGCTATTTCGCCACATATAGAAGCTTTGATTTGATCGGTCATCTTGTTCTCCACCTGGTGATTCAATTATCAATCATGATTTCATATTACATTTTTCGTTTCGGTAATGGCAGAATTCTTTATCCGTTTTTCTCTCGTGGCGTTGCAGATTCAAACAAAATAAGTTCCAAATTACAATTGACGCACGAGCCTCAGGAAGCTACGCTGAATTTTAATGGGAAATGATTTTTTCAGTTAATTGATTAGAGAAATAAAGGGGTCTGTCGGCGCTACATATCGTCAGTGATGCGAGAAACTATATGATTTAATTGAAATGAAAGCTGCGTCGAAAATTCAGCTCCGACAAAAAACCATATCATAAGAGATTCAAGTTCAACACCATTACAATAACTGACTGCCCATTCGGGGGAACAATTCCATTCTCGGAGAAAAAATTATGGGCTTTGTGTTGGCAACATTTTACATTGTAGTGGCTCTGAGTCCGTTGTTGCTTATAGCCGCGCTTCGGATGAAAAGCGACATGACTGTTCTATTCGACACGGCCACGAGTTTCGCATTGGCGGCCTTTGCTATCATGGCAGTCCAACCAGTCCTTTCCTCGCGTTGGAAGTGGATTGAAAGACCCTTTGGATTCGATGTAGTGATCCGATTCCACAGGTGCATGGGAGTATTCGCTGTTTTTCTGCTTCTAGCTCACCCGCCGGGTATGGCTTACGGTGGGCTAGGGCTAGGGCTGCTTACCGGCCTCAACGAGCCTTGGTACGTTTGGGGTGGCAGAGTGGCCCTTTCGCTCCTAATTCTGCACGTAATAATAAGCCTTTGGTATAACAGTTTTGGACTGACATTCGAGCAATGGCGACGCGTCCACAATGTGCTGGCGGTCCTCATTGTCACAGGCGCGTTTGTCCATAGCTGGTTTGCAGCCTATGATCTGGTTCCGATTTTGATGCGCCTCCTCTGGTTGCTGCTTTTTGCCCTTGCAATCTTCGCGTATGTTCATCACAAGGTTTTAAAACCCTGGCGGTTGGAAAGATCTCCTTATAAAGTAATAGGGGTGGAACAAGAAACACATAACGTATGGACCGTGAAATTCGCTCCTCAGGATGGTCAACCAATTTATGACTACCAGCCCGGCCAGTTTCATTTTCTGACGCTTCGACGATCTGAGGGATTACCGGTCGAAGAGCACCACTGGACAATTTCATCAAGCCCGGCGAATAAAGATTTTATCAGTTCGACAATCAAAGAATCAGGTGATTTCACAGCAACAATAGGACAGACGCGAGTTGGAGATACTGCCATCGAGGAGGGACCGTTTGGTCGTTTTTGCTACACTTTTCATCCTGAGGATAGGGATTTTGTGTTTATCGCTGGAGGAATCGGCATAACTCCAATCATGAGCATGATCCGGCATATGCGAGATACCCGAAAAGAAGCAAACGTGGTGCTTCTTTATGCTAATCGGACGGAAGAAGACATAGTGTTCAGGTCCGAACTGGCCGAGATCGAATCTGGTACACAACCTCATCTGAAGGTGATCCACGTCATAGCCAACCCGAAACCAGGATGGTCCGAGGAATCCGGCCACCTCGATAAAGATAAAATCAGTCGCCTAGTTGGCAACAGAGGCGAACAAACCGGTTATTACATTTGCGCTCCGCCCAGGATGGTCGATATGGCGATTGAAAGCTTGCGATCAATGGGGATATCTGACGCTCAGATCCGCACGGAAGTATTTTTACTCTAACGGGCAATCGTTTCAACGTAAGGAGATAGATGTGAGAATCAGGAATCTAAAGATTTTTGCAACGTTCTTTATCGCTCTGGTTTTGCTGGCAGCGTACGGTCTGGCTCTGCTGAGAACCTATGCGTTCAAACCGCCGCCGTCGAATTCAAGTCTTCCAACGGCGGTGGCCCCACTGGAAAAAGCTTAAACCGGCATTACTGGATGCGCTTTTTAATAACAAATTCGGTATCCCTGATCTTCCAGTTCTGCAATGAGCTTTAAGCCCTGCTCTTTGTTCTCGACCGGTATCCACAATCCAAAACCGGTCACAAAAAGTTCGCCGTCCTCTAAGTAAAGTCTCAGAGGGCCGCTCGATTTACGGGGAATTTTCAATGGCTCTTTCTTTTCAGTTTCCATTTTGCACTTCAAGAATTTTAACTTAACCCACTTTCATATGGGCTGAGAGACCTTAGGCTACACTAAAAATGAAGTTAGCTATATGATCCGTTGCAGCAAAATTATAAAAGATACATGTGCTGACGTAAACCTGTGCCACAGGGACGAGGCGGGCGCGGTCATCTCCCGATAGGTAGGGGCCGGACATGTATCGTGATGTAGAGACAGTTGCAAATGAGATAACCCAAAAATCGTTCAAGAAACATTTGCGGGGGAATCGTTGTACAGTGCCTATTCGAATTTCCACTTTATCGATTTAGAGGTGTGATAATGAAGACTTCTGCGCTCAAATGGTTCGGTCTATCAATTGTGCTTTTCTT
>JBKQRG010000020.1:0-3324 GCA_052144015.1 Desulfomonilaceae bacterium
TGCCACTATAAAATGACTGTCAACTATATTATACATAATTACATGCCGACAAAGTCTACTTACGCATGCCGCTTTCCCCAATCTTCGCCAAAGCTTAACCCCTCCCGCCTCTCAAAGATCCGTCTGAATTGCCCATACACACTCGTTCGGAAGTGAATAAGCCCGTTCCTTCCCACCTGCGCAGGGTTGATTCGGTTATGCCTGTTGCTTTGGCAGTTGCATTGATGCCGTAGTATTTCATAAAGGAATACCTCCATAGATTTGGTTAGAGACTGTAAACGTCTCTCTCAATGGAGGTACCAGGGGAGTTAAATGTCTGTCAGATATTCAAGTCTCCGGTGATAAAGGCCTGGCGGTAGCTGAGGAAAGTTTCGGTGTTGGTTGGAATGATATCCTTGCGCAGGCTTTTATGATGAATTCCCGCAAACCGCCCCAGAAAAATCCCGGCAGGTCTTGAGAGGCAAGGATACGATGCAAAAGCCGCATTGTGACTGCGTTTCGTTTTGCGGATCGCATTGGCGGATCGATTGATTATTTAGGCCGAACCGAAAGAAAGACCGAATGAGGGTGTGCCGATACCGCAAGTTCCACCGAAGAGGGGCATCCGAAGCTCCCACCATGGTTTTCTGTTTGTTTTGCCGAATGGGAAACAGATTGGTTTAGGCACGCACATTGAAGAGACCGCCCATAAGCAAACGAAGATAACGAGCAGGTAAGGCAGCCGGGGCAATTACGGTTGACCAACAAGTCATCGTATCCAGCAACAAATCCTTTACAATTCAGACGACTAAGCACATACTGCCACCACAGTGCCCTTTAACAACAGCAACAAATACGATTCCGATAGTGAGGGGTCTTAATGATCGGACGCAGGCACTATCTCGATTGGAGAGGGTGGCTCAAACCCCCGCTTTCCGATGGGAACTTGAATTCCAATGCTTCCCTTCTGCATTTGTTTTTTGTGGACAATATTTAGTTGATCGTGTCATCTTCCAAATGAATTCTCTACTAAAATCTCTGTGAAGATTTCTTCGATCCTTTGGGACTTGGTTCGTAAATGCGATATCCTGTGCATTATTGAACGACTTTTCCTGCCAAAATTGAGGGGGTTCCCATGAAAAGAATGAGCGTCCTGATCGTTGTTTTATTGGTGATTTTCGTTTTCATTCCTTCGGTTGGGTCAGCTCAGTCAATGGAACAAGCAAACAATCTGATATATGAGGGCGAGGCGCTGCTCAAGGCCCCGAAGGCAATAGTAGACATTCAGACTGCCCACCAGAAACTCACATCTGCGCTGGCGATTTGCGAGAAGATCAAGTCTAACCAGGGAAAAGCGGTTGATCTGTTGGACACCGGGAGGCTCTATGAATACTCAGGACAATATCGAAAAGCCATTGATTATTATGAGAAATCTCTAGCCATCCTCAGAAAGTCCGCCGACGGCAAGTCTCTAGGAGTGATCCTAGATTTTATGGGTCGCATATATTACCTTTGGCACGAAGACATGAAGGCAATGGAACGCTATGAGCAGGCTCTATTGATTCATAGGAAGATCGGCAATGTTCGGGGGGAGTGCATTGCCCTGAACAACATCGGAGTGGTTTATGGCAGGATGGGTCAATGTTCCATGGCGCTGGAACATTATGAGAAGTCCCTCGTGATGCAAAAGACGATGGGGGGTGTGAATAGTGAATGGTCTACCCTGAACAACATCGGCTTCGTTCATTCGGATTTGGGCCAACATCAGAGGGCACTGGGACACCATGGGAAGGCTCTGGTGATCCACAGGAAAATGGGAGAGATGAAGGATGAATGGGTAATCCTGGACAACATTGCAGGGGCCCACATGGATTTGGGTCAATATTCCAAGGCGCTGGAACAATATGATAAGTCCCTGGCGATCAGCGGGAAGTTGCGCGATGTCAAAGGTGAAGGGACTACCCTCAACAACATCGGGAGGGTTTATAGTGCATTAGGACAATATTCCAAGGCGCTGGAATACTATAAGAAGTCCCTGGTAATCACCAGTAAGATTGGGGATACGTATGGAGAAGACGTCGTCCTGAACAACATCGGAAATATTTACGTGGATTTGGGACAATATTCCAAGGCGCTGGAACAATATAATAGATCCCTAGTGTTCCGAAGGAAGGTTCGGGATTTGTGGGGTGAAGGGGCCACCCTGAACTGCATTGGCGAGGTTTACGGACTCATAGGAAAATATCATGACGCCCTGGCAAGTTTCAAAAAAGGACTGGAAGTCTCTGCCGAGAGCAGAGTACCAGCCTATAGTACGAGAAAACTCATCGGTGAACTATATCTGGATAGAGGTGAATTAGACAAAGCTTCCGAATGGATAAAGGATGCATCAAGCACCCAATCCCTAAGACTAAACCTTTCGAAATCAAAATATGTCGAAGCCCAGCAGGGCTTCGAATACATTTTAGCATTGGCTGAATCCGATAAAGATGCTGATGCACTTTTCACTGCCTACACTGGACTTGGCTTTGCTTATGAAGGCATGTCAGATAACAATAAGGCTATGGATAATTTTGCCAAGGCTGTTTCCTTGACTGAAGATTTGAGGGATAGCCTTCCCAGAGAGCAGAGAGAGACATTTTTCGATGTTAGAATTAACGGTTTCCTACGTACAACTCCTTACGATGGTCTCGCACGAGTCCTGATGAAACTCAATAAGCTTCTGGAGGCGCTGGAGGAATCTGAATATACCAAGGCTCGCGTGTTTGCCGAGGCACTGTCAAAGCGAGCGGAAGAATCTGTACCCCTAATTCCTAAGGAGACAATGGATGCAGACTCCCAACTCCATGATCAGCTCTCGGCTCTGACTAAGAATCTTCAGAGTGCGTATGAAAAGAGAAATGGGGAAGCAATAGCCATTCTTGAAGCCCAGGTAAAGCAAGCTAAGGAGAAACTCGCAACGCATACGGATATGCTAAGGAAGCAGTATCCTCTTTTTGCCGCCACCAAATATCCTCAACCGATGGCTCTATCCCAAGCAGACCTGAAAGATAACGAATGGGTACTGGCTTATCATGTCACTGATTTGGGAATCATCATCTACCTAACGAGGGGTAAGAATCTAGTCAAGGCTGAATTCAAGCCTGTTCCGAGGAAGGAGATAGATGATCTGGTTCGCAAGCTCCGAGCTTCATTTGAAATGACGGGTGAAGGGATCGGCGCAGCTACACTAGCCAAGTTTGATTTTTCTTCCGGTAAGAAACTGTCCGATATTCTCCTTGCTGACATCCTCCCAGATCTCCCGAAGGATACTCCTGTAATCATCATCCCTGACGGTTCACTCGG
>JBKQRG010000021.1:0-52469 GCA_052144015.1 Desulfomonilaceae bacterium
GCGTCGGCGCTGGAGCACTGCGTCACAAACCACAGGCCCCTTGTGACTGAGGAGTTACCCGATAGTACGATCAATTTTCATCGATAAAAATAAATAAGTGCTGCGCACAGCCGAACCTGTTTCAAGAAAACATGACGTGTCCGTGTGTGATGACGAGTGGCCGTCCCCTCAGCCAGCGGCGAGATTGATTAATCCACCAGCCAAAAGAATTTTCCTCTCTCGTTCCGTAATCTCCAGCTTCAGCATGATCTTATTGCCTGACCCAACGATTTTGGCGACCAGCTCATTTTTTCCACTGGCTAAGTCAGACTTTGTGTTTTCCAATCTAATCTGATCACCCTGTTCTAACGCGGCGTAGTCGTGCGGGTCGGTGAAAATTAAGGGTAATATTCCGAAATTAATGAGATTAGCCTTGTGGATTCTGGCGAAGCTCTTGGCGATTTTGGCCCGTACGCCTAGAAATCTCGGAGCAATAGCCGCATGCTCCCGGGACGATCCCTGGCCATAGTTCTCCCCGCCTACAACGAATCCCATTTTATGATTCTTAGCGCGCTCGGCGAAATCCGGATCAATATTGCTGAAGACGAACTCACTAATCGCTTCGATGTTGCTCCTCAAAGGGAGCACTTTGTTGCCTGCGGGCATGACATGATCAGTGGTTATATTGTCACCTACTTTAAGCAAAACAGGACCTTCGAGAAGGTCTTCAAGCGGACTGAATTTCGGAAACGGTTTAACATTGGGCCCCATGATAATTTCAATGTGTGAGGAATCAGCCGGCGGAAAAGCGATATTCTCCTCGTTCAGAATATACGATTTGGGATCTGCAGTTCTGGGGTAGTCTCCTAGTTTCCTGGGATCTGTAATTTTCCCAGAAATTGCCGCGGCGACTCCCGTTTCAGGAGAACAGAGATATACCCGATCATTCAAAGTTCCGCTGCGACCCGGGAAATTGCGAGGAAACGTTCTTAATGAGACTGTCCCGCTGGCAGGGGCTTGGCCCACACCGATGCAGCCCAGACAGCCTGATTGGTGAATACGCGCGCCGCTCATGATCAGATCCACAATACCACCCGCGGCGGCAACGTTCAGAAGAACCTGATTACTTCCCGGATTTATTTCGAAACTGACGTTAGGGTGGGCGTGCCTCCCTTTGATTGATCTGGCTGTTACCATTAGGTCCCGAAATGACGAATTAACCGATGAACCGATGATCACTTGATGAACAGGAATGCCTTCCACCTCAGCCACTTTATTCACATTGTCGGGTGAGCTAGGACACGCGACGAGAGGTTCCAATTGAGACAAATCTATATCTATCACCTCGCCGTAATTAGCTCCCATGTCAGGTCGCAGTTCTCTCCAGAGCTCGCCACGCCCCTGAGCTTCGAAGAATTCTCGCGTTCGATTATCGGAGGGAAAAATAGAGCTGGTGGCACCGAGTTCGGCTCCCATATTTCCTATTGTGCCGCGATCTGTGGCCGACAATGTTTCGACGCCGGGTCCGAAATATTCAAATATTCTTCCGACTCCCCCTTTGACCGTCAATCGCCGGAGCATCTCCAAAATCACATCCTTTGCCGAGACCCAGTCTCTCAATTGTCCGGTGAGTCGGACACCTACTATTTTGGGCATTCTCAAATGAAACGGCTGGCCCGCCATTGCCATAGCCACATCAAGACCTCCGGCGCCAATTGCCAGCATCGAACTTCCCGCATTTGTGGGAGTATGACTATCAGAACCGAGTAGAGTCTTTCCCGGCACACTGAAACGCTCCAGATGTACCTGATGGGATATGCCGTTGCCCGGTCTGCTGAAAACCACGCCGAATTTACTCGATGCGCTTTGCAGGAATCGGTGGTCGTCGGCATTCTTGAAATCAGTTTGCAGCAAATTGTGATCTACGTAGCAGGCTGAAAGCTCTGTTCTGACGCGCTCAATACCCATGGCCATGAATTCGAGGAAGACCATAGTCCCTGTAGCATCCTGCACCAATGTTTGATCGATTCTAATCGCTATTTCAGAACCGGGCTCAAGATTGCCTTCAATTAAATGAGCCTCAATGATTTTTTCAGTGACAGTTTTGCCCATGATGTTCCCCTGACTGACGTAAATTAATTTTCAGGAATCCTTGTGAAAACCCGGCGATTGATGACCGCCGGTAGCGCCTGGAGAAAATTATCCTGCCGACGCTGCAGTACTCATATTTCAGTTGCTTTGCAGCACCTTTACCTCACGCCCACAATTTTACTACTCTCCTAACATCGGGCCCCATTGCTTAACAGTATTCTTAACCATAGGTCCCGCTCCACTCTTTACAATTCGGTTATGACAGGGCAGCAGTATGTCAATCTCAAGCTTCGCAATAAGTTCCAGTGATTTCTTGAGCAGCAACGGATCGGCTGAAACCAGATCGAAACGTCCTATTGCGCCATCGGCATAAATTGTATCCCCTGACATGAAGAGCTTTTGTTCTTCATTGAACAACCCGATGCTCCCGGTGGAATGACCGGGGAGATGGATCACCTTGAATGAGATACCGCCCAGCAAAAGGGTCTCGCCGCCCTCGAGCTTTCGGTGAACATCTGTTTGAAAGAAATCTTTAGGAATATGATGTTGACTACGAATCATAGATTCGAACATTCGGTTGCCCCACACGATCCGGTCGTCTCCTCGCTGAAGGTATGAAGCCTCGTTCTCATGAACCCATACCTCCGCATGTGGCACAGCTTCCAATATTTCTTTCAAGCACCCGATATGGTCAAGATGGGTGTGCGTCATTATGATCCGCTTAACATACTTCAAGGGGATTCCGCAGCCCTCGATTTCTTCGATCTTGTAGGCGCCCATTTCCATAAGTCCGCAGTCTACGAGAGAAAAATCCTCTGAGCCTTCCTTACCTATTATGTACACGTGCGAATCGGGCATGAATTTGTCACGTCCCGGTATCCACCAAATTCCGTCAACAACTTTCTGAGTCACTATTTTTGGCTCCTATGTGCCATTGGTGCTCAACATGACACCTCGGATAATGGCTGACTACAACCTCAGCGATGTAAGTTTGGTGCTAGTCTGCGTCATCTATTACGGCTCAAATCCCTGGAAGCTCAAGATCCATCTGAGGTGGTGGTTCTAGAGGGATTTTGCACAGTTCTGTCGCAGGAGGAGTGAATTTTAGGTGAAACGGACTCTCGCTCAGCACTTTTCTGGCTGCACGATTGACATAAAATACTGCCTCTTCAATCGCGTACACGTGTCCCCGCCACTTAATGGCGGTATATGCTTGAACCCATTTCTCGATAGGGAAAATGTCTATGAGTGGAACCCATTTAACGTCGCGGCCAAATCGATCCTGGCTCACCGGCACCATCACTCCTAGGGTTTCCTCGACTCCCGGTGACTTTGGGATATCTAGACAAAGGTGATAGGGTTTGAAAAACTTCCTTAAGTTTTTCGTCTGATTCCCCCTTTGTTTCATGAGATCCAGTGATTGCTTGTAGATGCGCTGACGGAGCCAATCTTTAGCCGCGATATCGTCACCGCAGTTAAGCAATTCCTGGAATCCCGTTCGACGCTCCTCCCGCTCATCAACGTCGATATCCTCAATGAACAACCGTGATATTATGAGAGCGCGTTTGTAGAGCTCCCGTTTGGCTAGTTTGGTTAGAAGTTCTCCGGCAACTTTCTGGCCAGTCTCTCCCGGAATGGAGATTTTCAGCGGCCATACGAGGGGTAGCAGTGTTCTGTCAGAAGCTTGCAGAAACGCAGTCGAATAGCCCAGCCAAGGTTTCACTTTATCTTCCGGCTTTTTCATGCCGAGGATCACGAGCCTCTCTAATGCCTCATGAAACATGGCCTCAACGCACCGTATCTTATGATGGTGATAGACATATGAAAAAAGCATGAGCTTACTGATGATGATCTGCTCCAGAGCGGTGACTCCTTCTATCCTGATGGATAGACGCCGAAGCTGTTCTCCTCCTCCAGCCAGGACAGTATCCCGAGGATAAGGTATGATATCAAGAGTATGGAGAAAACGTTCCAGATCGTATGCCACCGTTGGTCCAGCAAAATATGCGTCCCGAACGAGGTAATCCAACTTGTCGGCATCCATCGGGCCATTAATGATGTCTGCGAGGAATTTTTCTGAAGGACGTTCTTGGAAACCTATTATATAGCCAGCCATTAGATCGACGTCTGCCGGGGTGAAGTTCCAGTCAATGATCTTGTCCATGACCAACTCTTCTATAAAATCCTTGAAAGGCTGACTCTGCACAATAAGCCAGGACATTATCTCATGGGGTTTCGGGTCAACGTTGTACTTTTCATAAACATATGTTTTGATAACTTGAAAGTCATCCATTGATTCATACACCGACTCGGAAACATGCGAGAAGCAAGAATGACCAACGTCGTGAAGAATTGCAGACATACGTATCGTCATGTGGTTGTTATAGTTGATTGGCGGGTCCTTCGGATACTTGTCGTTGATGCTCCGCACCATGCGACTAGCAACGGCAACCATGCCAATGGTATGGTCAAAGCGAGAATGCTGGGCCGTGGGATATACAAGATATGCTAGCCCGGTCTGACGGATATCTCGCAGCCGCTGGAGCAGTGGGCTGTCCAAGATGGCCATCTCCCACGGGTAGTATCGATTGGTTCCCCAAACGGCATCCCGGATTGACTTTTCCTTTGCGTGCCTCCCTGGTTCGTAATCGCTCAAGCTGGACTTAACAAAATCCGCAACGCGGGCGAAAATCCTGTGAACCGCATTAGCATCTTGCATTTTAGGTCCCCGTCAGATGCGGCTATCAAACCTTGGCGCGCTCACAAAGCTCCTCCTTGAACTCCTTGACAATACCATCATATACCTGCTGCTGGTTCTCAGATAAATCCTGTTTGAGTTCCTTCCCATATGGACGCTTCGAAAACTTGATATCATTGTACCGATAGGTAGGATTTGGCCGAGCCAAGAGACCCGATAGTTGCAACTCTTGAAGAAGCTCATCAATCTGCAGAGAGTGAGGGTAGTTCCCGTTTGTATCGAACAGAAGCCGTGCCACAAAGGGTTTCGTTGTTTCGTCCTGGCTAAGTTTCCAGAAAAAAACATGGATGTCTCTATGCCCAGCCTTAAAACAGCGCTGAAAGTTCTTGTCCTCGGCCACATCGGATAGCAGGGCAAGAAGAAGCCGCCTGATGTTCAGCCCGGTTCCAGGTTTGAGCGGCATCATTTATCCCTCCAGTTCCTTCGAGTTGTCTGTAAATCAACGGAAATATCAATTGCTTTGCAAGCATTCATTGTTCGGGGACGGCCTAGTTTCGACGTTCCCGAGGCAAGTCCTAGGCTGAGTCTGCAAAAAGGAACGACACACTACTGCCGGCGTCCTTCTCGCAACATTTGGTGATTGATTTTTTTGTCGCTCCAGACAATCTTCCTTTGAAGTACGTCCCTGCCGCCCCTCTGTTTTCAGATTGCATCACTCCTGAGCAAATGGCAACGTTGATATCGCATCTCCCGCGCCGAGTGATTACAAATGGTCGGCTCCGCGTATCACAGCGGCTCGACTTTCAAACGCATAGCATGCACTCCCTATTGAAGCAACCAATAACTACAATGCTGCATAAAGATTGGCGGATCCCTTCAAAGATCTGAACGAAGACAGTTTCTATTTGCGTTCAGGAACAAATGGATCGTGCTGAATAGTCCTGTCAGAAAATGCACTAACAATTTACGAGAGAGGTTTAAGACCGATTCGGTTAGCGAATTGGTTTGAGACACCAGACTGCAATTCGAATGACTGTGCCTAAATGGCGGGATGAGGTTCTATTAGGCACCGAAAATCCATTCCCAATCGTTATCAGGCAATAGGCTTTGCTTTATTTGTTGTGTGTACTGGTCCAAGACTACCCATTCGCCACGGCCGTAAGCTACTATCTCAGGGCTTTGAGGATCGCTCATGGAAAAGATCGCGCCTTGCCCCAGGAAGAACCGGGGGCTACGAGGGTTTCCTCGAATACCCGCGGGTTTGCCCACGAAAAGTAGTTTCTCACTCTTGGCCACCGGTCTGATCAAAGTCAAATTCACACGAACCGATAAGCCTGCAGATCTTGTCAACATGAAACCGGCCCAGGCCGTATTCTCATCGAAGATCGATGTTAGCACGGCAGGGTGCAGCTCACCTTTACCAAATAAGAAATGCTGAGTTCGGTCCATGTCGTCACCATCAAACCCCCATCGGGAGCTGATCAGTACTTCATTCGGCGCTTCATGGAGCCTGAATCTTCTCTGGAGCCCCGGTTCGGTTCTATGATGACCGCAAACAAAACAGTTTCTATAGTAAGGAAGTTTTCGAAAATCATTGCCGGGCGGATTACCGATGTCGGTAAAAGTACCCAATTCCTCTGCCGCTTTTATTTCGGCTTTCAAATAAGGCGTTTTATCTCCATTCCCGATTATCTTGGCAACAACACGACGGCCCTTTTCATCACAGAGATCTTCTACTTTAAATACGGCTGTATCGCCTATGGCTATGCCTGACCCTCCAAATTTGAAACGGACCGAAACAGGATAGTGCGGTTCACCTATCCTTCGCCAAGCATCCAGGCATAATCCCATAGCCAAACCGCCGTGCGGTATCCCTATAAATCCTTCATGTTTTGGGGTGAAGGTCAGCTGTTGAGCCACCGAGGTATCGCTCTGTTCGATGGGAACAGCGGGCAAGAAAGGGGCATCACCGGTAAGAAATGAATCCGGATTGTGCCTAATGTACATACTTCCTCCGGACAGGACAGGCAGCGCAAATATGATTAAGGACTTTCAGTAACACAACAATAATCCAAGTTCAATGGAAGCAAAACGCCATCCGAGACGCATCGGCAAATGGGACAAAGCCTGTTTCATCTGTCCACGTACAAAGAAACAGCCTCACCGCCTCCCAGACATAGAGAGGCCATGCCGGTTTTGGCTCCTCGGTTTTTCATTGCACATAATAGAGTGGTAAGCACTCTGGCTCCGCTTGCCCCTATGGGGTGGCCCAATGATACCGAGCCGCCATTCACATTACAACGGTCCGGATCCAAACCCAATTCCCGGATAACCGCTACCGTCGATCCTGAAAATGCCTCGTTGACTTCCATAAGCTCTATTGAACGATGATCCACCCCTTCCTTTCGCGCCACTTTCGGTATAGACAGAATCGGGGCGACTAGAACATATTTCATATCCAATCCTGCGCTGCCCTGAGACCCTATTCTGGCAAGTACTTCCAGTCCTCGCTCTTTTGCTATTTCTTCGGCCATAACGCACAGGGCGCTTGCCCCATCAGAAATTGCCGAAGAATTGCCCGCGGTCGCATAACCGTCTTTCTGGAAAGCAGGTTTCATTTTGCTCAGAGTTTCGTAATCTGTGTCCCTGGGGCACTCATCCGTATCGAAAATTTTCGGATCGCCTTTACGCTGCGGAATGATCACCGGGAAAATTTCTTCCTTAAAACTGCCCTGTTTTATAGATTGAACCGCTCGGGAATAGCTCAACGCAGCGTATCGATCCTGATCCTCCCTGGATATATTGTATTTCTGACTGCAGAGGTCATTGCTGATGCCCATATGAAAATCATTGACTATATCCCAAAGGCCGTCATGCACCATATGGTCACGCAATATGCCGTCATTCATACGATATCCGAACCTTGCCTTGTCCAGGTAGTATGGTGACATGCTCATGTTTTCCATACCACCAGCTATAATTATGTCCGCGTCATGAAGCTGTATAGCCTGAGCCGCCAGCATCACCGCTTTTAACCCGGAACCGCAGACTTTGTTGACCGTAATGCATTGGGCTTCAAAGGGAACACCTGCTTTAATGGAGGCTTGCCTGCCAGGATTTTGACCGTACCCGCATGGCAGCACTTGTCCCATTATCACTTCGTCAACTTCAGCCTTGTCGATTCCGGCTCTCTTAATTGCCTCTTCGATGGCAAGCCCCCCCAATTTTGTTGCGCCGATCTCAGTTAGGCTTCCATTAAACGCCCCCAGAGGTGTGCGACACGCGCTCACTATGACTGCTTCACGTTTTCCAGCCATTTTTAGTTTCTTCCCACTCCTTTCGGAACCATTGATCAAATATATTGATCCACAAGGATTTCAGCTATTTGGACAGCATTTAGAGCCGCACCTTTGAGAATATTGTCAGAAACAATCCAGAGATTAAGCCCGTTAGGTATCGATTCGTCTTCCCTTATTCTTCCAACGAACGTGTCGTCCTCACCGGCAGCGAGCGCCGTAAGGGGATACATATTCCTGGAGGGATCATCCAGGAGTTTCACCCCTGGTGCTTTGCTCAGAAGTTCCCGAGCTTCTTCCGCAGTAATTTTTTTCTCAGTCTCTACATTGACCGATTCCGAATGCCCAAAAAACGTAGGGACTCGGACAGTGGTTGCAGTGAGACGTATGGCGGGATCCACTATTTTCGCGGTTTCCCATGCCATTTTCATTTCCTCTTTCGTGTAGGCGTTCTCCAAAAATACGTCGATGTGAGGCAGACATTCGAATCCGATACGATGAGGATAGACCTTTGTGGTAACCGATTTGAACGGCTTAATGGCACGTGAAAGCTTATCGAGTCCGTCCTCTTTGGTCCAATCTATACCGCATGCCATATCCCTTGACTGCATCAGCATTTCTTCCAATGCGTCCTTGCCCGTTCCTGACACAGATTGATATGTAGAAACCACTATGCGCCTGATTTTGCCCTTATCATGAAGGGGTTTCAACACAACCACCATCTGGATTGTTGAGCAGTTCGGGTTGGCGATGATGTTCTTCTTCGTATATTGAGCAATCGCCTCAGGGTTTACTTCCGGAACTACCAGAGGAACATCAGGATCCATTCTGAAGTGCGATGTATTGTCAATCACAATGCAGCCGGCATCTGCTGCTATGGGCGCAAACTTCGCGCTTATGGAACCTCCGGCAGAGAAAAGACCTATCTCGACTCCATGGAAAGAATTTTCAGTCAATTCCTGGACAGGATACTCCGTGCCTTTAAATTTCAGTGTTCTTCCCGTGGATCTCCCGGAGGCGAGCAATAAAATTTCCCGCACAGGAAATGATCGCCTTTCCAAAACACTGATCATCATATTCCCAACTGCGCCGGTGGCTCCTACTACCGCGACTTTGTAACCATCCTTTTTCATAAATTCTGCTCCTGCAATAACGCTGTTGAAATTCCGCCATGATCCTCACATACCGGCGCCCACCATCTCATAAGGCGTTAGTCAATCCATTATGGCGAACTGCAGTGGCAACTTATATGAGCTTCTGGCGATACGCCGAATAGGTTGACTAAGCCCGTTTCGGGCATCCTCGGATAGGTCATTTCTGCTTGGAAGTTTCCTTCTCTCCGGGTTTCGATTTGTCAGGAACTGACTTCCCTGTCTGCTGAGAATCAATCTGGTCTACCGGGATTCTCTGGAATGAGAAATCTCCCGTGGTATTGTCCTTTTTCATAATCCACACCCTGCCGGTATCCGTATCAAGCATAAAGGTGTGGCCTTTCACATTGGGAGACACAAACACTTGATATCTGCCTGTCAACGTTATGGTATCCCCGTGTTCGCCGGATTTTGGGGTTTGCTGAGCGACATCTCGGCCCAGTGGCCATTGAGCATGCGCCAGATCGGTTATTATTAGACATAGTATAACGATGACTGCGGAACGGATCGGGCTACACATTATTCATCTCCCCAGTTCTTGCTTAAAACACTATATATCAATATGACCGTAAACGGTCAAATAATGACGCTGCTGTTAGTACGTGAATCCACCCGGCTAATCCACGCAGTTTATCCGAGAGTTCGACTAAAATATGCAACAGCTTTCAATCAGATCATTGAGGATCACCTGGAGGATTCAGATCTAAACAGCATCGTTCGCCGTTTCGCTGCTCTTTCAGGCAAGAGATGCCTCCATGCCGGTCGGCTGTATTTCACCCGCACCGACGCTGGCAATAGGGAACATCTGCAATAATGCCCGTCGATTTTGCAGAGAAAATTGAGATGAAAAAATGGGTTCGTTATCCCGCCCTTCAGCGGACAATATACGTCTCTTACATGATCGGCATACATGCGCCTCGGCTAAAATTTCGTGCAACTAAGAGAGTTGCATGCTAATATAAGCGGCCACAACTACGATAGAGTTGATGCCCTTTGTTCCTCAAGATCGAGGGATTTATTGGGGGGTTAATATCCAAGTGGCGGCGAGGCCACCCTAAATGTGGAGCATTGACATTGGCAGTGTTTTTATGGTATTGTGCGCATTATAACTGAATTTTAATGGCATTTGTGAATATGTTGCCAATTTTTTTATGGAGTTTTGTGCTTGAATTCTGGAAAGCGCCATAGAGATCTCACTGCTGTTGTACCAAACCTGACCCCATGTTTCCGGCTTAATTGGTTGCTAACCGCGTTGATATTCTGTTTCTTGTGCGCCCTGCCTGCAAGCATACATGCGATGACTGCAAGGGAAATTCTTGATCAGGTCGGCAAGCAGAACTTCAATGAGAATTTTCGGATGTCTTTAATAATAAAAACATCCAAAGGAAATAAGCTCATTTCAAACCATGTACTTTGGCTCACCGCAAAGGTGCGGGAGGGAAAATCTAGCTTCTTTGTCGATTTTGAAGAGCCTCGGGAATCAAAGGGGTTGCGTTTTCTCTTCCTTCAGGAACCTGGGAAAGAGCCGAGTGCGTTTATGTATCTTCCTGCAACAGGCAAAACAGTTCCCCTGGCCGTCGACGATCCTTCAGTGGACGTTGGGGGAACAGGATTGACGACAGAGGACCTGCAGGGCTTTATTCATCAAACCAGTTCACAAGAAGAATTGTTGCGCGAAGACAAGCTCGATGGTCGCGATTCTTACGTGATCCGAATACCGATTCCTGAAAATAAAGGAGAGCGCCTGCTTTGGATATCCAAGGATGGATTCTTGGTGCTCCAGAATCAGCAATTAAATGCACAAGGGAAAGTAGTCAGGACTTTTAAGGTAACTCAATTCTTCAAGACAGATGAAGGCAAGGACTTTCCGAGGCAGGAAGAAGTCACAGTTCCATCCAAGGGCATTCGGATAAATGTGAAACAGGAATTTGCCGTCTTCGGGATCGAAGTTCCGGAAGAAGTCATGGATCCTGAGAAATTTGGAACATATCAATGGAAGGGCTGATTGGCTGGGTAAGCGACCTTCGGCACCTGATTTCAAGCAAGTATGAAGGACTCGGAATCGTGGCCAAGCGGCCACTATTGGAAGCGAAAAACATTACGAGCTGATAACAGCTTGTTTCAATTCTTTATTATTGGGGCTTTTTTAGCCGCAATTATTATCAGAATGGCAGGAGTCACTCCGTGACCGGGTATACCAAAAAGTTGCTGGTAACCGCGAGTCTTATCGTGCTTGCGGGCTGCGGTAGGCTACCTGATGTAAACAAGATTCAGGGCAATATGGACCAGATGGTCTATTATATGGGACACATGGTCAATGCCACCACCCGAATGGCCAATACCGCGGAAAGAATGGAAAGCAAGTCTGACGGTATGGTGAATGACTTGGGAAAAAAAGGGGCGACAGTCGAGCGGGCTGTCCAAAATTATTCACAAGCCATTCTTGACAACGAACGAGCAATGATCAAGGCCTTGCAGGGAATTCGAGAGGAATTGAACGAATTGAAACAAGGGGCCCGGTCCACAGGATCAAAAACCGATGCCCAGGAGCAGCTTAGAACCAACCCTGTTCTGCAGGCGAGGTTGAATGAATTAGAACATAAGCTTTCAACAATAGTGTCAAATATGGAAAAAAATAAAAAGACCCCGTAATTTCATCGCAATTTTTGCTTCCTTCGCAGATAATTCCTCTGCCGTGAGATACGAATTATTTAGAATATGAGTGACGGTAAATCCGGCTGTACCTGTGCTGTGTGCGAATGCAGTGTGTACGGTGTGGACCTGTCGCCGCTTCCATGTCTGAGCACGGAGATGCGGTATGAACGCGCACGCACTGACTCTTTGGCCCTCATCTGCTATAATTGAGGCTCAGCCAAAAAATCTGTATGGTAGGCGCTCGTTTTGCCAAGATTAGATCCTCGCCTAGTATTAATACATCCACCCGCAGTAAGTAAAAGATACCTAAGAACCAAGTTCATGCCTTATGGTATGTCCGTAATCTATGCTTTTCTTAAAGAGCATGGGATTCCAATCCTGCAGTATGATTTCCTGATGGAGTATCTTTTCGTTGAAAATGACGATATTGACTACCACAATTCAGAACGAACCTTTTCCGAGAAAGACTATTTCGATTTTTTAGCCGGTCAAGCTCGCCACAAGGGGCTTGACGAATTCACACGAAAATACGGCAGTCGCATTGTTGCGGATGCCGGCGTTTATGCGTTTTCCATAGTGGCCTACCACCAGTTCTGGTCGAGTCTTCTCCTGGCGCGCTACATTAAAGAAACTAATCCTGCAGCGATTGTTGTGTTTGGAGGACCGTTTATTACGATCAAACCATCTAATTTTTTTATGTCTTATGGAATCGCGGACTATTGGATCAGAGGAAGCGGTGAATTACCGCTATTAATGCTCTATGAAATGCTGCAAGGCACAAGGGATATCACCATCGATCAAATTCCCGGCATTATCCATGCCAATGACCGTAATGGTGTTTGCACATCCAAATCCGTATTCCCAGCGGAAGAGGAAAGACCGCCAGATTTTGGTGGGTTGTTCTTGGACAGCTATCGTTATGATCATTATTTAACGCGAACAAAAACTCTGTTTCTTCCGTATAGGTTTTCGAAAGGATGTCCGTCCCGGTGCAGCTTCTGCACGGGTCGTCTCGTAGACAGGTATGACTGCAAATCGGTAGATAAAATTGTTTCGGAATTATTCGGGTTAGCGCAAAAGTATCAATCGAATTCATTTCAGTTCGCCGACGCGTCAATAAATGGCAATCCTCAACTGCTTTCAGCAGTGTGCGATCGCCTGATAGATAGCTCCCTCAATATAACCTGGTATGCGTACGCAAGAATTAACGGATTCAGTCAAGAATTGCTCAAGAAAGCAAGAAGGGCCGGGTGCTTCGCTCTTTTTTGGGGAGTCGAATCGGCCAATCAGCCTACGGTAGACCTTTTGGGGAAGGGATTCAGCACCGAAGATTTGCACAACATTCTCGATGGAGCCTCTGAGCTGGGAATCCAGAACTATGTCCATCTGATGTACAACACGCCTCACGAATCGGCAGAAGACATACGATATTTTGTACGGCTCGTCGAAAAATACATTGATTCGGATTGGGTCACTTTCTTGCCGCAACGCTTTATGTTGGAATCGCAGTCGCTGATGTTCGATCATCCGGATCGGTATGGACTTCTAAAAATCAAGAAAGTGGAAGCTTCTCAATTCGAAAGAGAACAGTGGATTTATGGAGAAATGGATGGGGTCGATTATGATGCGGTTGACTTGAGAAACGAACGTCACCAAAAAGCTCTGGCGGACCATCTGGATCGGATAACTTACCGTAACATGCTGGATGGATCCCGACTCCGTTTGCTAAAAGGATTCCCATCTGCTTGGGTTTTGTATGTTGCTAAACATTCCAAAACGTCTCGATTTATCAATTGGATACATCGCATTCTTATGAGCCTTATGCGTTCTACCACCCCCCAATTAAAGGAACAGCTATAATGGAATAGCGATTGGGACGCACTAGCACCCCGTAGCTCATACGCAATCCCGTCAGCGACTTGCATTATATCTATTAATGCCCGCAGATTTATTTCGTCACTCAGGCCGGTTGGCAGGCCATCCCCATTCTTCGTCGCCTTCTCTTTCCTGGGTATTGTAAATGTCCCCGACAGCTTCTACGCCGAATGTATGCAACTTCTTTTCATCATATGGATAATTCCTGAGCGGCAGCATCAGGTAGAGATTGGCTTCGCGATTTCTGAGCCGGCTATCGGGATTTTGATTATCATATCGAGGCAGTTCCTCGCCCCAAGACCGAATCACTATTCGGTCAGGATGGACTTTGTAGATTTTTACAAGCGCGTCTTTAACGTGGTGCGCCCGATCCAATCCTAGTTTTTGATTATCCGCGGATTTGCCGAAGAAAGTTGTGTGTCCGTCGATCTGCAGCACGTATTGTGGAATCGCGTGGAGGAAGTTGGCCACACTTTCAAGTTTCAAAGCTTCTGATGGAATCAATTCAGCGCTCTTGGGCTGGAAGAAGATCTCCGGGTATGGGAACATTATTTCACGAACAGTTATGTCCCAAGCGAATTCTTTCATCTGAGCTTTAGATCGTACTTCTTCCCACTTTCGACAGTAGCCCCCTGTCAGTTTGCAAACTTCGTATAGATTCCGCCAGCCGACTTCCTTATCGCCGAGCCAAATACCATAAACTTCCACCTTATCGCAGTACGCTTCTTTGAGTGCAGCTGCGGTTTTTTGAGGACATTCACCCATGGAGCCACCGTCGGAGATGACCAGCACCGCGGTTCTTCCTGCGGCCGAACTTATCAGGGATCCGGCCAGTTGAAGGGCGTCTTGTAAGGTAGCAGTCCTGTATGGAGCGAATTTCTCGATGCGCATAGTGTCGTAAAATGGCTTATATTTAGCCCTATTCCACGGTGCCAACGGACTACGGAGGCAAGGCATTTTCCCATCGCCAAAAGTAATGAGAGCGGTATTGAGATCATATTGCCAGCGTGGAACATGGGGCATTACAGCGTTAAACAACATGAAGCCCCTAGTGGCGATGAACAATCTAGGCGAATCAAAATTTTGAGGATGGCCCGCATACATAGAGTCCGAAACGTCAAAGATAAAAATTAAATTGTGGACTCTTGGTATGAAATCGTGATTTTTTTCTTCACAGATAGCAGAATGAGACGGCATGGGGAAAACACTCAGAATACTGGCTAAAATTAGAACCGAAAGGCTTAGTTTCATCAAGGGCCCTCCTGGCTGACTCGCTTGCACAAATAGAGCATCACTAGCGAAGTCATAGAGATACGCTTATATATTAAAGTAATTTATGATATATGTCAATTTCTTTGATCGTACGCCGGGATGGATGGTGGCCAATCTCGCGGCTCATGACATAATACTTATGACAAGTTACAATGGCACAGTAATGCAGATTTAAGGGCGACTATGATAAATCGACCCAATAAGATCCTCATTGTTGATGATGAACCGAACATGCTGCACATGTTGAGCGCGGTGCTGCAACAGGACGGGTTTGAGCCGTATACAGCTGACACAGGTCACAAAGCACTGGAGCTAGTTTCGGTCGAAAATTTTGATTTTATCCTCACAGATGTCCGAATGCCGGGTATGGATGGCCTCCAGCTTTTGGAGAATATCCGCGAGCGGGGAATAGATGTCATAGTTATAGTAATGAGCGCGTACGGAAATATAGAGCTGGCGTTGGAAGCTATACGAAAGGGTGCTTACGATTATATTTCGAAGCCGTTCAAAACGGATGAAGTGGTGCTTACGTTGCGCAAAGCATCCGAAAGAGAAAGGTTGCGCCGAGAGGTAGTGCATCTGCGCCGCAGATTACTTCGTACGGAGCAGAGTCCGGAAATAATATCCAAAAGTCGCGAGATGAAGGAAGTCCTCGAACAGGCACATCACGTGGCGCCATTTGAGGCTTCAGTGCTGCTGACAGGGGAATCCGGGACCGGCAAAGAGCTACTGGCCAAGGAAATTCATCGTTGCTCTCCTCGCTCTCAGGGCCCATTTGTAGCCATCAACTGCGGGGCTATTCCTGATGGGCTTCTGGAAAGCGAACTCTTCGGTCATGCTGCCGGCGCATTTACGGGCGCTTCCGCTGACAAACCCGGTATTTTTGAAGAAGCGGAAGGCGGCACCCTGCTACTCGATGAGATAGGCTGCATGAATGTGGCGCTGCAAGTTAAACTTTTGAGAACATTGGATTCGCGGGAAATTCGCCGAGTTGGGGAGACTACAACAAGAAAGATTTCCGCGAGGATATTAGCGGCAACCAATGAAAACATAGCGGCTGCGATAGAAAACGGGCTCTTTAGAACTGACCTTTATTACCGGCTTAATGTGATGCACATACATGTTCCGCCGCTCCGAGAGCGCAAGCAAGACATAATACCTCTAATGGAGCACTTTGTTAGCATTCTCAATAAGAAAACTGGCCTCAAAATTAGGGGTATTACTTCGGAAGCTCAAGAAGCGCTACTGAATTATTCATGGAAGGGGAACGTCAGAGAACTGCAGAACGTCGTGGAAAGGGCAATGATACTCGCAGTCGGTGATTCTATAAATCTGGACTCTCTGCCCTATGACATCCGTATGGCCACAGCGAAAACGCCTATTTGCATTGATGCTGATGAGATGTTGTCGCTTAAGAAGGCATCAAAAGAATTGGAAAAAAGCTTCATCTCGAAAGCTTTGAACAGGACCGGAGGCAATCGATCGCAAGCCGCAGCTTTATTGGAGATCAGTTATCCTTCTTTGCTTCAGAAAATTAAAGAATATGGAATAAGCTAACGGCGAGTAATGCTGATCTCACGCGAAATTGTCTCACATTGGCTTGCTTACTCTAAATAGGATTCAGATTCTTACCTCAATGGGGGGCGCGATGCATGGTTGGGAAACAGCGAACAATCAATTGACCACTTGGCCGGAACTGCCACTCCATGATTGGCAAGACACTTACGCGACGCTCCACATGTTGACTCAAATAGTCGGCAAAATTAAGCTGCGGCAGTGCCCGCACGTGAACCATTGGTGGCAGGTGGTCCTATACCTGACTGCACGAGGGTTAACAACTTCTCCAATTCCTTACGGTTCAGGTACTTTTGAAATTGAATTCGATTTCCTCGATCATCAACTGGTTTTACAAACTAACAGTGGGGGTCACCGCAGCCTTGCCTTCTCAGGAAATTCTGTGGCGCTTTTTTACCGGAAATTAATGGATGCGCTTGATTCACTTGGGATAAGGGTAAAGATCTGGACCGTGCCGGTTGAGGTGGTGGAACGCATTCCATTCGAACAGGACGTGCAGCATGCATCTTACGATCCGGATTACGTCCGGCGCTGCTGGCAAATCATGGTGCAAACAGACACGATCTTGAAGCGGTTCCGTTCTCGGTTCATAGGGAAGTGCAGCCCGGTCCACCTCTTTTGGGGCGCGTTCGATATGGCGGTAACCCGATTCTCCGGGCGCCGCGCGCCTGAGCACCCTGGCGGTGTGCCCGCGCTGGCCGATTTTGTGGTGCGCGAAGCTTATTCACACGAAGTGAGCAGTTGCGGATTTTGGCCGGGAGGCGGAATGATTCAGGAACCATGCTTCTACGCGTATGCGTACCCGGAACCGGAAGGCTTCAAACAAGCTACAGTGCATCCCGAAGGCGCTTTTTACAACGCCGATCTCAAAGAGTTTCTGCTGCCCTATAGGATCGTACGCACGTCTGAAAATCCTGATGAGGTGGTGCTGGAATTTCTTCAAAGCACATATGAAGCAGCGGCGAATCTGAGCAATTGGGACCGATCCTCCTTGGAGAGGAGTACGCTCCGGGAACACTTTTGAGCATTGCCCATATATATGGCAACCTCTCCAAAGGCAAATCACTTATAAAAGGTCATTGCTTTCAAAATAGCTGCGTTCCTCGAAAGACTTGCTTTTGTGGATTCAATGGGACACCTCCTTCATTGTGAAAACCTCCAAATTAATCCTGACGAGTTAGATGCGGATGTTCTGGGCCGGGTTCCTCACTCGTTAAATGCTATAGGGATTCTCAAAAATAATCGCGGCAAGGAAGAGCATTGGGTGGCGACGTCCCGCGCAGAACGCGGGATTACCCGTCATTCCCAATAGACAGGCTGGAAGCCTGTTCCACCACTCTGCGTTACTCTCCGATCCTATCGGTTATGGGTGCAAGGCTTTTGAGAATTACTCTAGGATACAAAATGGCGCAGATTGTGCGCCCTTGCAGAATTACTGAAGTGAATTTCAAAATTCGCTCGAGATTTTGTAGGTAAGCTTATTCTTCAAAAGCCCGAGCGTAACCTGGTTCCGAACTGTCCTCTCGCCATGGGCCTCCCCTGAGAGACTGTTCGTCCCTGAGTTTTTCGTAATGGTCGAACTCTTCCTGGCATTTTACGCATAATTTCGCCGCTGGGAAAAGTCTGAGGCGTTGTTCAGGAATCGGCTCGCCACACTCGTCACAAATTCCGTATTCGCCGTGCTTAATTCTCTCCAACGCTTCTTCGATCTCTTTGATTTGCCTGTGTTGGCGCATCGAGATCCTTGCGTCCAATTCCCTGGAGATCTCTCCTGTAGCCAAGTCGATTTCGTCTCCCTTTTCTATTGCATCGATGCTTCTTTCAACCTTCATGGACGCCAGCTGATCCAGCAGCACCTGCCTCGGATTAAATGCGCCGGCAGGTCTAGTTGGCTTTTTTACTTCCTCAACAGGTTTAACGGGTTCCTCTGCTTTGGGTTTTTTTCTGGATGCAACTCGTCTCAAGGCGTCGTGGTCGATTATCCGATAATAATTTCTTCCATCTTCTACTTTTCTTTCAATCTGGCCCTTATTCACCTTGCCTCTGACACTATTCGGGACTATGCCCAAAGCTTCCGATATTTCTTCACGGGTCATCCACATAATGATTCGCTCCTTATAATGACCTTCGTCCAGGTTAAATAATCATTCGCATGCCTCGGGGCAAGAGTCCAAAATCCAAATAATGAAAATATTGCCCGAATAGCTGGGCTGCTTCACAGCTGTATAACGGCAATAACTGCTTGCGCCGAAGGGCTTGACAAAATTCCCAAAATGAGCTTTGAAATTCGTCAGACTTCAGTGATCTTTTTTCCCCTCTTCATCGAAACTGCGCGTTGGGGGCGCGATTCAGGCGCGCGTATGTACGCGTCTTCAGCAAAACTGTCAATCTTTTTCTGCGCGGCAGAAGCAAATAAGCGAAAAGAATTCCCTATTTTTTACTTCAATCGAAGCCTCAGTAAGATCTGACGCAGAAAACTAACCACGGTGGGCCGTCATGAAACTTTGTAGTTCCAATTGCTCCTGCTGATGAATTGTATAAATATTTATTGAGGAGTGTATTCCGATTTATGCGAGATTTCGTGTTGGCCAGAAAAAAGATGGTCGAAGAACAGCTCGAACGGCGAGGTATCCGAGATGATCGAGTGCTCGCAGCTATGCGGGAGGTCCCGCGCCATTTATTCGTAGCTGAGCCGATGCAAGTTGAAGCATATGATGACAATCCTCTGCCCATAGGTGAGGGGCAAACTATAAGCCAACCCTACATGGTGGCGGTTATGACGGAACTGTTGCAACTCCAGGGGGCGGAAATAGTTCTGGAGATCGGCACAGGATCCGGATATCAGGCTGCTGTGCTTAGTAAGCTTTGCAAATGGGTCTATACCGTGGAACGAATTCAGAGCCTGTCGGAACATGCTGAACTTGTAATGAAAAACTATGGTTATAGTAATATAACATTTATAGTGGGGGACGGCACTGAAGGCTGGCCTGCGGCAGCCCCCTACGACGGCATAATAGTTACGGCCGGGGCCCCGAGGATACCTGACACTTTTATAAAACAGCTCCGGTTGGGCGGAAGACTCGTAATCCCGGTGGGTGATCGATTCTCTCAAACCTTGAAAAGAGTAATCAAAACCGTAGAAGGAACAGCAATCGAGAACCACACCGGATGCCGCTTTGTGGATCTCATTGGCAGGTGGGGCTGGTTTGTGGCCTAAAAAAGCCATCCAAGTTCGAATTGCTGCCGCCCTTTATTTGCGCGGCCTGAAATCATAGGTCCGGTTAAAGCATGTTATTGGATCAATATTAAACTATGA
The DNA here is from genome assembly GCA_052144015.1 of Desulfomonilaceae bacterium. Classification (GTDB taxonomy): domain Bacteria; phylum Desulfobacterota; class Desulfomonilia; order Desulfomonilales; family Desulfomonilaceae; genus DATJPW01. The sequence continues at coordinate 19,909 of JBKQRG010000021.1, forward strand.
ATATTTCATCGTTGTTCCAACCCCTTCAAGATTCAAATCTCGCTCATTTTAAGATTAAATCACCTTTCACAATCCCGTCCGGCATTGTCACTACCGTACCGTCAGTTATCGCCCGAATCGCTCGAGACGTGCCGCAAATAGGTTTTTTGACGACCAAAACCCTCAGCCTCTCTCCGAGATCCGGGTACCGCGAACCTGTGCTTCACGAATATTATCCGGGCTGCTTTGTCAATGCGGTAGGACTGGCAAATCCAGGAGCCGAGAGTTTCCTGGAAACGATGAGATCATTGTTACCTCTTCAAGACAGCAAGCCGCTGTTTGTCTCAATCATGGGCGCAGATCCTGAAGAATTCCTGGAATGCGCACGAATATTGGATCCAATCGCAGACGCATTTGAGCTGAATTTATCATGTCCTCATGTAAAAGGCGCTGGACAGTACGTAGGATCGGATCCACATTCGGTAAGGTCAATTATCAGACTTCTCAAGAAACATCTTAATAAACCAATAATTCCTAAACTGTCTCCGAATCTGGGAGATATTGGAGGTATGTCGAAATTATGTGAGGCTGCAGGGGCCGATGCTCTTTCTTTGATTAACACTGTAGGCCCGGGAATTGCGGTAGATTCTCAAGGTCAACCGATCCTCAGCAATGTTATCGGGGGACTATCAGGCGCCGGGATTTTGCCCGTCGGGTTGAAAGCTGTTAGAGAAGCAGCGTCACTCATCAAAATACCGATAATTGCTTCGGGGGGAATATGTTCAGCGCGAGATGTCATTGCTTACAAATCGGCAGGAGCGACCTTTTTTGCAGTAGGGTCTGCATTGGCAGGGATGACCACATCGCTCATAACAGGTTTCTTCGAAGACCTTATAGATGAACTGGAACAGGGGCAAAGCGATCAATCTGCCCGAGGATTGCCCATTCAGCCCTTGACGGATTACTTCAGGACTACAGTTGTGGACAACAGAACTATCGGAGCGGGCATTTTTATGCTCAGACTCAAGGAGGGTCCGAGTTGTCCGCCGGGTCGCTTCTTCTTTCTTCGCTTACCCGGTGTGGGAGAAAAGCCTTTTTCACCCATGTTCGATATGGAGCCCGTATACCTCGTCCGCAATGTGGGTCCTTTCACAGCGGCCCTGGAGCGCTTGAAGCCCGGGGATCCTGTTGATATGAGAGGACCTTACGGCAAAGGTTTTCCGCCTCCGGAAGAAGGCAGGCCTCTGATTCTAATAGGTGGAGGCACGGGCGCAGCTCCCATCATTCTGGCCGGAACATTTTTCAGGAAAAGCGTTTCAAAAGCATTTTTCGGATTTTCCGCTGAGATTGCGAAAAGTTTTGAGGAGCAAATCGTGACCCGTATTCCGGGCTCGCAGATCGTCAGCGATCCTCCTGGAAAAATCGGCGAGATTGTCAGGGCACTGGAGTCCGACCTGGTTGCGAACCCCGCTTTGTATCGAGATTGTGCCGCGTTTGTGTGTGGCCCGAGACCGATGATGAGGGCAGTAATCGACGCGCTGAGGCAATATTCCCCCAAGGGAGGCATCCATCTCGCCCGAGAGGATGTAATGAGGTGCGGTATAGGTATTTGCGGCAGCTGCGGGACAGAGAATGGCTGGAGATCCTGCGTAGATGGTCCTGTAATGCGCCACGACTAAGAAACATAGCCGCTTGCCAGCCGAATTCATGATCGATAAAATAAAGTCACAAAGCCGCTGTCTTTGTTTGAAATCCCTCAGTTACGCGGGCGTGGATTTGTCATTGCGAGGAGTGAAACGACGAGGCAATCCCCCAAGCTGGAGATTGCTTCGCTCCGCTCGCAATGACACTTTTTGGCCGCTCGTAACTGACGAATTACATTTGTTTCCCGAAAAATCATTGACTTCGTACACCTGTATTTGGTAATGCTAATATTTAAATAAAGCAAGAAACTCGAGTGAGCCACCTGTTAGTTGGAGAATTGCGCATATTACACTTAGTAATCTTGTTTGTGGGACATCAATTCAGTACCGACTTGTAAAGACAGACCCTCACTACCGTATGAATATACATAAATTAGCTGTTATTCCGGCCGCTGCGGATTGCTGATCGCCAATTCGAATAAGGAAGGAGATTTCATGAAGCGGGAAATCTGGATAGTTATGACATTACTGATAGTTGCTACCGTTACAATGACTCTGATGTCAGTATCTGTTGCGGATGCCGGTAAATTGGAAGAGGCTATCGCCAAAACGCCGCAAGGCATAGGTAAAGGGGAAATCGATCCGCAAGCAGAGCCCGGTTTTATGGGCATTCCTGGGGCGGTTAAACCATCATGGATTATAGGAATAATTTGGGGCATTTGGGTCGGTTGGATCTTTTCCACGGTCGGAGCTTTTGGTGGAATCATGGCCGGCGTAGGGCATATATCCGTTTTTGGTCTCGGTGACTATGCAGATTCATTCAAGAACACCAACTCCGCCTTGGGCAAGTTGCTCACGGACTCTATTCGAACCAGTAATCAATACCTAGTCGGCTTTTCCGGCTTAATCTCTTCGGCTACATATTATCGAATGGGTAGGATTGTCCTGCCTCTGGGAATATGTCTTGCGTTGGGCAGCATAGCTGCGGGCCTGTTAATTCCTTACTTAACCGCTGGAAAAATAGATCTCAAATCGTATCAAGGTTTTTTTGGCCTTACCGTTCTCGTCATCGGCGGGTTCCTGTTGTACGAAACCACGCCTCAAGGCCAACGAAGGAAAAAGGATGCCAAGGCGGCGGCAGAGGCTTTTGAACGCGAGCCTATCAGGAAAGCGGCTGCCTCAGCTAATCCGGCGGAACCGGAAATAGCCGGAGGAGTTCATTTGAAAGAATTTGGCATTAGACGTATCTCATTCACCTTCTACGGGGTTGAATTCGGCTTCAATCCAATCCTGGCCTTAGTGGGTGGGTTTGTCATCAACTGCATCTCTTCTTTCATTGGCGTGGGCGGCGGTTTTCTTTATGTTCCGTTCCTCACCTCGATCGTGGGATTACCGATGTACATTGTTGCCGGCACGTCAGCCTTGGCTGTTTTGGTGGGAATGATCTCGTCAATTTACGGCTACATGTTCCGCCAAGGGATTCCGGTGGATCTCGTGTTCATCGGCACGGAATTGATTGGGATCTTCGTCGGCTCTATTTCAGGGCCTATTACTTCAAAGAAGATACCTGATATCTGGCTGAAAAGAATATTTGTCGTGTTGGCCTTGTATGTTGGAATTGGCTACACCATTAAGGGCTTCTGGCATATTGCAGTTTTTCCGGGACTATAATGGACCTCGGCATCGGGGATTAAGCGCCTCGACTGGGACGCTGACGCATTGATTACCGCTCTCCTTCCTAGATCTGCGGAGATATAAATGGATCGGCGAAAATGAATCCTGTGTACTTGTTCTTCGATCCGTATCTAATATGGTTCTATCGAATCACAGGCTGGAGCTTTATCGACTTTTTAATCGGCACATTCATCCTCTGTACGATCGCCACAGTGATCGGGGAACTCACCATCTCGGTGGTGTTCTTGATCAACAGAAAGTACATTTCTCTCGTAACTGAAGAAGTTGCCCGTTATCAGGATCTTTCAGGCAAAGCGGCTTTGTCAGGCAATCATGCTGTTTATGTGGCGTGCAACGATATGGCCAATGAAGCATTCGGCAAATCTTTTTTCATGCAAATCGCCATGTCGGGGGCTTCCCTTTGGCCTGTCTTTTTCGCCGTGGACTGGATGAGGTATCGATTCGACGACATTGAATTTCAACTGTTATTCACTAATAGTAGTGTTGGATTCCTGTGTGTCTTCATCGCGTTGTACGCCGCTGCTCGACTAGCCTTCGGCAGGATCAAGTACCGGATTCCGTACTTCATAAGGATCAAGGAGATCCTGGATAGCCCTGCAAAATCCAGGTGAGACGAAGGGTTTGGCCGGCCCTTTTTCAAGACCACAGGAGCGTAATAAAAAGTCACTGTGTCAAATAGGGCAGAGGTCTTGATGAAGTCTCGATTGGGATCACAATATTAACTCTGTTTAAGGTTCGGCTCAGTTATGAACAGTAACGTAAATTAACTGTTGCGGACATAGCTCTATGGTAGACAAAGTGTCATGAATGTGAATCTTGACTTATTTGGTAGAGAATCTTACTCTAGTACCCGTAGAATGTTTCCACAATACTACTCAGACAAAGATCCGACTGATGAATTCGGCGAGCATCACATGACCAGCTGGAGGGGAGTTGGTTAATAGGCAACGACTGAGCCGGATTCCATCTAATTACCGGGGATTCATGTCCGGACGTCAAACTTATTCTCTTACGAGAATAGTATACGCAGTAACGGCTCCAGCGGCTGGATACTACAGGAGGGCTTAGCGTGACAGTAAAGAAGGCTCCTAACGTTTTAGGGACAGACACTACAGGCAGGCGAACCGTCTACAGTCTTTGTGGCATGTGCGCTGTGCGGTGTCCTATCCAGGTAGAGGTAGAGGATGGTCGCGTCGTTTGGCTGCAGGGGAATCCGAATGATAAAGCCATGGGCACGAGCATGTGTGCCAAAGGATCAGCCGGCCTGGTATTTGAATATGATGACGAACGTCCGCAGTACCCGCTCATCCGTAATGGTCCCAGGGGCTCCGGACATTGGCGGAGAGCCAGTTGGGACGAAGCTCTGGACTATGTAGCAGCAGGACTGAAAGACATAATCAACACCCACGGCGCCAAGGGTATAGTTCTGAGCGACCGAGCCGGTTTGTTTACTGATCTTACAAAAAGTTTCCTGAAAGCTCTCGGGTCCCCCAACTATTTCGACCACGACTGCACATGCGGTCGCAATGCCCACCATGCCACCCGCAGCCTCTTCGGAGTAGGCCGGGGAGGTGTGGGTTACGATATAAAAAATACCAAGCACATAGTGCTCTATGGACGTAATTTAATTGAGTCTCTCCAGGTCAAGGAAGCGAAAGATTTCATCGATGCTCTGAGTAAAGGGGCCAAATGCACGTATATCGATCCGAGGGGCTCCCTGACCGCCACGAAAGCCTCCCGTTTTTGGCAAATCAGACCGGGCACCGATTATGCGCTCAACTTGGCCCTTATCCACATAGTACTGCAAGAAAACCTCTACGATCCGGAGTTCGTGTCGAAATGGGTCAGCGGTTTAGAGCAATTGAAGACGTTCGTTGCGGACAAAAACCCGGAGTGGCAGGAGCAGTTCACCGGCATCTCTGCCGATGCCGTCCGGTTGTTTGCGCACGAGGTATCGGAAGACGCTCCTCACGTAATTTTTCATGCAGGCTGGATGACCGCCCGATACAATCAATCATTTTATACGAGCCGCACTGCGCATATTCTCAACACTCTTTTTGGAGCCATAGAAGTGCCGGGAGGCCTGATTTTCAGTAAGGGTCCGGGAGAAGCGGGGGAAAAATCACTGAAGAAACTTGCAGACCGAATTCCTGAGGTGAAGGAGCCGCGGGTGGATGGCTGTACGTGGAAGTTTAAGCATTTCGATCCGGGGTCCGGCCTCCTTCATCTTTTGTTCGCGGCTATCATGAGTGGCGAGCCATATCCCATCGGCGCGTATATCGCTTATCGTCATGATCCGCTGATTAGCATGCCCGACCCGGACGCTGTGAAACAAGCGCTGGATAAACTGAAACTTCTTGTCTCGATTGACGTGCATTACTCTGAGACCGGTTGGTACAGCGATGTCATTCTGCCTGAGTCCACGTACCTGGAGCGGGCGAATATTTTGGCTGAAAAGAGTGGTGCCAAACCCAGTTTGCTCATGCGTGATCAGGCAATTGCACCTCGCTTCGACAGTCGACCTGGTTGGTGGATCTTTTGTGAATTGGCAAAACGGCTGGATCTGGGTCAATTTTTCGACTTTGAATCGATTGAAGAGATCTGGGAATACCAATTGGAGGGTACCGGAGTAACAGTAGCTCAGTTGCGTGATAAAGGTGTATTCACCTTAGCGGAAAAGCCGCTAATGTGGGATCGCAAAAAAGGACTCAAGTTCAAAACCTCTTCAAAAAAGATTGAATTTCAGAGCACTCTCCTCGATGAGGCCGGAGTGCCCAGCCTGGCGGAATTTGTTGATCCTCAAAGCTTGGCGACTGACGAATTCAGGCTTTTGTTTGGGCGTACGGCACTACAAGCGCACGGCCAGACAATGAATAATCCTCTCTTAAACGAGCTGCTGCCGGACAACCCCGTATGGATACATCCGGATAGAGCCGATAAATTAGGTATCGAAGAGGGGGATTCCATTGAAATAACCAATCAGGGCTACACTGTTTACACACAAGCCCATATTACGCCGTGGATTCACCCTGAGGCCATTTTCATGCTTCACGGCTTTGGTCGTACTGTCCCTTTACAGACCCGAGCTTATGGCAAAGGAGTGGCCGATCAATCTTTACAGAAAGGATTGCTTACGGTCTATGACCCGGCTGGAGGAGGCAATTCACTGTGCGAATGTACGGTCCGGATCCGTTTAGCAGAGAAACAAGGGAGATAAAATCGTGAGCAAATACTACCTGCTGCAAGACTCTGATCGATGTGTAGGCTGCTCGAACTGTGAGCTGAGCTGTAAAACCAACAAAGGTTTGGGACCTGGACCAGCCTTGTGCAAGAATATCGTAGTGGGGCCGGTAGAGGTTGAAGGCGTACCCCGAGTCCGTTTTGTTTTCATGCCGTGTTTTCATTGCGAAGAACCCTGGTGTTTGAAAGTATGCCCATCAGGGGCGGTCAAGAGACGTGATTCCGATGGAATTGTTTACATCGAGCCTGCATCGTGTATTGGCTGTAAAAGCTGTATCACGGCATGTCCTTGGGGAGCCTGCCAGTGGAATCCGCAAATCAACAAAGCAGTGAAGTGCGACTATTGCAAGGATCGCCTTGACGCTGGCCTTAAGCCGGCTTGCGTAACCAAATGTTTAACGCAGTGCCTGGACTTTGGTGATGCGAGTAAGATCCCGAATGATCGTCGCGAACGTTTTGCTCGCACAATGAAGCCCGGTCCTGTGAGACCCCCTGGATTCTAGGTCGGAATTAAAATAGATCCTGCGATTCCTTTCGGTCACCATCTTTCAGAGGCGCGGTTCGAAAGTTTTACGCGATTTTGAACAAGGTTAAATTATGAATTCTGTGTCTACCGGATTGGCATTGGTTCTTGGTCGACTTCTCACGCCTTGGTGTGAGCAAATAAAGCCCAATACACTTGATCGTTATGTGGAAATTGGTGGCTTTCAGGGTTTCAACAGGATCAGAGGCCTGTCTGCCCTCGATGTGTTAGCCGAACTCAGAACGAGCGGGTTAAGAGATCGTGGCCCGACTGCCGAGCCGGTTTATAGCAATTGGCAACGCTTTTTGCGGAGAGACGATGCCGGCGTACTAGTTGTCGATGCCACCCAATATGATGATGGCTCCGAGTCGGCGGCTTTCTTACTGTATCATAATCCTTTCGCTCTCATAGAGAGTCTTCTTATCGCAAGTTCGGTATGTGGCGTACAAAAATGCATTATTTTCCTCCCAACATCATTGCAGGATCTCGAGGCTGTTGTCTTGAACAGTCTGGAGTCTGTGGAAAGGAGCGGTCTCGGTCAGGGTAAACACCTGGATTTGGAACTGGTGCGTGATGCTTCTCCATCGATATTTCTTACCGGTCCCCGACCTCAGACTGAAGAAGCCGCGTTAGTACAGAATCTGGAAACCTGGTACCATCTGGCCTTGATGTTTTGTCTCGGTGCAGCTCACTACAACACCATTGGTTTTGAAGGACAGACCGGTACATATCTTCTCACAGTCGGTGGTGGAGTAAAGAATCCCGGCTTGGTAGAAGCACCTTTGGGTGGATATCTATCGCATGTGATCGAAACGCTCGCTGGTGGACTGGCGCCTGGACTGGTATCGCCGGTCTTGTCCTTGGATGATGGACTCGGCGGTTTTCTTCCTTTATCGAAAGCCCACATACGTTTAGCCCCCGAAGAGATGATCTCAGCCTATGTGACTCCCTCTCCTATGACCGTCCGGGTGCTCGAGCAGGATATGTGCATCGTCCGAATGACCCGAAAGGCACTGTATAGATACTGGCAGTTATCGGGCGAGGAGACCTCCGCCGCTCGGGTGCTCATTGCCAAAGCGACACGGATGATCACTCAAGTCAGGCTGGGACAGGCTCAAGAGTCCCATTTAGCAGAGTTGTCGGCGGTGGGTCAGGAAATGACAGCGAAAGGCCTTGCTGCTGCATGGCCTCTGATGAGTTCGATAATTCATTTCCGTGATCAGTGGCTCAGTCATATTCGCGAAGGACTCTGCAGGGCCGGAAAATGTTTTGAAGATGATATCCCTCCCTGTCAACGTGAATGCCCGTCAAATATTGATATTCCGAGTTTTATCGCAGCGATCGGCCATGAACAATACGAAGAAGCTATCCGTATTATATCCATGGACAATCCTCTTCCTTATGTCTGTGGCATGGTATGTCCGGCTCCATGCGAAGGAGTCTGCCTGCGTGGAAAAATGGATGCGCCGATCTTTATTAGAGCAATGAAAGCAGTTGCAGCAAAGCACACGCTCGCAACTGGTCATTATCCGGAATCCTATGCTAAGGCGGATCCCACTGGCAAGAAGATAGCGGTGGTGGGTTCCGGACCGGCAGGCCTCACCGCAGCTTACTTCTTAGCTCTGCGCGGACACGAGGTCATCGTCTTCGAAGCCCAAAAAGAAGCTGGAGGCATGCTGCGCTACGGAATACCGGCTTATCGCCTCCCAAGGGAGGTGTTAGACCAGGAAGTTGAAAGGATTCTTGGCCTGGACGTCATCGTAAAAACCTCCTGTGAAGTTCAAAATCTTGCCGAGCTACGCAGTCAAGGGTTCGACGCCATTTTCCTCTCTCTGGGAACTCAGATTTCCCGAATGATACCGATTGAGGGAAAAGACCTGCCATTTGTTCTGGGTGGCCTTGATTTCCTCAAGCAGGTCCGAGGTGGGGAGAATCCGAAGGTTGGTCCCAGAGTCGTGGTGGTTGGCGGCGGGAACGTAGCAATAGATGTAGCCCTTACCGCATTGCGCCAAGGCGCACACAGGGTCGACATGGTTTGCCTTGAAAATCGTCGGGAGATGCCGGCCCATAGCTCCGAGATTGAAACGGCTCATGCAGAAGGTGTCGCTATCCACAATTCATGGGGTCCTCTAAGGGTATCAGCCGGTCATGTCTTCACTGCTCAAAGATGCACGCGCGTTTTTGACGATCGCGGACGCTTCAGCCCACAATTCGATCCGGATACCAATTTAAATATAGAAGCCGATCACGTAATTCTGGCCATTGGACAGGCGACCGATCTGGCCTGTGTGGAAATCGGCAGCATGGTGGGGATTGAGCGCGGACTGATCTGCGCGGATCCGGATACCATGCAAACGGCTGAGACCGGAGTCTTTGCCGGAGGCGATGTCGTCTACGGACCTCGTACCGTGGCCGAGGCCATCAAAGCCGGCAAACGGGCGGCGGCATCCATCGACGGCTCTTTGAAAGGACTCGGCCTGGATTACTCGCTGCTTGAACCTCAGCGTCGAAGTCAAGTTGAACCCCTGGCCGTAAGCCCCGATTCGCGTATCAATCTTCGCAGACCTGATATGCCTGCCCGTGACGTGGAAGATCGTAAGGGGAACTTTCTGCACATTGAACTCGGTCTGACAGACCTGATGGCCCTCGGCGAATCCAGCCGCTGCCTGCGTTGCGACCTTTGCATAGGTTGCGGGTTGTGTCAGCTCGTATGTAGCGAGCTGGGAGTTGAAGCCCTACGTCTGGGGCAAACCGAGGCAGGTCGCCTCGTACACAACGATTTCACTCGACCCTCGAATCGCTGTGTGGGGTGCGGGGCCTGCTCCAGAGTCTGCCCGACTGGCGCCATCAAGTTGATAGATGAGAGCGGGGAGCGGCAGACAGTAATTACGGGTACAATTGTTCGTAAACAGAAGCTTCTGAAATGCTCCGCGTGTGGAACACCTTACACAACCCGCGCCTACCTGGAGCAAATGAACCGCCGTCTAGGGCCGGAAGTAGCGGCACACCTGGATCGATTAATATGTCCTACCTGCGCCCGCATAAAGCGATCCCAGGAACTTGGGAGCTGGCCTTTTTTTGCGGCTGCGGCGACCTCTCGCGAACAGCATCTACAAATGGCGTCAGGAAATAAGATGTTCTGAGGAACGTATTCAACTCCTGCAATCCTTCGGAAGGACCATTCACCTTTATCCATAGAAATTGGAATCACTATTCCATCTTTCAGGACACCTTATAATGAGTGACTGATCATTTGTATCGACACAAAGCGCTTGCAAGCGCAACGGAAACTTTGTAAACTATCAGAGTTTCCAGAGAGTACGAGAAGACTCGACCGTGTTGAAACAGATATGGAAGTCAAATCCGGTAAAAAAACCAACTCGGAAAACTCACGAAGATCTTCTTCGGACGAATCCGCGCGGCGCCGGATCATTAGCGCTGCCCGGCGCCATTTCTTTGCCTTCGGTTTCCGGGGAGTCACCATGGATGATATCGCGTCGGAATTGGGTCTGAGCAAAAAAACGTTGTATGCGCATTTTAAAAGCAAGGCTGAACTACTTCAGGCAACAGTCATTGATAAGCAACAATCAATCGAGGCGGATCTGGAGACAATTACCTCTCAATCATCATCAGATTTTCTTGCTGCTATACAGCAGCTTCTCGCTAAGATGCAGCAGCATCTACGAGAAATTCATCCGGCATTCATGCGGGATATACGAAGAGAAGCTCCCGAAATTTTTGAATCTATTGAGATTCGCCGTCGAGACCTGATCCATCGCTATTTCGGTAAAATCCTTGCCCAAGGGCGCAAGGCGGGAATTATCCGCAAAGATATCCCGATCAGACTGATAATTGAAATCTGGCTAGGCGTGGTGCAAGCAATAATGAATCCTGAGAAATTGACTGAACTGGACCTAACGCCTGAGAAAGGCTTTTCTGCCATCATTTCGGTAACCTTTAAGGGTTTGATGACTGCGGAAGGGAGATCGAAACTCTGATTACTTCCAACAAAGCCAATCGTATGGGCCTACTTTTCGGCGTAGCAGTGCTGGGGCTGTTCATTCTTGATGGTTGCGGTCGTCAGGAATCTAACCGCGTTCAGGGCTATGCTGAAGGAGAGTTCGTTTATGTTGCCTCACCACTCGCCGGTATCCTGGAAAAACTGTACGTTCAGCGTGGAAACCAGGTGAGCGCCGGCGATCTTCTTTTCGACCTCGACAATACACCCGAAAAAGCTGCAAGAGATGAAGCGCAACGCCGGCTGGCCCAAGCACGGGCAAACTTGGCAGATGCAATAAAAGCCCGACGTCCGTCGGAAATAGAATCCATCGAGGCTCAGCTTAAGCAAGCACGCGCGGCTCTAAGCTTTTCGGAGGTAGAATTCGTACGGCAACAGAAGTTACTTGAATCCGGCGCGGTTTCCACACAAGCCTACGATCGCGCGCGGTCTACCCGTGACCAGGACCGAGAAAGGGTCGCACAACTCGAAGCCGATCTGGAAACAGCTAATCTCGGTTCCAGAACCGACCAGATCAAGGCAGCGGAGGAAAATGTGGCGGCCCAAGAAGCAACGCTGACCAGGGCAGAATGGGATCTCTCCCAAAAGCGCCAATCCGCGCCGCAAGCCGGTGTCATTTTTGACACTCTGTATCGCGAGGGAGAATGGGTGGGGGCGGGCCGTCCAGTGGTCGCTTTGTTGCCGCCGGAGAACATCAAAATTCGTGCGTTCGTGCCGGAGACACAGATAGGGTCCATTCATTACGGAGACACCGTGCGGGTCACTGTGGATGGCGTGAAAGATCCGTTTATCGGCAAAGTCAGTTTTATTTCACCTCGTGCGGAATTCACTCCGCCAGTCATTTACAGCCAGGAAGCTCGTTCAAAATTGGTTTTCATGATCGAGGTGCGGTTTGATCCCGCAGTGTCGAAAAATCTGCATCCAGGCCAGCCTGTAGACGTTCAATTCGGTTCTTAAAATGTCTGACGATTATGCCATTGAAGTCAAAGGAATGACCAAGCGTTTCGGCGATCTCACCGCAGTAAACCACATAGATCTGAGGGTTCGCACGGGCGAGATCTGCGGTTTTCTTGGTCCGAACGGGAGCGGCAAAACAACATTTATTCGGATGCTCTGCGGGTTGCTCAACGCAGATGAGGGCAGTGGAACTTGTCTCGGCTATGACGTAATCACCGAAACAGAAGCCATCAAGCGTAACGTCGGCTACATGACTCAGCGATTCAGTTTTTATGAAGATTTAAGTATTGCGGAAAATCTTGATTTTGTAGCTCGTATATATTCCGTGGATAACCGCCGCGATACGGTGCAGGAAAGTATTGAGCGACTCGGGCTCATCCAAAGAAAGGATCAGCTGGCGGGTGAGCTTTCCGGAGGCTGGAAACAGAGGTTGGCTTTGGCAGCGTGCATGATCCACCGTCCGAAGCTGCTTTTGCTGGATGAACCCACAGCCGGTGTGGATCCGAAGGCACGCCGTGAATTTTGGGAAGAAATTCATGAACTTGCCGGCCAAGGACTTACTTTTCTGATAGCAACACACTACATGGATGAAGCCGAACGCTGTCATAGGCTCGCGTTCATTTTCAACGGGAATCTCTTAACGCAGGGCACAGTGGATGAAGTTGTGGAGAGGGCAAACCTGACTACCTGGGCGGTCACAGGTCCGGATGTACTCAAACTCGGAGAACGGCTCAGCGAAAATCCGGCTGTGGAGCAGGCAGCGCCTTTTGGCAATGCGCTGCACGTGAGCGGGGACAATCCTGAGGCCTTGGAAAAGGCAATTGCTCCATTTCGAACCGAGCAATACAAGTGGCGTCAAGTAGAGTCCGGACTCGAGGACGTTTTCATTCACCTCATGGAAAAAGCAAAGCGCACGTCATCATGAATGGAGCCGGATTTTCATTCGAGCGGTTTTGGGCCATGGTCGTAAAGGAGTTCATCCAGATGCGCCGGGATCGCGTGACCTTCGGGATGATGATCGGCATTCCGCTCATGCAGCTCATCCTTTTTGGCTACGCCATTAATGCTGACCCAAGGCACTTGCCCACAGCAGTGGTGCTGGCGGACAATGGGCCGCAAGGCCGTACTCTGCTATATGCAATTCAGAACAGCACCTATTTTGATCTCGTCCGCCGAGTAAAAACTGAAAAAGAAGCGCGTCAGGCATTGGCTCGAAACGAAGTTCAGTTTGTAGTCAATATTCCGGAAAATTTCAGTCGAGATCTCCTGCGAGGGGACAACCCCGCGATTCTCATTGAAGCGGATGCAACGGATCCAGGCACAACCGGGATAGCCTTGGGTTCATTAACAGCTCTTCTGAACACCGCCCTGCAGAATGATTTCAAAGGTCCACTGGCTTTCCTTTCCACCGCCACCGTTCCGATCGATTTACGCGTGCATGCCCTTTATAACCCTGAAGCGATTACTCAATACAACATCGTACCCGGCCTCCTCGGAGTTGTTTTGACTATGACCATGGTCATGATTACCGCCCTGGCCATCACGCGTGAACGGGAGAGTGGAACAATGGAGAATCTGCTCTCGATGCCGACACATCCGGTCGAGGTATTGGTTGGTAAGATCATCCCTTATATTTTGGTTGGCTATATTCAGGTGACTCTCATTTTGGTAGCCGCTCACTTGTTGTTTCAGGTGCCTATCCTGGGAAGCCTGGTCCTTCTCTATGGCGCTGCGTTGTTTTTCATCGCAGCAAATCTGGCAATTGGTGTGACGCTTTCCGCCATAGCCGAAAATCAGCGACAGGCAATTCAGATGGGATTTTTCTTCTTTTTACCGAATATATTGCTTTCCGGGTTTGCATTTCCGTTCCGCGGGATGCCGGTCTGGGCGCAATGCCTTGGGGAAGTCTTGCCGCTGACCCACTTTCTACGAATCGTACGAGGCATCCTGTTGAAGGGAAATGGTCTGAATGATGTTGTGGTGGAGATTTGGCCGATCATGCTTTTTACTGCGGTGGCACTGATGATCGGTGTGAAAAGATATCGGCAAACATTGGATTAGAACCGCCCAATCTTTTGGTTGAACGAGCAGTGGAATTGGCTGCCGCCGGCGGTCACAACGTTCTGGCGTTATGTCCTTAGCTAAAGCGACCCCAGCTATTCCAACTACGTGCCGCAACAGGTCAATCTTACGATCACCCGTCTCCAGCGCTCTCCTTTCCATCCCCTGTACTGTACGCGCCCCCAAATTCGAGGGCACCGCTGTGGTACTCGGGGGGAACGGTAAACCAGGCTTATCTGGCTTCCTTTTATGCGATGCACAGACAGCATGGTTTGGAAATTGACGTAGATTTGCCCTGCTTCCAAGCGATTCAAAAGGGTTGCTTCAGAGACTAGGATGCGGTATGTGAAAGGACGACCGAGAAACATATACTGGAGAGACCAAGACTCCGCCGTCCACTTGGCGATGTTTTCGGGTCGTAAAAGAATAGGAACCCAATATGAAGCGTAGCCTAGCTAAATTACAGCCGAACCTCAGTATTTCAGAGATTCTCTTTGAAAAAATATATGACCTCATCTTCCCTGCCCATTTGGAACTTGTCCCTCAACTGAATGAAGTCTATGAACTCGAACTCGCTTTCTATGAGAGCCGGATATTGAGTGATGACGAGATTATTCGGAATGCGGCATATTTCGCGAGGGTCGGGGACACCTTGACTCGGCACTTCTTAATTTGTAGTGGGGAGCCGGTTCGTCTGCCACAGCATTCGTCGTCCAGGTTAAGGTCATTCTTCAAGACCAACCAGTTTAAGACTGGCTATGGGACCCATGGATTGTTCCCGTACCGTGGAAAGTTCCATCCGCAGATGATCAAGGGATTGATTAACATAATGGGTCTGAAGCCAGGGGATACAGTTTTGGATCCCATGATGGGTTCCGGAACAGTCCTTATCGAAGCTCGTCTAATGGGAATAAAGTCTATTGGGATTGATGCCAGTCCCTTCTGCCGTTTTATGACTCAATCAAAAATAGATGGACTCACATTGTCGCTT
This sequence comes from Desulfomonilaceae bacterium, assembly GCA_052144015.1. Taxonomy (GTDB): domain Bacteria; phylum Desulfobacterota; class Desulfomonilia; order Desulfomonilales; family Desulfomonilaceae; genus DATJPW01. The sequence goes on from JBKQRG010000021.1 coordinate 35,016, forward strand.
GATCCTGTGCGCTCAGCACTCAGAAACGCTAGACAGGTCTTCGAGTATTTTAGTTCAAAGGCAGGACATCCTAGGTCTCAAAATCCCAACCTTTTTCAATCGAAGACCGAGGACTTGTTCGATGCGGTCAGAGAGTCAAAGGGAGGAAGACTGCCTCAAGGATGTAATGAAGAGCGAGTCCATAACTTTTTGCTTCTAGCCTATCTCGATAGCGCTGGCTACGCTCAAAGGAGCAATCGAAAATTACCTTTTGATCAGTTTAAGGCTATCCTGGAACGGTATCTTTTCGTAGCAGAAAAGGTTCAACAGGTGCTGGAAGGTGCTGAAACGGAGCTTGGTGAAGCAAAGCCTCTGGAAGGGGATGCGCGAGTTATACCTTTGAAGGAAGGTAGCATAGACGGCATTATTTTTTCGCCACCTTATAGTTTCGCGATTGATTACCTTGAAAATGACGAGTTCCACTTAGGCTATATGGGAGTGGACATCAGCGGTCTGAGAGAAGGAATGGTTGGTCTGAGAGGACGTGGACTTAGAGAGAAGTATGATTTATACAAGGCTGATATGGACAAGGTCTTGGCGGAATGCGCAAGAGTTCTGCGCCCAGGCAAGATATGTACCATCGTGGTCGGTACTAACAATAACCAACTGAGCAAGATTCTAGGGATCTTGCCGGGGCAGGTTCAGGGCATAGACGAGATTCTGTGTGAAATGGGTATCACACACGGTCTCAAACTCGTTAGAAAACTCTCCCGTCAGATCACCGGAATGGCGAACACCATGAGGACTGAATTTATCGTGATGCTGGAGCGTATCTGATTCGCTTGATTGCCTGCGTCATTAACGTATACATTAGCGCTCTTCCATCAGTGCCTTTGAGAATCCTTGGTACATCCTCACTTATTGCATCTTGTTCGATCACTATTACTGCCAAAAGTCCCTCTTTGATTGGAAGCGATTTCCAAAGTTTGAAATATGGTTGCAGTTCAGGAAAATTTCCAACACGGTCAGTCAGATAGTAGTACATCTCGCGGGTTGGCAAAATTAGAATACCGCCAATCAGAGTTTTTCTCATAATGCCCAGCGCCATCTTGTTCACGGCTCTATGACTGGACGAGATATTGCCAGTTTCCCATTCGACTGCAAAATAACGGGTTCCAATTTGATAACAGGCATCTATCTTTCCTGGTCTTTGCAACGTAGCAATATCGGGGCGTTTCTCCAAAATCCATCCAAGGGACTTCAAATGAAGCATGCAGGCATCCTTGATCGGTTTAACCCCGTTGCCATGCCTCTGCGGATATAGAGTGAAGGATTTCGAATCGGGCGGCCACTCTATAGATTTAATTGCTGTGGTTATGTGATTATAGACGGTTGCCCACTCTTTTGTCTTAGAGAAACCCCCGGCGTCTATAAGATGTTCAAGTCTCATAATTTTCATCCATCTCCCCCTTCCGTTATAGTTATTGCGGGGGAGGGATGGTCTGACGGGACTGAACTTCGCCTCGGTCAGATTTCGCACTCTCTATACCTACAGTTGAATAATGTCTAGATAAAAGGAGATTATGAATGAAAGCGCAAGTAAAATGTAAATTACGGTCAGTCCACGTGTCGTGAGCCAGGATAATCGGTTAAGGAGAAACGTTGTGGGGCTTTTTGGGTTGGTTCTCGGTCCGCAAGGATGGGTGTTTCTTTATTTAGCTCCTTAGATATGCAAATTTAAAGCGACCAGTGTCAGTTGCTTACCACGGATCTGAATGAATTAACTCCTTTTGCTTTTAGATCTCTCACCAGATTGTCAGCTTCTCTTTCCGATTGGAAATTTCCTAAATAAAGGCGGTAGACTATCCCCGCTTTCGGCATCGCTGCGGGTCGAAGAAGAGTCTTGTACCCTAGCGATTTCCAATGGAGCGCCTGCTCTTCGGCCATCTGGGGATTGGTAAAAGCGCCCACCTGCACGGTGTATCTCTTCGGAGATGTGTTTGACGGTTGTGGACTCTTCTGGGCCTGGGATTCCGCAGATTTTTTGGTGCCCGTCTTTTTCGCGGCTGAACTCGGCTCCGGTTGCACGCTCGATTTCGGGGCTTGCAAAGCTCCTATAAACTTCCGAGAATCGGTTTCCTTCTCGGCTTTCATTGGGGCAATGATTTGGTCGTGTTCTTGAGAGTTGTTGTCACGCTCCGTCTGTCTATTATGCATAGCTCCAGGCGGATCGGGGCACGCATTGCTTTGAGGAGATGCCGAATTTGCCCGGGCCGGGTAACTGAATTCAGATCGAGCAAGATCGGAGGAAACGGACCTTTTGCCCTCCGCGGTCGGAGATCTCAGCAACTTGAAATCTACCGTCAGAAGGAGGAACATTAATGCAAACACACTAATGACAGCAAGAATGAGGCGCCCGTTCTTGGAGGACTTGTTGTCTCCATTACTACGTCTGACCGGTGCTTTTCTCCTTAAGAAGGAGCGTCTTCTCCGAAAAAGACCCGGAATTTTCAAAAGGATGCTCACATTCTATCGGGAGCTGTTACTCCCAGGATTCTGAGGCCGTTGGCTGTAACTTGACGAACAGCCTCGACGAGGTAGAGCCTAGCCTTTTTGATTTTCGAGTCCTCAGTGAGCACCCGATTATCGTGATAGTACGAGTGGAATATTTCTGCGAGCTCCATTAAATAAAAAGTGATCCTATGCGGTTCGAGCGCTTCCGCAGCTTCCATAAGCATGTCCGGGAAGTCCCCAAGGTGCTTCATTAGCTCCAGCTCTTCCGGCAATGTCAGAGCCGAGAGATCCGGATTATTCATATCCGTATCAATCCCTCTTTCCGCAGCAATGCGAAATATGCTGGCCACCCGTGCATGTGCATACTGCACGTAATAGACCGGATTATCTTTGGACTGTTTTTTTGCAAGGTCCAAATCGAAATCCAAATGACTGTCGCAGCGCTTGGTAAGGAAGAAGAAGCGGGCTGCATCCGCCCCGACTTCGTCTAGCACTTCTCGAAGGGTCACAAATTCCCCCGCTCTGGTCGACATGGATATTTTTTGTCCTTCCCTAACGAGAGTCACAAACTGGACCAGCAATACCCGTAAGTGATCGGGAGAGTGGCCGAAAGCCTCAATCCCGGCCCTTACTCGCGGCACATACCCGTGGTGATCTGAGCCCCAAATGTCGATCAGCATCCCGTAACCGCGTCGGAATTTATCTTCGTGATAAGCTATGTCTGCCGCGAAGTAAGTCGGCTCGCCAGTGGCACGGACCAGCACACGGTCTTTTTCATCGGCATGATCTTCCATAACAAACCACAGGGCGCCTTCTTTCATCTCGGCTTTCCCGCTGCGTAGAAGTTCGTCCAGTGCTGCTGAAATGGCATTGCCCTCGTGCAGCGTCTTTTCTCGAAAGTAGTTTTCATATTTTACGCCGAACTGTAGAAGATCCTCTCGTATGCCGGCCAAAATCCGGTCGGAGGCAAATTGTGCCACGAGCTGGATCGCTTCGTTTTCGGGCAGTCCCCCAAGTTTTTCTGCCAACGTAGTTCCCCGTAAATCTGCCGCCAAATCACGGATGTATTCTCCGCGATAATGGTTTTCAGGAAACGCAACGTCTTCGCCCAGCAACTCCCTATATCTTACGAGTACCGAACGACCCAGTATGGTCATCTGATTGCCTGCGTCATTAACGTAGTATTCAGTATCCACATCATACCCACAGGTTTTCAGCAATCGGGCCAAAGTGTCGCCCACAGCCGCGCCTCTCCCGTGTCCCACATGCAATGGCCCGGTAGGATTGGCGCTTACAAATTCCAGCAAGATCTTAGGACTTCCGGTTTGAAGGGCACGCCCGTAATCGCCTTTCGATTTGTGGACCGTGTCCAGCACCTCATGCCAAACCTTGGGCGCGAGAAAGAAATTGATGAATCCTGGGCCGGCAATTTCAGTTTTCAGCAGAAAATCCAACCCAACTTGCAGGTTTTTACTGATAATTGCCGCCAGGTCCCGTGACTTCATCTTGGTGTGCCCTGCTAAAGTCAATGCTATATTGCTGGCATAATCACCGAATCGCGGATCTTTGGTTCGAGAAACTTCGATTTTCAGCGTCTCCGGGTTGGGAACGTTTTGCAGAGGACCTTTTGCGGCTTGTTCGATGGTTTTACGGATTAATGTTCTAATGGACTCTTTCATTGAATATCGACCTCAGCTCGAAAAGCATTTTTACGCCTTCGAGCTTCCCATCGGAATAGAACTGAGTTTCTGAAAAAATAATCGAATGATTTAAAAACCGAACCGACTGGAAACTGCCTCATCGAATGTTAGTCCGATTTTTTGTCAGGCTCTTTTTCCTCGTTGGTCTGTTTTAAAGTTATGTCCCTGGTATATTCTGCGCATCGAGTCGTGGTGGCTCCGTCCATGGTGAATTTTTTATTACACGCTTGCCTCCACGCACACATTACGCACAAGCTGCGGTCATTTTCCATTGTTTCTCCTTAGGAAAATATGTAGCAAATCTATAGCTTATAATCAAGCTATTATAATATTGTTTAGGTGTGACATATTGGGATAGCACCCGCTTACTGATCAGACAGCCAGCCCTCCTTCAAGTTGCTTCCATCACTAAGACCAAATGATGAGGCGGAATTATCATGAACGAAACATTATTCCTGGGGTCTTATTGTTCGAAGACAATGAGACTGACTTTCAGCGGCGTGATGGAAAAATACCGCAGCAAATTGGTTTGCAGGGGCAAAGAATGATATTCCCCGGACACTCCGTTTGTACGATGCACTCCCTTTGTACATTGGTGAACCGCTGATTCGCGATGACTATTATCATTTTAATCGGAATTGCCCCTGGACCGTGCTTGCAGTTTTTGATAAAAACGAAGCTAAGGAGTGTACTATGGAATTGATTAATCCCGAACTTCTTCGACTGGTACCGGGAGAGAGCATTGAAGCCATGTTTTCCAAGAACCCCGGCGACCAGGGAGAGATCGGTTTTTTTGTGCGCTCGGTCTCACGTATAAACCACCACAATGGAGATTTGGCTATAAGGCAACGTGGGGGACTTATCAAGTACGACGATGTATTCCTGGTATTAACAATGATCGAGGTTGAAGGAGAACAGACCGAATTTTTCGATATTTGGTGGAATTATCGAGCTCCGGGAATGCCGGATCATTTCCGGAAAATGACTCAACAAAAAACCCTGACGGTTTCGTTCTATACGGAGACAGGTAAAGAGTTCTCCATTGAGACCGACAATAGTTTCCGCAAATTTTTTTCCTATTTACCCGGAGTGATTGATCAGGCAGAGCCCTGGACGGAAGTGGATTTTGATCGAGCGCTCCGTGGATTTTGCGCACAGTCTTATCCCAAAGAAAATCTCTGGGAAATGATTATTCACAAGACGGAAATGGTCAACGTCGAAGCTGCACCTGTGGAAGGCATCGACGCTTATCCGGGAGTCATTCCTGAAGAACTGAAACCTTTTTACGATTATCTGCCCACACAGGGGCACTCAATCAAAATAATTCCGTCCACGTTTGAGGAAAAGGCGCTCGACGGAGATCCGGAAGAGTTCCTCTTCCCCGCGCCGGTAAAAACGGTGCTTCGCTGTGGCATTAGATGGGCAAAGGGCTATCCTGTAGCTCCAATACCATTCATCCCTGGACACGGTCTGGCGGTTCCGCCGGATGATACCGAATACTAATAGTTGCTGAGTGTTTCTGTTTTTTTTCGGTTCCGGGGTATTCCCTCTCCAACCTGAGAGACTATCTCCCATTAGGGTTCCGGAATTCTCCGCTTCGGCAGGGTTCACTTTTGAGTTTTCTTAAATTCCTTTAGCTCTTTATTGCAACGCTGAAGATCTCGATAGAGGGCATCAATTTTTGCGATTTGCTCCTCAGATTTTTCTTTGGGTTCCTCCTCGGGTTTAGATTCATCTTCCAGCTTGATTATTTCTTCTCGAATTTTAGAGCATTCGGCAGCTTTGATAACATCCGGTCGGCAGGCTTGTCTGCATTCCTCGTCCTTGGCTCTTAAGTCCAAAAGTTTTTTCCGCAATTCAGTGACCTTATTTCTTATGTCGCGAACTTTTAGAAATTCCTTTTTCTCAAAAGCTGTTGTCAGGTCTTTATCCTTTGCCGTAATCTCTTGCTGAGTTTCCGCTTTAGTTTTTTCAATTTCGCGGCACTCCTCGCATGTCATGGCAGATAATTGGGCGGCAGTGAAAATCACCAGAGATCCGACAGTAATTGATATCGTGTTGATGCTCATCAACTCGCCTGCTCCTTTACGATTCCGATCATTACATCACGTTGCGTGCGTTTTCAATGCATTTGCTCAGAAACGCTGGAGAAACGTAGCCAGTCCCTGAAGCATGTCTGTACCGGAATTAGAATTATGCAGCTCGTCTCCCTTACCCCACATGTTACCATTTGATAAGTGTCTCCACTGAACACCCAACGAAATACTCCCTCCGTGTGGCATACATTTTTCAAATCCGAAACCTCCCATGAGAGACCAGTTCCACCTGGACCCCGAGTTACGGTAGGTTTCAGATACGTAACCTAGACCTGCTCCACTTTCCAGATAAGTGTCCCATCCCATGGTCCCGCCAGGGAAAGTGAATCGACCTTTAGGCAGCCAACCTAACTCGTACCCGTCGTGAAAATCCAATTTTTTCAGACGCTCAATGTTTCCTTCATAATAGAAAACATACGAACCGAGAAGGGCGACTTGGACCTCCCCAAAGGCCGGGCCACAGACGGTCATGGTGGGATATCTCTTCACCCGTTTACTGAGTTCTAGGGTAGCATAATCAAGTTGGGTTGAAGTTCCGATAGTCCTGCCATAGGCGAGCTTAACCAGGTAATTCGGCGCAGTATTCATAGCACACTGGCCGATTGGAATATCGGGTCCAACGGCCACTTGTTCCTGCTGAAAGGGGGCTGCGACTCCCGGACTGTCACAGTCAGAAGGCACACCGGACCAGTTGTCCCAGCCGAATGCAGGCAACCAATTTAGAGAAGCGAAACATACCAACAACAGGCCGACGAGCCTGAAAAGGCGACGAACCAACCTCACAGGGGTTCCTCCACGGATTAAATTGGACTCAACACATCAGACGATGCCGGGGTCGCTAACACGGTCCGCGCGGCCTGTCAAGAAAGAAAGAGCTTCAAGAAGCTGAAACAAGGCACATGAAAGATGCTATATTAGCGCCCTAAGATCTTGACAGCTCGGCTTCTGGTTGCTATTTCAGGTGTGGGAAATACCTACTCGTCGCCTGAAGTTTGATCTGATCGGCACCAGATGCAGCGAAGTATTAAAGGTGGCAAAAAAAAGGAGTGTACGCTTTCTTGGACGAATCGCAACCTGAGAAACCCCGCAGTTTCATACGTTGGATCTCAAGTAAACTCGGACTCGACCCCGGCCCTAAAGAAATCCAGCAGGTAATCGACGAGAGCGAAGAGCTTGGACTGATCACCCCAGATGAAGGAGATATGATCGAAGGAATTTTCGATCTCAAACAGACGCTTGCTCGCGAGATAATGGTACCACGGACTCATGTAGTTGCTGTTCCAAGAGAGTCCAGCCGTGAACATATTTTACAAACTATAATCGAATCGGGGCATTCGCGAATTCCCGTGTTTGATGAGAACTTGGATCATATCTTGGGAATTCTTACGGCCAAAGATCTTCTTCCGATATGGCTGAAAGGCGAACAAGATTTGGATGTCCCTAGCATTTGTAGGCCGCCTTTTTTTGTCCCCGAAACCAGGGCCATCAAGGATCTATTAAACGAGCTGCGAGAAAAGAAATATCAGATGGCCGTGATCGTAGACGAATACGGCGGAACATCGGGGATTGTGACCATCGAAGACATTGTCGAAGAGATAATCGGGGAAATTCGCGATGAACATGATATGGAAGAAGATCCATTCGTAACTCAGCAGGACGGTTCCACTTTGGTCAGCGCAAGAGTGGGACTGGACGATTTTGAAGAGCGTTTTGGGATTTCAGTTCCCAGGGACGGCTATGACACATTAGGCGGATTTATAACTCATTTTTTGGGTAGAGTTCCCGATAAAGGTGAAGAGATCGTTTATGCAGGATTGCGCATGCTCATCCATGGGGGTGACCAAAGAAAAGTGACCCGAGTCCTAATAACTCCTGCGGACGAGGGCAAGTTCCAAGACACCACTGCTGATCAAGATCACGGCCTATGACAGCACTTCTGCTCGCTATGACGGGCGGTTTGTTATTATCCCTGACCTTCCCTCCTACAGGTTTTGATTTCCTAGTTTGGGTGGCGTTTATCCCTCTATTTTGGTCTTTGCGCGCATCGCGCTTACATATGGCCTTATTTTGCGGCGCCATTTTTGGATTCGTCTTCTTCAGTGTGGATTTGAGCTGGATCTATAGCACCTTGACCACTCATGGCCATTTCTCAACTGCTATGGCTATAGCAGTATTCATGGCCATGATAATATTTCTCTCGATATTCCCGGCAACTTTTGCCTATCTCGTCGCTCTATTTTCTGCAAATGGAATCAGTCCGGCTGCTGTTGCTCCATTTTTGTGGGTGGTTCAGGAATACATGAGGTCAGTGCTGTTCACGGGATTTCCGTGGGATCTGGTCGGCTATTCTCAGGCAAACCATTTGCGGCTGGTCCAAGTGGCTGACGTAACAGGTGTTTACGGAATTTCATTTTTGATCGTGTTAGTGAACGCGACCTTATGGGAATTGATTCAAGAAGTTCTTTTTTTCAATAAATCACTGCGAGCAGCGAGTCGATTTCACTGGAAATTAATTGTAGCCAATGTTTTGGCCTTAGTAATTGTCCTTTCGTACGGGCAGATTAGGATTAAGGAATTCTCTTTTGTTGATGATAACCGTGGCGGTTGCGAAATTGGCGTCCTGCAGGGGAACATACCTCAGGAAGTGAAATGGGAGGATGCGAGTAGAGAAAAAACTTTTGCGATATATGAGTCGCTTGGGCGCAAGGCTGTTGAACAAGGCGCCAACTTGCTTATATGGCCGGAAACCGCCGCTCCGGTTGTTTTCGGGACAACCAGTCGAGATTGGATGAGACCGGGTATTATCTCAGAGAGGCTTGGGGTTTCGATGCTTGTCGGCGCACCATCAAAGAAAGCGCAAAACAATGATAGCCCTTATTACAACAGCGCCTTTCTCGTCGATTCAACAACGCACCGTTTTCGCTATGATAAAATGCATCTTGTACCATTCGGTGAATACATGCCCTTATCATCGATACTGCCCTTAGGTCCCGGCATTGCTGCTCGCGAGGCCGATTACGCACCCGGAGAGACGATGACTGTGATGCATTGCCGGAACTGCCCGCCATTCAGTGTGTTAATTTGCTACGAGGCGATATTTCCCGAGCTAGCGCGGCTTGCTATGAAAAACGGAGCCAAACTATTGGTGAACATTACCAACGATGGGTGGTTCGGAGACACGGGGGCTCCATACCAGCACCTCGCGATGGCAGGGTTGCGGAGCATCGAAAATAGGGTGTGGTTGCTTCGTTCTGCGAATACCGGGATTAGTGCCGCTTTTGACCCTTCGGGCAAAATGGTGAAAAGCATTCCTCTTCAGCAGGAAGGCTTGTTCACGGTGGCCGTGAATCAACCGGGCTTCCCGAATTCTTTCTATACTCGCTTTGGGAACCTATTCGTTTATGCCTGCATCGGCATAATATTCTTTTTCGTATTCTTGATTGTCCGTTTTCGGGGAAAGGGAAAATCATGGATCCAAATTTGAGGCGAACTACTATCAGAGTAGCGGCGGGAATTGTGGTTGCGGCTATTCTGATATGGTTAATGATGTTGCTCGAATCGGTAACTAGCATGCTGATGGTTTCATTCATCTTCGCCTATGTGCTGGACCCATTGGTGCGACGCTTGGATTCATGGGGGCTGGGCAGACCTCTCTCGGCGCTCTTAATGTTGATCTTTAGCTTTTCGGTAATGACAGCTGTCTTGCTCATTCTAGTTCCACGAGCTTTCGAAGAGATCTCCGCTTTTTCCACCGAAGCGCCGAGGTATTTTTCCGTGCTTCAGGGTTTGATTGTTCAAGGGGCTGATAAGTTGCATATAACTTTGCCCCAGGACTCGCAAGATTTGTTGAACTTAATTGCAGAGAAGGGCAGACAATATCTCCCACGAATGGCTGCGATTACAACCGGCGTGATATCGGTTTTTTTCAAATCAACAATTCATATCCTATCGACCATTTTGTTCATTTTGCTCATTCCTGTTATCACGTACTATCTCCTGGTTTCTTTCCCCGCCATAAAGGCAGGCGTTATAGACCTCATCCCTCCGTACATCAAGGCGCCTGTGCTGGTTAAATTGAAGGAAATAGATTTGATACTTTCAGGATTTATTAGAGGCCAATTGACCATAGCCTTGCTTCTGGGCATACTTTATACAATAGGTTTTCTGCTGATAAGAATAGATCTTGCCGTAGTTCTCGGTGTATTGTCCGGTGTTCTTTGGATAATTCCATACGTGGGGACGCTATTTGGAGTTATCGTCGGGTCGCTTATGGCTTTTGTGAAATATGGGGATTTATACCATGTATTGTATGTTATCGGCTGGATTGCCGCGGTCCAATTGGTAGAAGGGTATTTTTTGACTCCCCGAATCGTCGGGCATGCTGTTGGCTTGCATCCGGTTGTGTATATGATGGCCTTAATAGTTGGGGCGAATTTGTTTGGTTTTGTGGGACTTTTATTGGCCATACCGGTCACTGCAGTCCTAAAGGTGCTGCTATTAACTGCAATTACGGCATATCGCAATTCTTATTTGTATAGCGATCACGTTGACAGACCTTTATCATGATGCAGGGAAAACTATATATAGTGGCCACGCCTATAGGCAACCTTGACGATATCACCATAAGAGCTATAGATGTCCTGAAAAAAGTTCGTTTGATAGCGTGTGAAGATACTAGAAAGAGCCGGATACTTCTGCAGCGATGGAATATCCGGACGCCCTTGATGAGCTTACATCGATTTACTGAGATTCGTAGGACCGACACCATACTAGACCGGCTCAAATCAGGCGATGACGTGGCGCTGATTTCTGATGCGGGGACCCCGGCGATTTCAGATCCGGGTAGCAGATTAGTCAAGGCAGCTATTGAATTGGGCTTTGTAGTGACCCCTGTGCCCGGCGCTTCCTCCATTGCTGCGGCGTTGTCCGTGTCCGGAATGGATTGTTCTTCCTTTGCCTACCTTGGATTTGCACCGAGAAAAACGGACCAAAGAAGACTGTTTTTTACTAATCTCCTTACCGAAAGACGGACGACAATATTCTTTGAAACCGCCACGCGTATTCAGGCGACCTTGACTGTTGCGGCGGACGTGCTCCCATCAAGAAGAATGGTATTGTGGAGAGAACTGACCAAATTGCACGAGGAATTCATTTCAGGAACCGCCGGCGTGATATTGGAATCACTTGAGAAGAAGCAATCAATAAAAGGAGAGATAACGGCTGTAATAGAAGGCGCTCCGCACGAGCTGGAAACAGAAGATCCCGATTCGGCTGTCAAGGATTTGATTTCTGAGGGATTTTCAGGTAAACGATTGGCCGAAGAGGCTCACCGACGGTTTGGAATCAATAAGAATGCGGCGTACAAGCGATATCTTGAAATGCGAAAATCATCTACGTAGCGACAGCCAACCCAAATCCTCTGGACAATATTAGCGATAATGATGATAATTGTGATAGGCTGTTGGCCGTTTCCCTGGAGGAGAAGTGTCGGACGAATCTTTTCGAGATCGATTTGGAAAACTGCTCGATAGCGCGGGTCATATGTTCTGGGAAGTGGATCGCGAATTTCGTGTGACCTATGCCAATGACCTCTTGCGGGAAACTTTCGGGGATCCGGTCGGAAAATTGTGTCATGAATTCATGGCAGGTCAGGATGGAGTCTGTACTGATTGCGCAGTGAAGCGAGTTTTTGACGGCGAGGAACGTGCAATTTCAGAGCGCAAGAGACATAGACCGGACGGCACGGCCATATGGTTGGAGCACACAGCAACTCCAATTAAGAACGAGGCCGGCGAGGTTATTGGGGCAAGTGAGTTGACTAACGACACGACATCACGCAGACAGACTGAAGAATGGCTCAAAGATTCCGAAAGATTGTATCGTAATCTTGTCGAACAATTACCTGATGTAATTTTTTCTTTGGATATTGATGGAAAATTCACTTTCGTGAACACGCAAATTGAAAGATTCCTTGGCTATCCTGTTCAAAGTATCCTTGAAACTCCGCTAAAGGATTACGTTGCGCCCGAGGACAAAAATCGCGTGCAAACAATGTTGGGCCTTCAACCTGAGGCCATATGGGATGAAGAGGTCGGGATCTTGGATGCCCACGGGGATCGAAAATTTGCCCGAATCCGATGCAAAGCGTCCTTTAATAATGGCGGCAACCCACTGGGGGTTGAGGGTGTCATGCGGGACCGGACCATGAGAAGGAAGCTGGAGGAAGAATTACGGGCTTCCAAGGAAGCGGTTCTCGAAAAAATAAAAATCATAGATGAGTTGTATGAACATATCGTTCAATCAGGCAAATGCAAAGCTATAGAAGAGCACACTGCAGAAGTGGCCCATGAATTACGACAGCCTTTGGCCATTATCGGAGGGTTCGCACGGCGTATGGTTCGCCAATTGGAGCTTTCTCTTGAATTTGATATGGGACGGCAGAAGCAATACGCGAATATTATAATAAGCGAGATCCGTAGACTGGAACGTATCCTGGATCGCCTTATCGACTTTACTACACGCGGCAAACTTAGTCTCCGACGAGTCAATCCGAATGACCTTATAGAATATATTGTCAGCATCACTGAAGCACGAATGAAAGAGAAGGGAATCGAGTTGCGACTAAATCTAGGAAACGAATTGGGAGAGGTGCCTGTAGATCCTGGTCGTTTCCAGCAACTCGTCCTTAATTTGGTCTCTAATGCAATTGAGGCTTCACCGATAGGTGGTGTAATAGAATTAGAATCCGGAGCTTCCCTACCCAGCGAGAAAGCCATCAAAACCGGCAGACTGCAATTCGAGGGCTTTTTTGAAATGAAAATCCGGAATTCAGGACTGGTTATCCCCGACGACGTGCTTCAGAATATCTTCAATCCTTTTTATACTACCAAGCACCACGGGACCGGACTGGGCTTGGTTGTTTCCAAAAAAATCGTTGAAGATCACTCGGGCTCTATCTCAGTTAAGTCCGATACCGAAGGAACGGTGTTCACGGTTTGGTTGCCGCTCACACAAAGAGAAGAGCCTCCTAAGATTGTGTCGGAATTGGAATCTGCTTACGAATTTCAAGCCTGATTTGGAGGCCCTTGTTCTGCCAGCAGGTTTCGCAGTGCGGTTTTTATATCGGGGAAGTTGAAGTTGAATCCTTTCGATTGAAGCACTCCGGGAAGCACTCTCTGCCCATTTAGAATCACCGAACCCAATTCCCCCATCAACAATTTGATCATAAATCCAGGCGCAGGCATGAAAGACGGCCGGTGCATGACGTTTCCCATTGCCTTAGCCAAATCCTTGTTCCGGATCGGATTCGGAGCGGTGAAATTAACAGCTCCGTCGATATCCGGCCGAGAAATGATGAACAGAGCCGCGGCGATCAGGTCCTCGATGTGAATCCAGGAAAACCACTGCCGGCCATTGCCCAAAGGCCCACCCACGAAGAAACGGAACGGCATTGTCATCTGTTCCAGCGCTCCGCCGTCGTGACCCAATACGATTCCAAAACGGGTAGTAACGACCCGAACTCCTTTTTCACGTGCTTTGAATGCCTCGTTTTCCCAATCAAGCGCCAACTTTGCCAAAAAATCATCCCCGGCAAGGGCGTTCTCATCGAGTTCCTCGTCCCCTCGGGAGCCATAGTAACCAACCGCGGATGTGCTCAACAGCGCCATTTTGGGGCCGGTTTCCTTAGGAATGGCTTCCACAAGGTTTCTCGTGGTCAACATTCTGCTATCCCGAAGAAGCTGCTTGTATTCTTTGTTCCATCTCTTAAAAATAGAAGCTCCGGCAAGATTAATAAGGACATCGTACCCCGCGACCGATTCCTGCCACTTTCCGGGCTTGGTCGATTCCCCTATGACGCGGGAAACTTCTCCGGGAAGATGCTTTCCTTTGCCTCGAACGAGCGCGGTTACCTGAAATCCTTCTTTTACCAGATTTCTACATATGTTCGTCCCCACAAACCCGTTTGCACCCGTCATGAATATTCTCATGGTGAAATCCCCCTTGTTCGTGTGCGGAGAACCAAATTTCGTATTGCCTCAAACCGCGCCACAGCCATTCGCAATTTCTAAAGTAGGTTGGAGTCTCAGACGCTATCGGGACCGGCTATCTGTTTTCAGGACTCGTTTGCCCACCGCTGGTTAACGGTCCCTGTTATTCCTCAGTTTCTTTTCCCAGCACTATGCTAGGCAAATTTGAATGGCACGGCCCATTTGATGTCTGTTCCCACTCGCCACAGACTTCGTTTTCTTTCGCCGGTCGCGCTTCCACGATTTCCAGCTCATATTGAAATGCCTTGCCCGACAACGGATGGTTGCAATCAATAATAATTGTATCCTCTCGAACTTCCTTAATTATGACAGTATCCGGGGCGTTGGAATGGTGGCTTATCATGGGCAACTCCATTCCCGGGTAAGGCGTCATTCCTGCGGGAAAATGAAAATCAACCTTTGCCTTCTCAAATTCCAATTCTTGATGTCTCGGTCCAAAAGCTTCTTCCGCTGGCACCGTAAAGGACAATGTTTCTCCGGTTGAATGTCCTACGAGCCGGTTCTCCAAGCCTGGTATGACCTGCCGATAACCTGTAACAAAGTCCAGGATCTCCGGTTCGTTGAGCCCTTTGAGCACAGGGCCGTCCACAATTCTAACTCTATATTTTATTCTCACGTACCAGCCTAAATCTTGAATTGGCATTTCGGGCGATGCCCCTTCTGTCATAGCGTTCTCCTTGAATATCCGTTGATGACTGTTTTGAATAATTTAGTGTCTCATCCAGCATCTCACCAGATGTCCGGATGATTTCTTTTCCAGAGCCGGTGGTTGAACACAAATGGACTGTCGTTCGGGGCAGCGATCTTGAAATGTGCATCCCTTAGGCAGATGGCGCAGATCCGGGACCTTCCCCGAGATCACGTACAATTTCTTCTTTTCGACGGCTGCTTTATCTATTCTAGGAATTGATTTAAGCAGACCCATGGTATACGGATGCTGAGGTGAAGCGAAGAGGGATTCTACCGGGGCCTCTTCCGCAATCATGCCGGTGTACATCACTGCCACTCTTTCCGCCATTTCCGCAACCACGCCAAGATCGTGCGTAATCAGTATGATTCCGGTCCCTATCCTGGTCTTAATGTCATTCATCAGAGCCAGTATTTGTGCCTGTATTGTCACGTCCAGCGCAGTCGTCGGCTCATCCGCGAGCATGAGTTTGGGATCGCATGCCAGGGCCATAGCGATCACAACCCGCTGACGCATGCCGCCGCTCATCTGGTGAGGATAATCATTCGCTCGATCCTCCGGCGACGGTATTCCCACTTTGTCCAGCATCGCGACAGCCGATGCTGCCGCCTCAGAGTGGCTCATATTGCGATGAAGCCTGTACACTTCTGCGATTTGCTCACCCACTTTGAATACAGGATTTAGGGAGGTCATTGGTTCTTGAAAAATCATGGAAATGCGATTCCCGCGAACCCGGCGCATCTCTGATTCACTCAGTTTCAGCAGATCAATGCCTTCAAAGAATACCTCCCCTGAGACGATTTCACCCGGCGCAGAGACGAGGCGCATGATTGAAAGCGCGGTCACGGTCTTGCCACATGCGGATTCCCCGACCAATCCCAGAGTTTCGCCTTGTTTCAGGTCCAAATCGAGCCCGTCCACTGCGGCCGCGGGTCCATCATCGGAATAGAAGATTGTGCGGAGATTTCTTATCTTGAGTAGCTGATCCATTGTTGTTCTTAACCGTTTAGCACTGAGATCTCAGAGAACTTTATTCAATTCGGCTTTTGCGACTCTACATTCTCTGGAGTGAATTTATTTCAAATATCCAAATGCGGAAGTATGAAGAATGCCCCGAAAAAGCCACTCCCGAAGAAAAGCAGCGATACCAGGAGCGCGAGCACCAGGAACGAACTGCGGTACAGAAACGCGTCCAGAGCGGAACAAATCCAAATTCCTATTGCGATCAGCATCGAGGGCGTTTGTACATCGTACTCGATATTGTGAGCCATGAAAAGGGGCACGAAATACAGCACTACGTTCAAAAAAAACAATAATCCGGCAAAAATTCGGCCTCTAACGATTTGGCCAAGGCCGGGAAAGACCAGAGACAAGACAGCGGAATAAACCCTGGACCGCCCCTTCTTTTCAGTACCCTGTCGGCTCCTGTCATCCATTCAGATCCCTCCATTTGCCGTTTATTCGCATAACGCCATACAACAAAAGCCCTTCCAAGTCAATCAGTTGCCGATGAGGGTAGACGGTTCGATTTTCCGCAATGACAGGTCGCGGATTAATTCAGGAGGGGCGCTGAGAAGGCCATCGGGAACCCTCTTTTTGTGGTGCTCCGCGCACGGCGATTATGCATCACCGGGCATCGGAGTGTATCGAGGGCTCTCAGCCTCAAGATGCATGTTGGCGCCACGCCGAGTGGGCTCGGCCCCTCCGGCAAAAACTCTATATTGTAGGTGGGAGATCACAGAATATTGGTTGTGGTCAATTCGGTCTTTGGGGCTCTCTGGGAGTCCCGGAGGGACTTCCCAAGAGTGGCCACGGGTATTAACCCGTGGTGAGCGTGACGTCAGAAAGACATGACCCTGAATGGGTCTCCCATTTTTCTCGTTCCGAGGCCAGAAGGCAGGTAATAGAGCCCCCGAGAAGGGCGACGGAACACGACCAGGTCACGGTAGGGGCAGGGCTTGCCCTGCCCTGGAAAGGGCGTCAAGATAGGGGCCCCGAGAAGGCCATCGGGAACAGTACCAAAAAAGAAGTATGTCCCCTTTTCCCGCGAGAACCGGCCAGCAGCTCAGATCAGATATCGAGAATTCGTTCTGGCGGGAACGACAGCCGAATCACCCTGGAAAAGGCTTGTCGGCCAGTGTCTTCTCGGTGAGGAGCCATTTCTAACAAAGCTCTCACCGTATCTAAAGGAGAAAGCGGCCGTTTCCGAGGTCCCGCGCAGACAACGATTTGCGGTTCGGCCGCCTCTTGATCGTCTCTTGCCGAAAGTGGGATCGGCACCGAAACGGGACCTGGCAATCACCAAGGCTCATCTGGAGCATGGTTATTCCCAAGCGGAAATTGCAGCGCATATCGGACTCCACTATTCTACGGTGAGCAGGATTGTCCAGCGAGAAAGGGAGAAAGCAAGAAGCAAGACCTGACCCCTT
>JBKQRG010000022.1:0-5400 GCA_052144015.1 Desulfomonilaceae bacterium
TGGGTAGAGGCGTTCGTCACTTCGCGGACACGGCAGCATGTCCTGCCTCCTTCTTTGAGACTATGTTGCGTAGTATGGCAGGCATTAGAAGAATTGCAAGCAAAAATCAATAAGTCGCGTTGTAGGGCTAGTACAAAAAGCACCTTGTACGGACCACTATAGTAGCGGATATGCGCAACCCCGCGAAGCGCGGACAGAGAGAAGCCATCAGGCCGCACATCCCAAGCCGACCCGCGCTCTTAAAATGTTCCGGCCCTTATGGCGCCGGTATTCAATTCCATCTACCATTTGCTTCACGAGATGGATACCCAAACCGCCTATTGCGCTCTCCGAAATCGATTCGCGATTTTTGGGGACAGGTGCGGCGAGCGGATCGAATTCCTCTCCATCGTCTTCGAATTCGAGTACCAGCTCATTTTCCATCAAAATCATTTCTATTTTGATATCGTGTTTTAATGTGTCTTCATATGCGTATTTAATTATATTGGTAAGCACTTCTTCGAGTATCAGATGCACTTTATAGACAATTTCTATGGGCAAATGATGAGATTCCATAAATCCATCAGCTTTCTTCGTCAATTCAACCAGGTCGCTTAGTCGATTCTGTATTAGCAGCTTGAATTCGGTTTTCATCTTAGAGTTATCACTAGCAAAATAAACGTACGGAACGCTTCGGAAACCGTTCCGTATATGGGGAGCGCCAAAATGCGGTAACTCCCTGGTCGATAGAGCCGACGTCACTGCCCGCGCTTAGTGATCTCGGCCGATCGGATTTATAAGTCAAGCCAATCAGTATGCCAACAGTCTCTTGGCGTCTTCCTCATCTTCGGCTATCGGAATCAGCTTCACCGTCCCTGAATTCAACAGTGTTTCTTTAACCATTGGTAGCGGATTTATGACCACCATCTTTTTTCCTGAGGCCCCCAGCGACTTGGCGCCTGCAAACAACAGGCGTATGCCAAGCGACGCGAGATAGGAAACCTGGCTCAGGTCCACCAAAACGTTGGAGCTGCTTCCATCTACAATCCGCCTGAATTCCTCTCCGATTTGGCCTTCACCCTCCACATCGAGTTTCCCCGCGAGGCCAATTCGTGTCACGGTCGGGTCGGTTCGCATAATTTTCAGTTCCATTGGGTACTCCTTCCAATCTACTTATTGTAGCGATCTATGCCGGCAAGGTATAGATTTTCTTGCCCCCTAGATGTAGCCACCTGACACACCCGCCCATGTGCATGCATATTCTGATCCACATTATGCAATTACATGTGGAATTGCCCCCACTGTGATCCTAAATCGGAGTAGCAGTTTTTGCGGGCATCGGCAAGACTGAGATTAGCTGACCCCTGACTAAAGGAACAATCCATGGACATGAAGAGAGACCATTATGAAGACATCCGGCTTTTCTCTTCCGGTGTCGTTTTTGGTCCGGTTCTTAATTTCTATGGGCCTTTTGATTGCTTTTCCTTTCGTGGCGCTCGCCTTTGGCGAGAATTATTGGATCCGTGTTTCAGGTTATCCGTATCGTAGGTTTGTTCCTACGTAGATCACACCGGCAAGACGCCAGTACTACCGGCTCACAATATTACCATGCCTCTCGCTTCCGCAGCCATTTAAGAGGAACTCCTTTGCAAGAGAGCTTTCCTCCTTCGATTATTCCTCAATCCTCAAACGAGCCGTGCTTGCCCTTCCCTGCCGCGAATCTTTGCGCTCCGGCCAGGCTTTGCCCACTCTCGATGATTTCCATTCCGTGACTGAACTCATTTTGGAGAGCGGCATCGAACGGCATGTCCCATTGCTCGTATGCGCTGAGTCGATCGCTTCTCATACAGCCCTGGGGGAAAAGAGCAATCTGAGCCGCCAATCTTTCCGCAGCCTCTCGAGCCCGGCCGTCCGGAACAATACGGTTTGCCAAACCCATAGACAGAGCTTCTTGTGCGCCTACGGGTCGCCCGGTGAGCATCAAATCCATGGCCCGGCTCATGCCGATCAGCCGCGGCAATCGGATTGTGCCCCCATCGATGAGCGGCACACCGAAACGACGGCAGAAGACGCCAAAAATCGCGGATTCTTCCATAACCCGCAGATCGCACCAAAGAGCCAATTCCAGTCCGCCGGCAACTGCATAGCCGGACACCGCGGCTATGACGGGCTTGGTCAGCCTGAGACGGCTGGGGCCCATCGGGGCGTCCCCTTCCGGATTCAATCGAGACCTGTGATTCTCATATCCGGAAGAGAATTCTTTCAGATCGGCTCCGGCGCAGAATGTGCCGCCCACTCCCCAAAGCACGCCCACGAATGAGCTGTCATCGGTCTCGAAATCTCGAAAAGACCGAGCCAGCGCTGCGGCAGTTGGGCCGTCCACCGCATTCTTGGCATGTGGCCGATTCAATATGACCGTTGTGACGTGATCCTTTTTCTCGACCAGCACTGGAGATTCTTTGTTTTCCATGTGTCACCTGCTGTTCAAAAGCCGCAAAAGACGTCCGACGTTTATTCCGACAATCAGGGTCTCGATCTCTCCTCTGTTTATGTCCGTCCAGTATTAATATTGCGAGCTAACGAAATTACCGCCGAAATACATGTTAAACGATTCACATTTTGTTATTGCATGGATTAAAATTGACAAAAGAGGAAAAAGCAAATCTTGTGGCGTATATGAGACAATTATAGGTATCACAACTCTTCCGAAATTCGATGCTGCCAGACAGCCGCATCGAATTTAAGAAAATATATTTCCTATGAATCGACTTAGTGGAGGAAATTTCGACAAGTCCTTTTCAGATAACTTCTGAAGGTGAGCAGACCGGCGGGCCAATTCTTTTAACAGCCTAACCATCTGATTTGGCCAGGACAAGGCCGGCATTCTAAAGTTAACTCCGGCATTAGTATAATATTGGGCAACTCTTTTGTACACGGCAGGTTTCAAATCAGGGCCGAATCTGAGCCCTAAGGTGTGAATGCCTTTATCAATACATGACTTACAGAATTCATGCTTACGCTTTAATTGTTGTATTACCTCAAACGAGTCAGATAGAAAATTAATTATCGTAAACCTAAGTGGATCATAAACCAGAGGACATAGCTGCACCTCTCCTCGTGCATTTATGACGATTTGGTCTTCGAGAAAATTGCATGGAAATCTCTTGAACAGCCGTGCTACGCTGATCAATTCTTCATATGGAAAAAGCAGGATTTCCAGAAGCTCTCTTTCATTTTTTTGCATTTCTTCTCGTTTAATCGGATCGGACAAGTACACCAAGAGCTTTTCCAGTGGAAATAAAGCGGCAATAGTTTGTCGGAAAGCAAAGCCGAGGGAGGTGGCAAAATCCCTCATTAAAACAAGTTCATCCAGGTTTCCTAAATATCTTATATAATTGACTTCTATTCTAGTTTGACTATTCGTCTGCTTCCTCATTTCCGCCAGCAATTTCATGTTCTGTTTAACTTTGTCTATATTTCCCCCTTTATGCATTTTGCCATACGTATATTGTGTAAATCCGGAAGTACTTATTACGAAATTGGCGGGATTATTCGCGATAACACGATCCATATTTCGCATGATGTGCAAATTCGAACTAATGCCACTAGGAATGTTATATGAGTTAACAACATTAATAAGTTCCGGAAGCGCCGGATTTAAGAAGGGCTCGGCCCAGTCGTACAGGTATACAAATGATATTTTACATTCTCCGGTCGCCTTCTTTAGTATTGAATCCAAAAGCTCCGGTTGCATTAATTCATTTCCGCTTGAATTACGGCCGTTTGCCTGCGGACAAGAAGGGCATTTCAAATTACATCTGGATGCCACATCTATTGAAAAAGTATAGCTTTTGTTCATGTATAAATGCCTCCACGGCAATTAGTAAATGAAAGTAAATGATAATAATAGAGTCGATCGTAGATAATTCGGGATGGTATGCTGAAGTGCTATTCTGCTTGGCAATTAACGTATTATATCCGAAGGAGGTTAGCTGAAATAAGTGCTGGTTGTCAAGATACCGTTGCGGTAAGGATCATGAATTTTACAGCCAACTGGAGCGCTGCAGGACCTTTGTATATGTCTGTAATAGTTCACGTTGAAAAGCAGAGGTGCAACATCTGCAACTCTCAATACGGCTCCCAGCCTATTGCTGCCCAACGGCAAAAAACAACTATCGAGACGCCTTTGTCTCCTCGGGAGAAACACTGTCGAAATTCCGGATAAGCTATTATAATAGATTCCAGTTTACTGAGAACCGGAGGTGCTGACCTGTGGCCGAACAAAAGCTTAATTACTCCGCTGAGGAGATTTTGGGAAGAATAGAAGAATTGGGAACCGAAGAGCAGTGGTTCCACTGCATCGAGCTGGGGAGTGGAATCACCACGATGAAAGAGCCAATTAAACATTTGCAGGACCTCTGGGGCGTGATGGACATGCATATTCCCAGCGACTTGTCGGGGATGCGAGTCCTGGATATTGGCTGTAATGCCGGTTTTTTCAGTGTGGCCGCGAAAAAGCGGAACGCCGATTACGTGCTTGGAATTGACATGTCTCAGGGATATCTCAAGCAGGCTGAATTTGTCAGGGGTGTGCTAGAGCTGGATATTGATTACAGAAAAATGAGCGTATATGAGCTGCTGTTATTGCAGGAATCATTCGATATGGTTTTTTGCCTTGGGGTCATCTATCACTGCGCGGATCCGTTCCTTGCAGCGAGAAACGTGCTGTCGGTCACGGGGAAAACAGCCGTGATTGAATCTGCGTTAATGCAAGCATCGGAGCTTAAAGATAGACCACTTTGGGAGTTCGTTTTCCCCGGGTACAAAATTGATGAGGATGAGCGACATTACAATTGGTGGTTCCCGAACATGTCCGGTTTGCAGGCTCTATTCCAATCAGCAGGATTCAGTTCTGTGGAGGCGGTTCACGAGGCCAACGACAGAGGCTGCATAATCTGCCACAAATAGTAAATTACCAAATATAGGACAAATAGCACGCTTCAGTCACACGCGGCCAAAGAATGTCATTGCGACCCCGTTGAAAAATGGGGGAAGCAATCTCTGTTCTCATGCGTGCTTGGCAAAATCCGGGATTGCTTTCCTGCGGCACGCGCGACAGCGCTTCTCGCAACGACAAGTTGGGGCCTGCCATTACGACCGCGTAAACCGAGACCTGTTATTGCGAGCGGAGCGAAGCAATCTCGCTTTGGGGATTGCTTTCCCGCGGAACGCACATTTATCTGACAACGGTCGGCTCTCCTTGTTAGCTGGTTTTTGGCTCAAGTACCCGAAGGACAGCTTTGAAGATTGTAAATTTTTCGCGAAGGATGTGTCGCGAAAATCGCGACTTAGGAGTAGTTTTCTAGTCCGATTGAATTATTTTTTCGCGGTCGAAGAGTTTTTGGTAGAAATTTAGCCGCG
>JBKQRG010000023.1:0-9763 GCA_052144015.1 Desulfomonilaceae bacterium
ACCAAGAAATACCGGAAAAAAGAAAAACCACCGATGATCCTCGTCCGTCATTGAATGTTCGTCAAGCGGCAGAGTTAATTGGATGTTGCACGAAGAAGGTTGTAAATCTTTGCGAAGACGGAGAACTTCCTTAGGACGTTGAAGAATTTTGGCGTCGAAAACGGATTGACCGGTCAAAGCCAACTAGTGTTGCGTTAGTAGGAGTCCTAATCATAGATGCGGTCAGGCATTCCTCTATAAACCTCGCGGAGGGTAAGCATGGGTTATCACGAAACGCTTTACAACAGCTATCCTAGTTTCATAATTAGAATTGATGGGGAGTTTCAGGGTGAAAATGATAATTATCCCATCTCTAAGAATCTCGAAAAAGAAACTCATGCTGGTTCTGATGCAGCTTTTGGAACAAAGGAAGCAGCTCGTCGTTTAGGTTGTTCACCCGGTCAGGTCCGTGAACTAGTCCATGAGAACCAGATTGGACATAAACGGATTGGCAAAAATATTCGGTTTACATCCGGGCAAATCGATGAATTCTTACGATCTGAGCCGTGGAAAAGTCAAATAGCACAAGGAGGTAAAGCAAAGAAGAGAGGAAAACGAATTTCAGAAAAGGAAGGGGTTAAAAATACTGGAGTTTCTCGGACAGACTTGAAAGGGAGGCTGTCCACATGGGACTGAGAAAGAGAGGAAAAATTTGGTACTTGAGGTTGAAGACTGGTGGTGAGGAGTTTCCAGCTTTATCCCTTTGTACCACAAAGAAAACAGAGGCTGAGTCTATTGACGTAGCCATAAAACTCGCTTTGAAAGATCGAAATCCGTCGATTCTTAATGACATCGAACGAGGGGTGATTCAACGGATTCTGGCAGATCGAGTAGAGGAATTTCTGCCTGGATTCAATCGGGTTGGGCAGGCTAGAACAGAACAGGTCGACGGAGATCTGACTCTCTACGAGGCTTCTGAGATGGTCTACAGAGATCCTGAGGAGGTTCACGACAAGTCTAAATCATATCGAGAAAGGTTCAAGCACTGCGTATTCCATCTCCTGTATCATTTGGGGTCTGATACGCCTTTGAGTTCGATCAAAGTGAAAGACGTCAAGAAGTACAGAAGTAAGCGAGGAAAGAAGGGCGAGGGTGCAGCGCCTGCTACAATCAACAAGGAAGTAGGGATTTTGAGCAAGATTTTTCGGGTACTTAAAAGTGAAGGGCGAGTGAAACATAATCCATGTTCCTTCTTGACTTCCTTATCCACCGCAGAAGCGCAACGTCAGGTCTATATTTCTTTGGAAACGTTTAAGGTAATCCTATCGAATTTACCTGATTGGTACAAACCGATAGCGGAGCTGGGCTACTACTGTGGAATGAGACAGGGAGAGATCTGGACTCTTACTCGCAGCCAGATAGATCTCAAGAGCCGGATCATTCGGCTTAGTCCTTTCGGAACGAAGGAGGAGGATCACAAATCGGTACCCATCCCGGTGTATCTTGCTCAAGAGATAGCTGTCATTTTGAGCAATTCCGTGGTTGGTATAAATCTGGTTTTCTTGCGAGACGGTGTTCCTATCCGTCGCTATAATTTGAAACGACCTTGGGAGAAAGCTGTGAGAGCGGCAGGATTTCCAGATCTTACGTTTCATGATTTTCGTCATACATGGAGACGTAATGCTCGTAAGAGCAATATGGACCCGGATCTTCGCAGGAGCATTATGGGTCATTCGTCGAGAAAAAAGTCTGTAGATGAGGGTTACGACTTGTTCGACGATGAGGATCGAGTAGAAGCTATTGACAAGATGACCTACGACCACGGAGAGACAAGGATCCTGACTCCCAAGAGGAAAACATCGGCAGGGGGTACAGAAGGGGGTACACCCTCGAAGACTGAAAATCCTCTTCAGACTGTGCTTAATCATTAGTCTACAGATAACCGGTCGGTAGTCAGTAAAAAGTGGGAGATTTTCAATGGGACAAAAAGCCAATAAAAACAAATCCCGGATAAAAGATTTATCCGGGACTTTTCGACGGGGGTACAAAAGGGGTACAATTCTTGACAGGAAAGTTCCTTTTGTTTTTACTAATCCCCCGATATCATTGGCAGTCCCAAGGGGTTTCGAACCCCTGTCTCCGCCGTGAGAGAAATCTTACCTTGTTTTAGCGGGATGTCAAGAATACCTTTTATGCTGGGGATTTAAAGACTTGCCGATTTCAGGCATGAATGAGTTTGGGAACTTTTTTCCCTTTTTAGGAAGATTTTTTCCAAAAATGGCCCCCACAGTGGCCCCCATGAAGAGGGATCCAGTTTCCCTCTCCTTTCCCATCACCTCGCAGAATTTTGGGCGGTGTGGCTCGTAGCATACGAACAGCGAAAACAGCGGCAGAGCGACCGCTCCGGAAACTATTGTCCGAGTGCTGTGCACTTCCCTCAACCTACAGGCCAAGGGAAATCGGCTTCGGAACCTTCTGGTTTGACGGTATCGAAGCCTTCGTCAGCCTGCCTCTTCTAACTTGGCGGATTCTGTAAGTAAATGACCAATATGAAAATCAAACTGACGGAAATTCCAGCTCTTCACATTCCTCCATCCAAATAGAGTATCACCGCTGCCACAGGATTTGTGCGGCTTCCAACGGAACGGAGACGCCGCCGTGGTACGGTACGACACGCGCCGTATAGTCCGTTGCCGGGCGGGTCGCCGACACTGTCGCGCTGTAAACGTAGCCGGTGCCCGCGCCGGCCAATTTGCGAACGAGCTTCATCTCCTGTCGTACCGGATCGCCGTCGTTCACGGAGTTGGCGTAAAGCTCCAGCCGCACGGCATCTGGATCAAGGTCATTGAGATAG
Source organism: Desulfomonilaceae bacterium (assembly GCA_052144015.1). GTDB lineage: Bacteria > Desulfobacterota > Desulfomonilia > Desulfomonilales > Desulfomonilaceae > DATJPW01. The sequence continues at coordinate 2,834 of JBKQRG010000023.1, forward strand.
ACCTGAACCTCAAACAAGTGCTGCGTCCCGTCAGTCTTGATCTTCATTTCACCAAAGCGCAGCGTAGCCCATTTCTGTTCCAGAGCGTGCCGCCAAATGACGATCTGCTCGCCCCTTGCGCCTCTATCGGCAGCCCGCTCACGGTAGGCTGCGGCAGCTGGGAGGTAGTGTTGCTCGGTGTATTCCCGCACCGCGCGGTTGGCGGAGAATCGCGGTGTCAACCGCGCCATGCTCTCTCGCATCCGCGCAACCCAGGCGGCAGGAATGCCCCTTCCGTCGCGGGTATAGAACTCGGGGATAACCTCGTTTTCGAGACGGTCGTAAAGGGTCTCAGCTTCGGCGGCATCCCAAGCCGGATCATCGTCATGTTCCTGGCCATCCCCCAACGCCCACCCCACTTCGGGCGTGTAGGCTTCCGGCCACCAACCGTCCAATTCCGACAGATTAATGCCTCCGTTGACGAGCACCTTCATCCCGCTCGTCCCACACGCCTCCCAGGGACGTCGTGGCGTGTTGATCCAGACATCTACACCCTGCACCAGCTGCTCGGTCAAAAGCATGTCGTAGTCACTGAGGAAGATAACATGGGGACGCGCTTCAGGCCGCCAAATGAAATGCATCCATTCCTTAATCAAGGCCTGCCCGGCCTGGTCCGCCGGATGGGCCTTACCCGCCATGATGAGTTGCACAGGTCGCTGACGATCGGTCAATAGGCTAAGCAGTCGCCCCGGGTCGTGCAGCAGTAAGTCCGGTCTCTTGTAGGTCGCGAAACGACGCGCAAAGCCCAGCGTCAAAGCGTTGGGATCAAACAGATGCTTTGCACCGTTAACCGCCTCGGACGACTCGCCGGAGGCTGCCAGCTGATGGGATAATCGCTCGCGGGCGTATTCGATGAGAGACTTGGTGGCGGCCGTGCGAAGTTGCCACAGCCTGGCGTCCGAAACACGGCGAATATCATCCCCCAGGGTTTCCGTGGTCCCCAGCCAACGCTCTTTTCCACAGGCCTCCGTCCACAGATCGTCGGCCGCCGCCGAGTCCCAGCTCGGCATATGAACCCCGTTGGTCACATGTCCGACCGGGATTTCGTCCTGCGGCCAGTGCGGAAAGAGAGGCTCAAAGATGTGCCGGCTCACCTTCCCGTGCAGGCGACTCACGCCATTGACCGCCCCGCTCCCTCGCATCGCCAGATATGCCATGTTGAAACTTTCCGATGGGTCGTTCCGGTCTTGGCGGCCCAGGGCCAGCAAATCGCGGAATGCAATGCCGAGCATCTTTTCGGCATAATCACCGAGGTATTGCTCGATCAGGACCGGAGCAAAACGGTCAAAGCCGGCGGCCACCGCCGTGTGAGTGGTGAAGAGGTTACCCGCTCGCGTGATGGCCAGTGCGACTTCGAAGGGCTGCCCGGTCTCTTGCATGAAACTGCGGGCGCGTTCTAAAACGGCGAAGGCCGCATGCCCTTCATTCAAGTGACAGACTTCCGGCTGGATGCCGAGAGCGGAGAGCAGCCGCCATCCGCCAATCCCGAGGAGCAGTTCTTGCTTGAGACGCAGTTCCGGACCGCCGCCATAGAGCTCACTGGTAATCCCTCGATGAACGGGGAAGTTCGCCGCATCATTGCTGTCCAATAGGTATAGCTTCACTCTGCCGACCTCTACCTGCCAGGCGCGAAACCAGACCGAGTAACCGGGAAACACGAGCTCCAACCGCAACCACTCCCCATTCGGTTTGCGCAACGGCGTAATCGGCAACTGCCCGGGGTCGTTATACGGGAAGAGCGCCTGTTGCACACCGTCCTTGTCGATCACCTGGCGAAAATAGCCTTGCTGGTAGAGCAGCCCCACGCCGACCACCGGCACGCCCATATCACTGGAGGCTTTGAGCTGATCGCCGGCCACATTGCCAAGTCCTCCCGAATAGATCGGGAGAGCTTCGCTCAACATGAATTCCATGCTGAAATACGCAACACAGGCCAGGGGAGGTTGTGGGTAGGTTTGCTGAAACCACGCCGGAGCCTCCGTCGCTTGCCGCCTGGCTTGTACCAGGTCATCGACCTTTTTTCGGAATCCGGGGTCGGCTAACACGCGTTCAATCCGGTCCCGCGAGACAGTCTGTAGAACGCCCCAGGGGTTATGAGTGAGATCCCATAGAGCGGGATCAAGTTCTCGCCACACTTCGTCGACGGCATGATTCCACGACCAGCGCATGTCCAGGGCCAGCTCGGCCAGGAAATCAAACCCCGCAACTTCCATGGGCAGAATGCCGTATATCGGGTGGCTGACCCGTGTTTGTTTGCTCATGGTCGCTCCTTCAAATTTGTCTTGGGCGCAATCCTCGCCTGCTGCGGGGCCGCCGCCAGAGCATGGTTGACGATTATCTGCGCTTCCTCCACGATGCGGCGCAGATGATCCGATCCACGGAAGCTCTCCGCATAGATCTTGTAGATATTCTCAGTCCCTGATGGACGCGCCGCGAACCATCCGCTCTCCGCCACCACTTTCAACCCGCCGATGGGAGCGCCGTTGCCCGGCGCGTTGGTGAGGACAGTTTGGATTTTTTCGCCGCCCAGGTCTGTGAGCCGGACCTGCTGTGGCGAGAGTCTCTCCAGCATTTCCTTTTGTTCAGGGGTGGCTGGCGCCTCAACGCGGTCGTAAAAAGGCTCGCCGAATTCGCGCGTGAGCTCGCAGTAGATCGCACCAGGACCGCGGCCCATCCGGGCCGTGATCTCCGCTGCGAGTAAAGCCGGGACGATTCCGTCTTTGTCCGTCGTCCAGACGCTGCCATCCAGACGGGCGAAAGACGCCCCCGCGCTCTCCTCTCCGCCAAAGCCAAGCGAGCCGTCGAGCAGACTTTCAACGAACCACTTGAATCCGACGGGTACTTCGTAGAGCTTCCGCCCCAGCTTCGCTGTGACCCGATCAATCATCTGACTGCTCACCACAGTCTTCCCCACCGACGCATTCGTGAGCCACTTGGGCCGGTGTTGGAAGAGGTAGTAGACAGCTACTGAAAGATAGTGATTGGGTGGAAGCAGTCCCGCACTCCTGGTAACAACCCCATGCCGGTCATGGTCCGTATCACACGCGAAAGCAATATCGAAGCGATCCTTCAGACCGATCAACCTCTCTATTGAATAGGGCGAGGATGGGTCCATGCGGATTTGGCCATCCCAATCAAGCGTCATGAAACGGAAGGTCGGATCGACTGACTCGTTGACGACGGTGAGGTTCAACCCGTAGCGCTCGGCAATCGGCCCCCAGTAGTGAACTCCTGCACCGCCAAGCGGATCCACCCCCAGGCTGATCTTCGCGTCGCGAATGGCCACCATGTCGATCACACTGCCGAGGTCGCTAACGTAGGCATTAAGGTAATCGTGCCGGCGCGTCGTAGAGGCGTGAAGGGCCGTCTCGTATGGAATCCGGTTCACTCCCTGAAGGCCGGCATCGAGAAACTCGTTCGCCTTCGCCTCGATCCAGCCGGTGACGCCTGTCTCCGCTGGACCGCCGTTTGGCGGATTGTACTTGAAGCCACCATCATGAGGGGGATTATGCGAGGGGGTGATCACGATGCCATCGGCAAGTCCTGTTCTGCGTCCACGGTTGTACGTGAGAATCGCGTGGGAGATGACGGGCGTCGGAGTATATTCTTCCTTCTCCGCGAGCATCACTTCCACGCCATTTGCCGCCAGAACCTCCAGAGCGCTGGCAAGAGCCGGCACCGAGAGCGCATGCGTGTCCATGCCGAGGAACAGCGGGCCATCGATCTTCTGCTGTCTTCGGTACAAGCAAAGCGCTTGGGTGATGGCGAGGATATGCCATTCGTTGAATGATTTCTGGAAGGCTGAACCGCGATGCCCTGACGTGCCGAACGCAACCCGTTGTTCCGGCGCCGAAGGGTCAGGCGCCTCGGTATAATAGGCTGTGATCAGCCTAGGCACGTTAACCAGCATCGATGCTTCGGCTGGCTTTCCTGCAAGGGGACTCACTTTCATGGCTCTCCTCTCAAATTCCGTGGGGCGTCTTCGGTTGGGTCACCTTGTGGATTCGATATCGATGCCAAGTTCGTGCAATCACTGCTATGTCCTGTCGGATTCCGCGACATATTGTTCAAGGCAGACCCTCGCTTCGCCGCCGATTCGCGGGATTGATGTTCCCACCCATTGGTGAGCAAGACGCCGGCTCTGTCGACAAACAGCGTAATGAAAGGCATTGAGCCTTTCAGTGATGATCTATAGGCCGTCCGTAGTGGTCGTAGAAGATATGCCTCATAATCCCGGTTAACGGCTTTTGAAAAGTCGAACTCAGGGCTATTTCTTACGGATTCCCGCGTGAGGTCGAAATACACACTGGAATCGGCCCATTCCACACGCTTGATCCATTGGGGGGATAGAAGGACTTTCTTCCCCGGCAGCCAGTTGCGGGTATCCACAACCAGAAAACGAATCGCCCAATTTTCGTCGTTAACAATAAAATCTTCCACATGACCGATTTCACCGTCGGTGGCATGAATATGGTAGCCGGTGACCTGCCGGGTGCTGCGCAAATGCGGATCATCCCGACGTCCTGACGTAGAAGCTTCTTGCTCCACAAAGACTTCTCCACCAGAAAGGGGTAACGGGGTTGTTCCGAAAGCACCTCCTTAACCGCCTCGCCAAGGCCACTGATAGTACTCATGCAGCTCTGCTTCATGCTGACGATAAATGGGTTTCTCCGTATCGATATCGGGGCTGCTGCTCACCTGAACACAGGTAAGATTTACCGAAATCGTGCGTGACTCCAATTCTGTTTTACCGAAGGCAACAGGAGAAATGAGCACTTTGCGCCCGGATAACCAATTTCCCGTTTTTACGACAACATAGCGGATAGTCCAAGTTTCGTCATCGAAGTAGAACTCGTCCACTTTTCCCGGGTCACCATCGGTGGCCCTGATTGCGTAGCCAATCATACTACTGATACTGTGTCGCATAGCACCTCCTACGATTTTTAAGACTATTTCCAAAATTTACTCTTGCACCGCTTTCTCCAGGGTCGCCATCAGTTTATCAAAGGACTTGCTGAATTTGTCAGCGCCTTCATCCTCGAGCTGCTGCGTCACTTTGTCGATGCTGACGCTCGGTTCCAGTAATCCCCCCAACAACCAGCGAGCCTTCGAGACCTCTTATTCGAGGAGGTTTTCGGTTCGCCGTGGTCGCGATAGGCGTCGAGGGTTTCGACCGGGGCCGTGGTGAACGTGTCATGTCCAATGAGCTGTTTTCCCGGGTGGCCGCTATTGTTTCTTGAACAGCTTCTGCGGCGAGAAAACGAACGGTGTTGATGCCCGGGCTATAGAGTTCCACAGTCTTAATCCGGAATCATGCGGCGGTCTTGCCATTTCGGGGGTCGAACTCTTGCCCGCTCTTCTCTGATGAGCTCCGGGGTCAGTGCGCCCTCCCAGCCGAACATGTTCGTCTCAAACGAGCCACGGTGGTTGAAAGGTAGCACGTAAAGAGGTTTGTCAAAGCCGGGAGTCATCGTAAAGCCTCCTTGAGCTTCCTGTAGCGCCGGATCAGGCTGTTTGTTGAACTATCGTGGCCGAATAGTGGCTCTGACTTGCTCTCGAGTTCCGGGATAATGCGCTGTGCCAGCACCTTGCCAAGTTCGACACCCCACTGGTCGAACGAATCAATGTTCCAGATAGCGCCCTGAGTGAAGACGCAGTGCTCGTACAGGGCCACGAGCTTGCCCAGCGTTTCAGGCGTGAGCCGCTCGACGAAAATAGTGTTGGACGGGCGGTTGCCCTCGAAGACCCGGTGGGGCGCGAGCCAATCCGCTGTGCCCTCGGCTTTGACTTCTTCGGGAGTCTTGCCGAATGCTAAGGCCTCAGCCTGAGCGAAGACATTCGCCAAGAGCATGTCGTGGTGCCGCCCAAGGGGGTTGAGCGGCTGGCCGAACGCGATGAAGTCACAGGGGATAAGCCTGGTTCCCTGGTGGATCAATTGATAGAAAGAGTGCTGGCCGTTGGTTCCCGGCTCACCCCAACAGATGGGGCCGGTCTGAAAGTCGACTTTGGTCCCGTCGAGGGTCACGTGTTTGCCGTTGCTCTCCATGGTCAACTGCTGTAGATAGGCCGGGAATCGGTTCAAATACTGCTCGTACGGCAAAACTGCAACGGTCTGTGCCCTGAAGAAGTCATTGTACCAGACCGCCAGAAGGCCCATGAGCACCGGTAGGTTCCGATCGAACGGCGCGGTGCGGAAATGCTCGTCCATCTGGTGGAATCCGTTTAGCAAGGCGAAGAAGTGGTCAGGGCCTATGGCAAGCATCGTGGAGAGTCCGATGGCCGAGTCCATGGAGTAGCGCCCGCCGACCCAGTCCCAGAACTCGAACATGTTCTTGGTATCAATACCGAACTTTCCCACTTCCGTCGTATTTGTCGAGACCGCAACAAAATGCTTGGCCACGGACTTTTCGTCTCCGCCGAGCCCTGCAAGTAGCCAGGAGCGCGCAGTTTGAGCGTTAGTCATGGTCTCCAGCGTCGTGAAGGTCTTGGAAGAGACGATGAAGAGCGTCTCCGATCGGTCGAGATCATGGACAGCTTCCGAGAAGTCTGTGCCGTCGATGTTGGAGACGAAGCGGAAGGTCATGGAACGGTCACTGTAATGCTTGAGAGACTCGTAGGCCATCACCGGCCCGAGGTCGGAGCCCCCGATACCGATGTTGATGATGTTGCGAATTCGTTTGCCGGTGTGCCCCTTCCATGCTCCACTCAGGACGCGGTTAGAGAAGTCCGCCATCTTGTCGAGCACAAGGTGGACCTGAGGCACCACGTTCTCACCATCCACGAGGATGGATGTCCCTCTCGGGGCACGCAGGGCCACGTGGAGGACCGCTCGGTTCTCGGTAATGTTGATCTTCTCCCCCCGGAACATGGCGTCAATCCGAGCTCTCAAGC
>JBKQRG010000024.1:0-24462 GCA_052144015.1 Desulfomonilaceae bacterium
AAATGCCAAGGAGGACTCGAAGTTTTCTGATTCCGTAGGCTTTGTCAATGCCGAGTTTGGTAACATCAACGGATGTCGATCCACCCATTCGGACAGAAAACTCGGGAATAAAAGTGTCAAGGATTGCCTTGATCTTCTTCCGCTTGGCGAAATCGGAGTCCCATTTGTTTTTTTCTTCCAAGGGGGCCTGCTGACCTAATGCGGAATATGTTATCTGGCTTCCCCGGTCTTCTATTACCTCTCCCCAGACCTTTTCGACCTTGAAGCCCGCCAATTCGATCGCCTTCTTTAGAGAACTGACAATTTTCTCTTTTTCATCCGCGGTGAAATCTTCTGAATAGATCTTTTTCCAATCCCCTGCGTATTGGTAGAACTTTGTTCCACATGTAGGAAGGATGGATAGATTCACCAGGCGTTCGTCATGAAGAAGATTGGAGAGCAGTTGTTTTTCAAACTGTGGCCAATCGCCTCCAGAAATCACGGCCACTTTGACTATACCGAGAAGGCCATGCAGCAGTGCCGACATTTCCGTATCAAGAGACGATTTGCTTTCGGCAAGCGTACCGTCCAGATCAAAAACAATTAGCTTTTTCACTATCCTTCCACCTCTGAATTCCTGCGATCTCAATTAGAGTTTCCGGGCCTGCCAACCATCCCGCAGCCGACGTTTATTCCAGGGGATTACCGCGAGCCCGTTGCAGCTTTAGTGTTGTTCCGCCGCAACTAACTACCTGATTGGCCAAAACTTATGCACGGGTTGAAAACAAAATCTTGGGCTTTACTCTTATGATGACATCCATCAGATTGAAATATCAATGTCTTTCTCCACTTGAGCATGCAGTGGAACAAAGAGCCTGATTAGTGACCAAAGATTCTGGTCCTTGCCCGCGCCCACCAATCGGATCATCCGGGCTTTAGGCGCAGTCTAAGATGAGGGCCCGCACACCGATGTCTTCCCTGATTTCCTACCGGCCGCCCCTTACGCTGGGGAGGCCCTGCACCCTCACGACCGCAGGCGGATTCCACTTGCCGACGAGAACTTCATGCTTCGGAGCGTACAGGCGCATGGTCAGATTGAACAGCCCTTTCGGCGCGGGTAACCAGTTCCACTCCTTGTCCTCGCCTGGGCTCTCAGTCTGGAAATACAGATCGAGCGAACCGTCCGGGTTGTACTTGAACGGCATCCAACTGCTGACTGCGAATCGATTGAGGCGGTTCGCGACCTGAAAACCATCCCGGTCATAGAGAGTGATCGACCAAAAGGCGTGTACGGGAGGGATGATGGCTTTGTCGAAGTGGATCGTGTACTTGTTTGAGCCGTCGAGTGGCTTGCCTGACTCGTCGCCAAGATTCATGGGATAGATCGCATCTTCGGGCAAGTTGGCGCCGAGGCCCTGCTGGGCGACGATGGAGCGCTTGAGGTAGTAATTGCCGTACACGCCCATCGTATCCGTATTCATTGACCAGCCGTTCACGACCCTCGCGAGAGTGGGGACCTTCCACTCCATCAGCTTCTGAGCGTCTTGCGGAACACTTTCGAGACCTTTCTTGACCGCGGGGTCGATCTTGTCAATGTCGAAGCTCTTGCCCGGTTCGATACCGATGCGTTTCATCAGCGCGACGGTCGGTTCATCAGTGATGTGCGGCGGATGCAGCTTCAGGAGTTCGGCTGCGTATGCGAAGAACTTGCCGGCTGACATTGCGTCAACCTGGACCTTCGGCGGCGTCTTCATGTCTACGTCAGGATCGATCTTGACCTGAACCGGATGGGGCGCCTTGCCGAACTCTGAGAGTGGCGTGACTTTGAAGCCTGCCTGGATCTTGTGAACAGCGTCGTAGTCCTTTGGACCGTCCGTCTTGGTTCGGCCGATGACCCAGACGTACGGCGTCGGAGCATCGATGCGTTGGGTGTCTTTCGGGAGTTTGAACTCCTCGATCAGCCGATCTTTCAAGTCGGGCCGCCAGCCGGGTGGAACGACGATGAAATTGCCCGCGGCCGTGCCGGTCGTACGCCATCCAGGCGACGCGAAAACGTCCGTCCACATGTCGAGCATTGGGAGCAGATAGTATCTCCCGCCCGTGTCTGGCGCTGAGACGATCACCGGTTCCTTCGTGAGATCAAGCCATGCAGACGAATAGAGAGTATCAAAGTTGGGCCGCACGACCACCCTCATGTCCGCGGTCGGAAATGCCGGGATGTTGTTGAACATGTTCATCGGCCCGCCGATGGACCCCTTGCCCGGTTCGACGTTGGTGAGCTGCTTTCGCGTCACATCCATCGTGATGAGCGAATAAAAATAGACGTAAGCATGGACGCCAATGGCGTGTGCCTCTTCCTCACTGACTTTGGAGGCTTGCTGGGCTGTGACCGGTTGGACTGCCATAATACCTACCAGCAGAAAGACCAAAAATGTGCTCACACCGATTTTCATTTTCATCCCATGACTTCCTTTCATGTTTGTTGTGGTCAAGCGATCCTCCCTGAAAGACTCGGCGGTCGCAGGAATGTTCCCCCCTCATTGCGAGAGGGTCACCTTATTGTGTTTAACCAAACTTTGCGGAGACCACGCCCTCGTCAACTTACTGAGGTACCATCGACTGAAACCAAAGAAGGCATCTGTTAAGGCTCAATTCAAGCGTCTAAGACAGATCTTGCTTCCCGCACGCAACATAAGGCGTGATATCAATTCACCCTCAACCACAAATTTACGGTCCTATGCAATTCGAATTTAATTTTAGGGTGATGTGAACTCCTCCGTCAAACAAAAAATTCCAGGATCCGGAAGCCCTCTCCGACAATCACATTGAACCCCAGAGTTCCGGACCAAAATTACGTCCCGGAATACGAATGAGAAACTAATGGACACGCTCAATGTCTTGTATGAACAAATTCTTAGAAGCACGAGGACTTTTCCCGAAAAAATTGGCGAGAAAATTATCTGGGGTTTTTCGCTGTGGCATCCCACACAATACCATTGCGGAAGGGATTCGCATCGCAAGAAGAGTGCCGGCCCCTGATCGAGGTAATGCCGCAATGTGGGGATAGCTTTCGTGCTTAGAAGGTCGTCCTTAATCGTTGGTGGCTGACCCTCCAAGAAATTCTGAGACAATTATGTATTCCGGACTGGTGAAATGGGAGAAACAAAGATGATACTGAATAGAGCGGTCTTATCCCCTTATGTTATGCTTGTATTCTTGGTTTTCTCCGGATCTGCTCAAGCAGCAGAGAACGGAACACGCCAAATGAACAAAGGTGCGGGGGAAAGGTCGTTTGACGCACTCATGAGCGAAGCGATGATGACCATGCACGAGAGCATGAAGCGGAACATAATGAATGGAAGCCCTGACCACGATTTTGCGGCAATGATGATCCCCCACCACCGAGGCGCAATAGATATGGCAGAGGTGTTCTTGCGTTTCGGCGAGGACAAAAAATTGCGTATTCTCGCTCACAGAATAATTGAGCAGCAACGGGCAGAAATAGGACTCATGCAAACCTGGCTGAAACAATGTAAAGAAAGCCCGGTTAACCGATCAAAAGCGTTCACTGAATTACTAGACAAGGATAATGCCGCCATGCATATGGGAATGGAGAAAGCAGAAAAATCAGGAGTTTCTGATCACGATTTTGTCACCCTGATGATTCCCCATCATCAGGGTGCAATAGCAATGGCAAAAGACTTCCTCAAATACGGCAAAGCCTCTGATTTATTACGACTTGCTCGGAAGATCACCACCAGTCAAGAACGTGAGATTACGTTCATGGACAAATGGCTGAAATATCATGGAAATGGAATATTGAAACGTCAGTGAATTCGGAGGACAAAACACTCATCTGTTACGTGGCGTGGTGTACGCCCGATGGATAACTATGAGATTGAAGCGTTTGTATCCACAACTGAGAAACTGACCAACCTGGATCTGAATAGGTGAAGACTCCGAACGCCCGGAAACACTCTTTCGTAAAAAAGTATCATCTCCCCTGAAATTGCGCCCAGACTTGAGGTAATGAATTCTACCAGCAGATTGTTCTTGATTGAACCCATTAGTTATGATCTCGTACCGCGGGCCGGCACCGACGTCCTAATCCCGAAGGGCGTCAATGTCCGATCAATTTTCGGCGTATTTGTACACAGGCTTCTCAGAGGGGAGGTGAACATCGATGACCTGGAAATTGGCATACCATCACGACAAAGAGGGCAGACAGCAGCCAGGAAGTCCTGATATCGACTATCTTGTCGGATATATATTTAAAGGTTGTCCAGTGAGGGTATTGGTAATCCGGGGCAATGATGTTTTGGTCTATGATACCATTACTGTCGGTGTCCCGTCCTCCACGCCGACAGTAGTAATCGCTATACTGCCTCTCCAACCCTCGATGAAAGAGAATTGCGAGCTGAGACCGGTATTCGGCATGTCGGCTATTGCAATCGACACGACAGGTCACTACTCGCAGATTGACAGTAGCACACGCGTGAGACTGTCCGAAGACCATTTTGAAATGAAATGGTTCGTAGAAGACTAGAAATGCCGGCACAAACCGGTAAGTGTTAGTTAACGGGAGCATTCATCAAAACTCAGGAAAGGAAAAGAGATGGCGATTATCACCATTTCGAGAGGTTCTTACTACCGCGGCAGAGAAGTAGCCGAAAAACTCGCTGCAGAGCTAGGTTATGAGTGCATTTCCCGAGAGGTCCTCCTGGAAGCCTCGCAGGAATTCAATATCCCGGAAATCAAGCTTGTACGAGCGATTGAAGATGCACCAAAAATCCTGGAGCGTCTAACCCACGAGAAAGAAAGATATGTGGCCTACATACGTTCTTCGCTCCTCAAGCACGTGCAACGCGACAATGTAGTGTACCACGGGCTTTTCGGGAATTTCTTTCTTCAGGGCATACCGCACGTCTTGAAGGTGCGAATTGTTGGGGACCTCGAATCCCGAATTGCAGACGAGGTGGAGCGGGAAGGCATTTCTGAGGAAAAGGCTCGGGAGATTATCCTCAGAGATGATGAGCAGCGCCGAAGATGGGCACATTTCCTCTATGGAGCCGACACGTGGGACGCGACTTTCTATGATCTTGTCATTCACCTCAAATTGATCACTGTCGACGATGCTGTGAGCCTGATCATGCATACCCTCCAGTTTTCCGGTTTTCAGACTACACCTGAATCTCAGGAAGCCATCGATAACCTCGTGGAGGCGACACGTTTGGAAGCTTCCCCAGTCTGGTGGGAAGAGTCGCCGAGTCGCAAATAAACCGAGATTCTGGAGCACGCGGTACTACGCAGAAGGACATTTTAGGCAATGGGCCACGCTAAAGAAAAGACTGGTGTTCTGGTGATCGCAGCGCTGGGGGTCGTCTTCGGCAGTATCGGGAGCAGCCCGCTATATGCCCTGAAAGTCTGCTTCGTCGGCCACTCAGCGATTAACCCATCATTAGAAAACGTTCTAGGATTGATTTCACTGATTTTCTGGTCTTTGCTGCTGGTGGTCAGTGTCAAATATGGGGTATTTATCTTGAAGGCCGATGATGACGGCGAAGGTGGAGTATTCGCCATGTTGGCCACTCTCCATAAAAGCATGGGACCTAGGCTAAGCAGGGGGCTGGTCGTGGCGGGACTGTTCGGTTCTGCCCTGCTTTACGGAGATGGCCTCCTTACTCCGGTCATCTCGGTTCTCGCTGCGCTGGAAGGGCTCGAACTTGCCACAACAACTGCTAAGCCTGTAGTCGTCCCCCTTACGTGCGGCATCCTCTTCATCCTTTTCTGGGTCCAAAGACGTGGTACCGGCAAGATCGGCAAGTTATTCGGCCCGGTGATGATATTGTGGTTTGTGGTGATCGCCCTGCTCGGCGTTGTTGCCATCTTCCGGCAGCCATACATACTGGATGCGATCGACCCGAGGCATGCAGTCAGGTTTTTTTTCGACAACGGGCTACATGGATTCTTCCTGCTGGGTGCAGTGGTCCTTGTCGTTACCGGCTGTGAAGCCCTGTACGCGGATATGGGGCATTTCGGAAAAAAGGCTATTCGCCTTTCTTGGTATTTCATAGCTCTCCCTGCCCTTCTTCTCAATTATTTCGGCCAAGGAGCCTTAATCCTGGAAGATTCGAAGAACTCGGCGGACCCGTTCTTCAGCCTCGTTCCACAGGATCTTCTCTATCCCATGATTGTGCTTTCGACTGCGGCTGCGATCATTGCTTCGCAAGCCATAATTTCGGGGGTTTTTTCACTCACCCGACAGGCTGTGCAACTGGGATTCCTGCCGCGGCTGAGAGTCGTGCACACATCGGAAATGGCCGAAGGTCAAGTATACGTCCCCGATGTGAACGCCCTGATGATGATCGCGGCAATCGGTCTCACTATTTATTTCAAGGCGTCCGAAAACCTTGCTGATGCCTACGGCATAGCCGTAACCGGCACGATGCTGATCACTTCGGCGCTGTTCTATGTAGTTTTAAGGCGGATCTGGGGGTGGAGCCTGATGTCGGCGTTGCCGCTCTGTCTCCTCTTCTGGTTCATGGACCTCAGCTATTTCATTTCCTGTTTGCAGAAATTCATGACCGGTGGCTGGTTCGCACTGGGTAGTGGTTTCCTGGTAATGATCGTTATGATCGTCTGGTGGGACGGGTGGAAGAGGCTGGCGATAAAGGTTATGACTATGACCGTTCCTAAAGAGAAGTTCATGGAAATAGTAGTCAGCCGGGATCTAGTGCGCCTGCCGGGAACAGGGGTTTTCCTCTCCAATTTTCAGAGGGAAGTGCCACCGATGCTCCTTCAGTACGTCACACAAACGAGGGCCTTGCCCGAGAGACTCGTTATACTTTCCGTGCTTACAACCGATGCTCCAGAAATGGAAGAATCCTCGCGTGTGGAGATCGCGGAGATGGGTCACGGGGTATACCGTGTAATCGCCCATTATGGGTTCATGGAATCGCCAGACATTCCCCATATAATGTCCCAAGTGAAGAGAAAGGTTCCTGCGATAAGCCTCAGGGAGGCCACGTACTTTGTGGGTCGAATAAGCCTCATGCTGGACCCGAAAAGGACTATGCCAAAGTGGCGTAGATTCCTCTTCATGTTCATGTTTCGCAATTCGCTCAGCGGGTCGGCCTACTTGAATATACCGCCTTCACAGGTCATGGAGATCGGAGTCCAACTGCTCTACTGAATCCCCGAAAATGCAGAAGGTCTTGAAGAGATATCAGATAACTCATTGTGCCCGTGTGCGGCTAACGCAGTCCTCTCGCTGGCTCGGGCTACTGCGTAACCATTTAAGAGTTTTCGGAAAGAGGGTCCAGTCCCGCGAGACGCGGGATTTTGCAAAAGGGTTTTCCCCCTGGCAGTCCGGCTCTTAGCCCTTTCCCTACGCTTGCCGGTTCATAATCTCGTTGTATTGCAGCTGATCTTCGTACATCCTGAGGAAAACCTCGTGTTTGGCGTCGTGGAATCTCGCTACGGCTCCCTGGCAGGGTTCGATAACCATGTCTGCAGCGCTCATTTTTGTCATGGCTTCGGTCACCGTGGCGAAGTCTCCGGCCGCGACCGCTCCTAGCATGGCCGAGCCCAGGAGCACAGCCTCGGGCTCTTTTGGAAGGACGATTTTTCTTCCGGTGATGTCCGCGTGCTCGCGTAGGAAGATCGGATTCTTGGCGCCGCCACCGGTGGTAAGCACGGTCTCGATCTCGTACCCGCTCTCGGTCATGGCATCCAGGATGTGGCGGGTGCCGTGGGCCACCGCTTGCACTGTGGCCAGGTAGAGCAGAGCGAGGTCCTCAATGCCGTCGCTGAGCCGCAGACCGGAGATCATCCCGCGGGCGTGCGGATTGGCTCTGGGGGAGCGGTTGCCGTGGAAATCCGGCTGCACGTGTAGCTCTTTGGTGAGCCTGGCGGCAAAATCCGTTCCTGCGGCGAGCTTGTCGAGCATCTCCGCGAGGATTTCATACACGGTGATCCCGCGCTGTTTGGCATCCAGCTCGAGTTCACGGCTCCGAACGTGACTAAAGATGATGTGGTCGATGAGCGCTCCGGTGGCTGATTGGCCGCCCTCGGTGAGCCAGAATCCGGGGATCATCGCGGAATAGAACGGCCCCCAGACTCCATCGACGAATCGAGGTTCTTTGGAGACCGCCATGTGACAGCTGGATGTGCCGCCAATGAGCGCCAGCCGCTTTTCAAGCTCAACCTCACCGGCCTGAGTGAGCCGCGCTCCCAGCATTCCGATCCCACCGGCGTGGGCGTCGATAATCGACACTGCAACCGGAGTTCCCGGGTTGAGTCCGAAATCGGCCGCAGCGCTTTCAGTAAGCCCCTGCCCGACGGGCTCGCCCATGGGCCGGATGCGAGTTCCGATCCGCCGGTAGCTTTCTGAAGCCAGTTCACTCAGCCCGATGGACTGCCAGTACGTGTCGTCCCAGCTCCCCACGCTGCCCGATCTTGTCGGCTCCAGGTGACCCTGGTAGGTCCACTTGCACACTGTCGTGCAGAGCGAGCGGGTTTCGTCGCCGGTCGCGCGGTAGGTCAGGAAATCAGCCAGATCGAAAAAGCGACGGGCACGCTTCCAGGAATCGGGGAGATTCTCTCTGAGCCAGCTGAGTTTGGGCGACTCCATCTCAGGGGAGATGATCCCGCCCACGTAGCGCAACACAATATGTCGCCCGTCGTTGATGCGGGCCGTCTGCTCCAGGGCCCGGTGGTCCATCCAAACGACTACGTTCTGTTCATCGTTACCGGTCGGGCTGACCGACACGGGGCGGTCGTTCTCGTCCAGTGCAACCAGAGAGCAGGTCGCATCGAATCCGATCCCTCTCACGTTCGTTGCGTCGATGTCAGCCTCTGTGACGGCTTGTCGTACCGCGGCTGCGACCGCAGCCCAGATGTCGTCCGACGATTGCTCCACGAAATCGGCCTGCGGCTTCCACATTTTGATGGGCTGCGAGTTCTGTCCGAGCATCTTGCCGCTTGCGTCGAACACTCCCGCCCGAGCGCTCCCGGTCCCCACGTCGATGCCGATGTAGCAGCGGCGGTCCTGCGTCATATCATGCGCTCCTTCCCAGAAAGCGAACTCTGAAGCCGAGCATTTGCGAGAGCGCGGCCATTTCCTCGAGGATGTCGCCGTAGGCCACGGCAATGTGGTTGCTCAGATAGTGCGCCATCAGGGTCTCTCGCGAGATGCCCAGATCGGCTGCCATGAACGGCCATTGACGCGTGGTTCCGCGCCACCACTGCTCGCGGATTAGCTCGGGCAGCTTGACAACTTCTCCTTGCCCGACGTCCATCCACAGCTCGTCGTCTTTCAGATAGGCTCTGGCCCACGTGATGGGCCCCGGCAGCGCTTCACCGGCGAATGTGCCGCCGGGTATCGGGAAGTACTCCGCGGGTTGTCGATACGAATGGACTCCACTGAGCGTGTCGGGGGCACCGCTCATGGCGTACCCTCCGCACGAGCCCGAGTTTAGCAGCACCCACAGGAATCGTCCCTGATATTCCGAGCCCCAGCGCACATCGTGGAACATCACCGCCTGGTGCAGCCCTTTGGCCTTCAGCATCCGCTTCATCAGCTCCATGGGGACGAGGTTGCCTTGATCTCCCTCCGTGGAGGTGATGATCACGTCGCCGTCGCTCTCCGGCCGGCAAACGGAATTGAGCAGCCCTTCGGCGAAGTCCGACGGAGGCCGCAGCGGCACCAAACCGAGTTGATACTGCCAACCCACGCAGTCGGCTTTGAATTCGCTCACCAGGTCGAGCACGGTCAGGTAGTCTCGCAGCTGTTCCCGAGTGGCGTTTTCGTCGAAGTCCTCCGCGCCGTCTTCGCCCCAGTGGAACGTGACGCCGCTTTCCTTTACAAAGACCATGGCAGCGTCTAATCGCTCATCGGAGATGGAACGGCCCCGGTCAATGATCCAGGCCTGGTCGACTTTGTGTTCCGAGAATCCGATAGGAGCCAGCCGCCGCGGGCCGAAGTACCCGTTGATCATCCCCATAGACGTATCCCCGAGCATCAGGGCCAGAATCCTTCTTTTCCGGATCTCCTCCGCGACGCTCCTCGACCGAGCGTGTGCCTCTCTGGATATGGGAACGCCATAGCCGATCTGCTCGGTGGGGTAGCCGATTCGGCCGGTGCTGCACCACTCGCCCAAACGAGCCATGAACGCATCGTCTGCGGTCCAGTCTTCGGCTTCGCTCCACACACGAGAGAATTTGCGGCCCAGGCTCTCCAGGCAGGCTCCAGTGTTGAGCAGGCCGACGAGACCAGGCCACTGCCCTGAGAAATTACTCGCCAGCAGCAACGGGCTGTCTTTGCCGACGACGCCGTCCGTGGTATGCGGCCCGTAGCACCAGTGCACGCATATACCGACCAGAGGGGCATCCACCGGGCCGAGTTTCTCGATAGCTTCGTGGGGTCGCGTGAGAAAACCTTCGATGCGATAGCTCGTACGGCCAAGTCTTTTCAGCGCTCGCTCCAATTGAATCGTGGCCTCCTCGGCGTTTGGCCGAGCCAGATCGTTGGGTTTGGAACGGTAATCGCCGGGCCAGAAAATTCCGATTTTGGTTCCGGACATTTCTTCTCCCTCATGCGACAAATTTCGGGCGACATAATACCATTTTTTTGCGGAAGGTGTTTCGGCGGGGGATCAGGGAGGGGGAAGTTTCGGGAATCCTGGGACGTCTTTCGGGAAGGGACGTTTTTGCAAAAAGTGCTCCGCGCACGGCGAGAATGAACCACGAACAGGTGCGATTCTGGTCAACGGAGAGGCGTTTACGGCGCATTATTGGCCCCACGCCGAGTGGACCACCGAACCTCTCCCCCAAAAACTCCTAAATGGCTGGCGGTTCATCAAAGGTGGACGCAAGTATCCTACCACTGGTTAGTTGAAAAATGCGGGAGTTCACACGAAAGCCTACTATTTTCATGGTCAAACGGGAATGTGCCGATTTGTCGGTGGGGCATTCGCTTCAACTCGGATAATGTTAGAGTTTTTTGGGAAGGGGCCGGGAAACACTTTTTTACACAAAAAAGGGTTTCCCGGGAGATCTTCGCTCCTCCCGCCTTACTGTTCCCACCGCTCACGCAGTGTCGCCTGCTTGGCGGCGGGTGAACTGGTCCACCGCCACAGCTAGGACGATCACCACGCCGATCACAATTAACTGAGCGTTGGTGGAAATGCCCACCAGGGTGCACCCGTTTCGCAGGAAGCTGATGAGCAATGTGCCTATGATGGTTCCCGTGACGGTTCCGCGGCCTCCTGAGAGGCTGGCGCCGCCGATGACCACCGCGGCGATGACGTCGAGCTCTGCGCCAACGCCCGCGGTTGGTTGAGCGGAGACGGTTCGGCTCATGGCGATCATCGCGGCGAGCCCGGTGAGCAGGCCTCCGAGGGTGTAGATGCCGATCAGAGTTCGGTCGACTCTCACGCCCGCGTGGTGCGCGGCTTCCACGTTGGAACCGATGGCATAGGTGTGACGGCCGAACCGTGTGAACTGCAGGATGGCTCCTGCCAGGGCGATGACGGCTAAAAACAGGACCACGGAAATCGGTATCCCGAGCACAGTGCCTTCGCCCAGGTAGCGGTATGACGACACGTTGATCGGCTGCCCGTCGTACATGACCAATGCTATCCCGCGGTACAGGCTCATAGTGCCTAGGGTGGCAATGAACGGTTGGAGCTTCAGCTTGGTGATCAACGCTCCCGAGACCAGACCACCCACAGCGCCGGACAGCAGCCCGACCACGGTTCCGAGGGCGATCATCCCCACTGAAGGCGCTTCGCCGCCGAGCCCGATCATTGTTCCCGCCGCGCACATGCCGCACAACGCGAGGAGCGAGCCCACGGAGAGATCGATGCCGCCGGAGATGATGACGAACGTCATTCCAACCGCGATGATGCCGTAGACCGACGAGCGGCGCAGCACGTTGAGGAAATTGTCGACGGTCAGAAAGCTGTCGGGCAGCCAGAGCGACAATATGGCGATGACCAGAATGAGGCTCCCGAACGGCAGCAGTTCTCGAGCGAGTTTATTCATGCGCGGGCCCTTGTGGGTAGTCTCTTAATTTGGGTTTGATGCTACCTAAAGTCCTTTTTTGACAGAGACAGGTCGATCCCTGAAAAAAATTGGACTTATACTAACATCAGGGACAGAGGAGATGAAATGAAACGTCTCAAAAAAACGTTTTTGTTATTTTATTCTCCTGGTCCTACTGGGAATTCCGTCATTTTGTCCGGCCACAATTAGTGAAGGGGTTGGGTAGTCTCCTTATTTGAACTCCCAGTTTTCTGAGACAAGAGCGCACACTAATTTCAGAGTGTTAGCATCATAACCCCATCGATTGTCAAAAGTGACCGCGAATTATGGGATAGTGTATATAACTGGGCAGGAAATCGTCATTCAAATTAATTGGTCAGTGCGATAATGAGAAATGAAATGCTGGATATTCCTATCGACATAGGAATAGCGGCCAAGACGCGGCAAAAAATGTAGGCCAGCATGAGCTTTCTTCCGCTAGGTTACAGATAGGTTGTGGAACGTTCGAGAACTTATCAAGATGAATTCTTAAGGCCAAACAGCCTTTTCTGGCAAACCGAGACTATCAAGTAAAGCCTTGATGATCCGCCAATCAATCTCAGGATTATCACCATGCTTTTTGATCGTATGTTGAGGCCTTCGGCCACTCTCCGGATCAGGACGGTGTAAAATGATTTCTGATCCCTTTCCTCCCTCCTTCACTTTAACTCCATACGGCTTCAGGCGTTTTAACAAGTCCGAGTACCGTACTGGAGACATACGCATGGCAGGCTTGCCTGTAAAAACACTTGTTGGTTTCAATTATGGGAATCATAGACCAGGTCTCGTCAAGCATTGTTTCGGGCATTGTATACGAGGTCGCCTCACGATCCGAGCATTTGAAGAAATCTTTCCAGACCTCAGCCGGCGCTGGATGAGACATGTAAGCAACATTGTCATTTTCGAGAGCGTAACGCACATGGGCAATAATAATGTCAACCATATCCGTTTCGACCTGCTCAATGGTGTCAGCCACAGCTACCAGGTTCAACTCCAGGCAATGAGCTACCCACGCGTCAGGCTCTTCCTTTATCAAAACTCTGAAAGAGAATTTCTCTTCTTGCGCCATTTGCCACCTTCCGAGCACTCTAGGTAAAAGATACCACTCATTAAACCAAATTTCAAATAAAACTAAACCACTATCTATCCTAATTTATGATGCGTTTTCTTACAAATCTCCGAATGGATTGTTGCATTGGCTCCGTCACGCCCGAAAAAAGCCTGGAGGAGGCGCCGGAAATAACCGGCAATCCCGCGTCCTGCGCGGGACGGTCCCACCAAATGCAAGAAGCCGGGCAGGCTGGAATCACGCGTCCAACACGAGACTGCTCCACATTGGAGTACCCTCGTTACCCTGCCGACAGCCATTTAGGAGTTTTTGGGGAGGGGTTTCGGGGAGGGTGTTTTTGCAAAAACATCCTCCCCGATTCCAAGGAGCGCTGCGGCCTTGTCCACGGCAGCGAGTTGCATCACGGCCTCGGGGGTGCTTTCTGAGGTGACGAGGTCCGCGACGAGGCAGCCACGGCGCATCACCAGAATGCGGTCGGTGATTCCGAAGAGCTCGGGCAGCTCCGAAGAGATGATGAGCACGGCCTTCCCCTCAGCGGCCATCCTTCCGATCAGCTCGTAGATGTCGACCCTGGCGGCGATGTCGATGCCACGAGTGGGCTCATCCAGCACCCACAGCCTCGATTGTGCGATGAGCGCGCGACCGAGCAGCAGCTTTTGTTGGTTGCCGCCCGACAGAGCGCTCGCCGGCGCTCCCGGCCCGGACCATTTGAGCGAGAGCTTCTTGGCGGTTTCTCCGGCAATTTCGTTCTCACGGCCTAGGCGCAGGATATGTTTCATGCCCAGCTCCGCGAGGCACGGCAGCGTCATGTTCCACGCTGCCGGAAGATCGAGGCACAGCCCCGTGCGCTTTCGATCTTCTGTGATGTACATGATTCCGTGGGAGAGTGCATCGGCCGGTGTAGCGATTTTCACGCTTTTCCCGTCGAGCTTGACGCTGCCGCGGATTGAGGGGTCCAGACCGCACAACACGCGGGCAAGCTCAGTGCGACCTGCGCCCACCAGCCCGGCCACGCCGACGATCTCTCCCCAACGCAGATCGAAACTGATGTTTTCGACGTGCGGGGATGAGAGCCCCGACACGCTCAGAGCCGTGGACCCAATTTCGACCTTCCTTTTGGGGAAGTAGTCGTCCAGGTTACGACCGACCATATGTTTGACGATATCGGGGATCGCCAGGCCCTTCATGGGGCCGCTGTGCACGGCTCGTCCGTCGCGGAGAACTGTGATGTCCTCCGCGATCTCGACAACCTCCTCGAGCCGATGGGATATGTAGATGATTGTGGTCCCCGCTCGGCTCAGTTTCCTGACCACTTCGAGCAGCACAGCCACTTCGTGCTCTCCACACGAGGAAGTCGGTTCGTCCATCACCAGAATCTCGGCGTTACGTGCAAGGGCCTTCAGCACTTCGACAATCTGGCAGGTGCTCGCCGGCAGGTTTTCCACTCTTTGATCGGGATCCACATCAAAGCCGTATCGTTCGGCAAGGCCGCGGGTCTCTGCGAGCATTCGCCTTTTGGAGTACGTGCCGAGCAGTGGGCCGCGGGGCTCGATCCCGAGCCACACGTTCTCCGCGATGGTAAGATCCGGCGCGAGGCTCAGCTCCTGGTAGATCATCGCGATCCCGGCCGCAAGCGAGTCGGAAGGATGCTTCCACGCGCAGGTTTTACCGTCTCGCACGATGGTTCCGGTGTCGGGCTTATGAACTCCCGAGAGGATCTTCATCAAGGTGGATTTGCCCGCTCCATTTTCGCCCACCAGGGCGTGAACCGTCTCGTGCCGGACGAGTAGCGTGACATCTTCCAGGGCCTTGATGGGGCCGAAGCTCTTGCCGATCCCCTGCATCTCAAGGGCGAATTGCGGAGACTCGACTTGCGGATACAGCGCCATCAACCGTCGCTTCCGATGAGCGCTCGAATCTCGGGCGAGTTCAAGCGATCTTTTGTGACGAGTTCCACCCCGGTGTCGATTCTCTGCTGGACGCTTTGGCCCTTGATCGCGGCTACGACGCTGGATACGCCTTTGTATCCCATGGCCTGAGGATTCTGGACCACGAGAGCATCGATGCGCCCGGATTCCAGACCTTTGAGAAGGGCGTCAGCCGCGTCGAAGCCGATCATCTTCACGGCCGCGGCTCGTCCCTGGCTCTCCAGTGCTCGGAGGGCGCCGCGGGAAGTGGACTCGTTGCACGCGAAGAGGCCATTAAGCTCTTTGTGGCGGGTGAGCACGTCCTCGGCTGCGGATAGCGCTGTTTCTACCGTGTCCTGACCATATCGGTCTTCTACCACTTCGATTCCGGGAAACTTCTTCTTTAGTGTTTCCATGAAACCGTTTTCGCGAGCCGTGGTGGATGCGGAACCGGACATGTACTTGATGACGGCCACCCTGCCCTTCCCGCCGAGGAGCTTCGCCATGTGCTTCGCAGCAATGGCGCCGCCGGCGTAGTTGTCGGTGGCCACAAAGGAGATCCGCTTGTCGGTTTCAATGTCCGAGTCGATGATGACGACCGGTATTTTGGCGGCCGCTGCACGTTCGACCACGGGGACGAGCGCCCCGGCGTCGGTGGGCGCCAGCACGATCCCGGCCACCTTCTTCACGATGAAGTCCTCGACGATTTGGATCTGTTTTTCACGATCACCCTCCCGATCCGGACCGGTCCAGAAGATCTCCACATTGTGCTCTTTGGCGGCCTTTTGTGCACCCGCGAGAACTGAGTTCCAGAACGAATGGGTCGTCCCCTTGGGGATGACTGCGATGGGGCCCACTGCCTTGGGGTTCTCGGCGATGCTCGCAGCTTTGGAGACAGCTGATTGGGGCGTGGCTTTGTCTCCCTTTTTGAGAAACAGGCCAGCACCCACCGCTGCAGCTGCGATCACCAGAAATACCAGAATCAGGAGGTTCTTTTTCAAAACAACTCCTTATGTACGCTCGTTTTTTCGACTTCCGTAAATTGACTATATCGCTCTTTTGAGAGAACCGTCGAGCCATTAGTCCCATCTTGGGGCCAGGTTACATCTCCACAGGGAAACTAACCGTTCCCTGCCGAGATCGAGGCTTCTACCAGGAAACCCGCCAGTAGCTTCCGGCCTGCCCCCGAATTATGTGCCACATGTTAGGTTAGAGGTAAAGTATTTCTAGCTACTGTGAGCGGGGGGGAAATGCGAGGGATAATACTTGTTCGTCGGGAACCCGCTTTTTGTGCAAAAAGGTGCTCCGGGCACGGCGAGTTTGCATAACGCAACATCAAATTGTATCAATGGCTCCCAGCCTCACGATTCATGTTGGCGCCACGCCCAGTGGGCCCGGGCCCTCCGGCAATCCCGCGTTCTGCGCGGGACTAAATGGCTGACGATAGAACAGGCTAATCGATAGCGATTCGGCATGGGATTAACGAAAACCATCTAGGAGTTTTTGGGGAAAGGTCCCGGATCCCGCGCAGAACGCGGGATTGCAAAAAGGGGTTTTCCGGGAGACTCTCGGACTCTTGGTTGCACAAAGACATTGCTCGGCGGGCCCGGAACATCCTTTGCGACCCCGCGTCCCGCGGGCTTCCCCATGGAATTCTTGAATTCCGGTGTTCGCTCCTGTTGCAGACCTCACGGGCATATCTTATTATAAGAGAAACCATAAAGAGTGGATAATTCCTTGCAAACCCTTGTAGAACTACACAATGTCTCAGTTTCCCAGGGCCGTACCGTCATATTGTCCGGCATCAGTTGGACCCTTTCCACCGGCCAAAATTGGGCTATTCTCGGACGCAACGGAGCCGGTAAGACCACCTTCCTGAAACTGGTGAGGGGCGACATTTGGCCTGACCCCAAGGGCGGTCTCCGCTTATTCCACATTAACGGCACCGCCCGCAAGAGCCCGATAGGTTTCCGGGAAAAAACCGGGGTAGTTTCGTCTGAGCTTCTGGATACTTACAAGCGAAACGGCCGGAATATCAGGGGACTGGATGTGGTGCTGTCAGGCTTCTTTGACAGCGCATATTTACACCAGGCGACTGACGCCAAGCAAATTGCCCGCTCGAAAGAGGTCATAGCATCCTTAAGCATAGATGACTTGATCGAGAAAGATTTTCTGAGCCTGTCCCTGGGGCAGGCCAAGAGAATTCTCATTGCCAGGGCAATAGTCCATGGGCCTAGGCTGCTCATATTGGATGAGCTAGGCACCGGGCTGGACAGGGAATCAAAGAAAACGGTCATGGAAATAGTTCAGGGCCTGACTGAAAACGGGACACAGATTTTGTGCTCCACCCATATCGAAGAAGACCTTCTGTCTGTCGTAACTCATTGTCTCCAATTGGATGAGGGAAAGATCGTGGGGAACGGACCGAAAGAGGAGATGCCTGCCATGGCGAGAAAAGAGCCAGCTAAGCTGTTCGCTCCTCGGACACCTGAGCACTCGGCAGTCTCCAACGGTAATCCGTTGATTACGATCAAGGACGTGGATGTGTTCCGCAAAGGCAAACCAGTGCTGCACAGGATCAACTGGACGATCAAGCCCGGAGAGAATTGGGCGGTTCTCGGACGCAATGGCTCAGGAAAGACCACACTGCTCAGACTGATCTCGGGAGATCTGGCGCCGGCATGGGGTGGCAGCATAAGCAGGTTCGGGATCGAAAGTCATAACCTCTGGGAAATCCGCCGTAAGCTCAGCCTGGTGTCTGCGGATCTCCAGGCATGGCACGAATATCGACGAACCGGTCTGGATGCGGTGGTTTCAGGTTTCTTCGGGAGCATAGGAGTACACAATACCGTGGCGGAACATCAATCCTTGACGGCACGGCAGTGGCTCCAGGATTACGATTTGGAAGAGCTTGCAGAAAGGGATATCCAGACTTTATCCTACGGCCAACTCCGTATTCTTCTAATAATGCGAGCCATGGTCACCAACCCGATGATGCTTCTGCTGGACGAACCCTTGTCCGGTCTGGACAAAAAAGTCCGATCACAAGTCCTCAATCTCCTTGATTCACTGGCCTCCAAGGGGACTGTTCTGGTTTACGTTACGCACAGAATCAGTGAATTGCCGCTATCAATAACCAAAGCGCTCGTTTTGAAAAACGGGACAGTAGATTTCTGTGGTGATGTAGAGGCAGCACGGTGATCGGGACGGATGCACGAAAGCTCCGGGAACCCGCTTTTTATGCAAAAAGGTGCGCCGCGGCAGCATATCCCGGATGAAAGCGTTGACCTAGCTTACTTTGATTCCGCCGTTCAATTCGCAGGCTAATTATGTTGATAATCTTATGGTAATGTTAGTACCGCGGTAAAAAAAGGAAGGATGGCTACCATGAACCCTATTGCGGCAATTTCAATACTGAAGGAGACGGGTATTTTTTTTAGCGCAAGGCACAAGACCTCATTTGTGTGCAGCCGACGAAAGAAGAATGGCGACCGTCAAAATGTATTAGTCGAAATTCTAGACGCAGGTCAGGATGCTGGTGAGGACCGTTATTATTGCATCGCGACTTCAGAAGATAAGACGGTTACGGGGAATCCAGCAGCTTCGATTGAAGTAGTCATTCGGGATCTAAATTGGGACGCTGTTATCAATAATTAGGAATTACAATTATTCGTGAAGCCTCTCAAAGATGTCGGCCCAAGTCAAAGGATGAAGACGGTTAATGTTACTCGGTCTCTATTTCTGAATTGCGGTTCACAAGCTTTAATGTTTAATCTTTGCGCTCGATTAGAGGCAAAGTCCTTAATGTAGGACTTGACCGCACCTCAGGTTTAAAGGATGTGCAATCTTACTCCGCAACCATTTAAGAGTTTTTGGGGTGAGGTCCGGAGAGGGACTTTTTGCAAAAAGTCCCTCTCCGGAAAATATTCCAGGGTTTTCCCCCTGGCGGTCCGGAAAACCTTATATGAGGCTCAAGTCAGCCTACGGTTTTTCTTCCAGAAAAGCCTGCACTTGCGAAATCAGGCTCATTCGGTTCTTCTCTAGCGACACGGCATGGGTTCCCCCGCTTAGGATTACGTGACGCTTGTAAGGCGTATTCACCAGCTTGCCAAAAATCTCTTGTGCCATATATAGCGGCGTGTCTTGATCCCATTCAGCGAGGATGAGCAGCGTCGGGACCCGAATTTGGGCCGGGTCATAGGTCGCGGTGCCCTTTCCCAATAATTCGACGACGTCCTTGATCACCCCATTGGGGGCTCGCAGCACCGGTGGATTTTGTTTTGCGCCCACCGGATCCGTGGCGAGGTTTTCGGCCCACCATTTGTCGAACCAGCTCTGTGGACTGATTTCTTCCTGTCGTGCTTCGGGGATTCCTCGCAAACCTCTCGAACGAGCCATTTCTTTAGTCACAGTGCGATAGGCGCCCGTGCCGGAAATAGGTGGGGGTTCCTTGAGAACCCATAGCGGCGCATAGAGTACCAGCTTAACCACCTTATCATTGTTTGCCGCAGTGAACGACGCCATTATGGTAGTACCCCAAGACCAGCCGATGAGGTTGAGCTTATTTATGTTGCGGCGTTTCAGAATGAAATCCACTGCAGCGCCGACATCTTTCACGGCATCGGCCGTGGTAGCGAACGGCGGGTTCTGATCGGGAGGCGCATCCATCGCGGCGGGACGGGTTGAGCCACCATATCCCCGCACATCCACGAGGTATGTGTCAAACCCGCGCTTAACCATATAATCCATCCAGGAGCCCCCTGGGAGATCGATGTCAAACGCTGTCTCCGAAGGATAGGTGGCGCCGTGGACGCAAAGCACCACCTTCTCCGGAGAAAATTTTCGCTGGTCCGCGCTGTGCTTGTTTCGTACATACACCTTGATCTGTGGATCCGATGTCGGAACGAAGAATGTTTCGGTGACAATCTTCGGTCCGGCATAGGTCGGGACTGCCGCAATCAAAGCAGCGATCAGACTTAAAATTACAAACAGTACGTGCATATAAACCCCCTCTCATGGACGGCTTATCCTTGGGCGAAATCTTTCAGGTTCTGCAATTTCGTGCATCTCTGGTGGCAGAGTGGGCCGGGGGCGGCTCTATGACCCATGAACGTCCCGCTACCATCTCTTACAAGACTCGCTTAGAGGACTACGCCGTCGTGACGTTAATAAAAGAGGCCGATTATCCCCAGCCTTGAACCTAACTCACCGCATGTATGAGGTCAATTAGAATCTACGGGCTCTAGCCCCCCGGCAGGGAGGAAGGAAGTTTCGGGAACCCGCTTTTTATGTAAAAAGCCGGTTCCCGAACCCTCCCGCAAAAACTCTAATCTTTTCAAGGTGAACGGGTGATGTGCCAACTTGTCGTGTGCGGCCATCCAAGCAGTCGTTTCTCTCCATTACGCCGCAACCATTTAGGAGTTTTCGAAAGAGGGCTCCAACTCCACCGGGGCGCGAGACCAACAATGCACCTCAATGTCCCGTGCCTGCGATTAACTTAATACATTTGTGCAGAGAAGAGTTCAAGAGTCTCCCGGAAAACCCCTTTTTGCAAGTGCTCCGCGCACGGCGAACATGCAGTTGTGGGACATAGGACTGAACGAGAGGATCTCGACATCAAGATGCATTGTTGGCTGCACGCCCAGTGGGCCGGGACTTTTCCCTAAAAACTCCTAAACAGTCTTTAACTTAACCGGAGTCATAGTACTTGCATCAGCCCTTGAATCACCGCTAGCCATTTAGAATTTTTTGCCGGAGGGCCCGGGAACCGGCTTTTTTGCAAAAAAGCGGGTTCCCGGAGCTTCCCCTCTTCCCTTCCTCGCCTCCTCGCCTCCGCCGGGGGGCCTCGCCCGGTACGGTGAGGCACTATACCTCTAACTTAACAAATGGTACATATTCCGGGAGCAGGTTAGGAGATTTATGAACAAAGGATTTTGGTACGCCGTTGGAGCATACAGTATTTGGGGCTTACTGCCTGTCTATTTGAAATTGCTTCAGCACGTCCCGGCGTTACAGATAGTCAGCCACCGTATTCTCTGGTGCTCCCTTGTGGTGTGCGGCGCAATCGTTCTCTCGCGTCAATGGGCGGCTTTCCGCGAGGCGCTGCTGGCACCCAGCGTCGTCAAAGTGTACATCGCGGCTGCGTTGCTCATTGCAATTAATTGGTCTGTGTATGTGTGGGCGGTCAACTCCGGATTCGTCGTCGAAGCGAGCCTCGGATATTTTATCAATCCTTTAGTCAGCGTATTTTTGGGCGTAGTATTGTTGCATGAACGCCTTCGCCAATGGCAGTGGGTTGCCATCGGATTCGCAACAGCAGGCGTACTTTATTTGGCGCTCGCCTATGGCCGTCTGCCCTGGATTGCTTTGACTCTGGCCTTCACCTTTGCCTTCTACGGTCTGGTGAAAAAGATAGGCCCGCTAGGATCGCTTTTCGGCCTGATGCTGGAAACAGGAATACTGGCAGCGCCTTCGCTTATCTGTCTGTTGTATTTCGACACCATCGGCCAAGGGGCATTCCTCCACACCGGTGCTGTTACGGATATGCTGCTTGTCGGCACAGGATTGGTGACGGCTGTTCCCCTGCTAATGTTTGCCAAGGCGGCACGCCGTATCCCGCTCTCGCTCCTGGGCATTCTGCAGTACATCGCACCGACACTACAATTCCTGCTTGGCGTAATCGTCTACCAGGAGCCGTTTTCACAATCACAGCTCATTGGCTTTAGCTTTGTCTGGGCAGGGCTGGTTATTTTTGGAACTGGAGGATTTTTCGTCGGCAAGGCACAGAGAGATTAGCAGTTATTGGTAATTTGCCCATCTCGGAAGACACTGAGGACGATGAGTCGGTATTAATAGAATTTTCGTTCAACGACCTTCGTATCTTCAATCGGCTGCATAAGCGCTGAATTTTACGGATTCCCCCTTGACGTGCGCCATGCCTGGTACAATATGTGGACTAGGCATAGAGGAAGAGACTGCATATTCTTTCGCAAAAATTAGGCTCACGGGGGGATTCAGTAAAACAAGACCATATTCGCATGGGGGTATACGCGGGGGCACGAAAAGTCGTTTCCAAAAACTCGCGGCTGCAACGATTAACGGCATGCCCTGGGAGGGGCAGCGATGAAGCCGACATTTCACCATCTTGACTTTGGCTCCGTTAACAGTGCTGAACTTGATTCTTTTGAGGATCGGATAATTTTTCAGACGCGACCCTGGCTGGAGTTTATTGCGCAAACCCAGAACGCGGAACCGGTAATTGCTGCTCTTCGGGAAGATAACGAGATTCTGGGTTACTTCACCGGTCTGCTAGTGAAGAGATTGGGTTTCAAAATCCTAGGAAGCCCTTTCCCGGGCTGGAACACTCCGTATATCGGCTTTAACCTGCGGGCGGAGGTATCCCGACGCACGGCTGTCGAAGCCCTCACTGACTTTGCCTTTAGAGACCTGCATTGTGATCACCTGGAATTCATGGACAGGCATATGGTCCGAGAAGATTGCGCGGATCTCGATCTTGAATGCTCGATTTTCGACAGCTTCGAAGTTGACATCTCGTTGGCGGAAGATCAGATCTGGAAAAATATGCGGCGTGAGTGTCGTCAGTGTATCAGAAAGGCTGAAAAGTGCGAGGTCCAAGTTGAAGAAGCTACTGATCTTTCGTTTGCTGATGAGCATTACGCTCAACTCAAACATGTATTTGCCGTCAAGAATTCAGTGCCGCCGTTCGGCGTAGATCGGGTGCGGCGACTTATAGAATTGGTTCATCCATCAGGCAACCTGCTTATGTTACGAGCTCGCAATAAAGACGGTATTTGCATAGCTACATCTATTTTTGCAGCTCTGAATCAGATCATGTTTCATTGGGGAGCCGCCAGTTGGCGGCACTTATCACAGGTGCGTCCTAATGAAATACTGGTATGGCATGCCATTCAATATTGGAAGGCGCGTGGTATCAGCACCTTTGAATTGATCGGCCGGGGCGAGTATAAATTGAAGTTCGGATCCAGGCGAATAGTGGTTCCGTGGGTGAGGACGTCACGAAATCGCAGTATTGCTTTCCTGCGCACGTCAGCCCAAAAAGCATTTTTCAGCGCGCAAAGCGCAATCGGAAAAGTAGCTCATGTAGCCGACCGTTTTAGAAGACGTTAATTGATTTTCTGAAAGTGGACCGCCAGGGGGGTACCCCGCGGGACGCGGGGTTGCAAGAAGTGCTCCGGCCGCGACGAACACTGCCTTTGCTCAGGCGAAAGCCAAATTGATAGACCATACGGGTTACTTTGTATGAACTGAAGTTTCCCAGGCTGCGCGACTTCTTCCTCTCACGGGATTCGAAGTCATGGTCACCGGCTTACGGGCAAGTGCAGTTATTCGCCTTCCAATTCAAGGCGTCGCCTACAGTGTTCAATGTCTCACCCTGCCCGTTCGGGCAAACAGCCCATGCCATTCGCTCATGGGGAAAAACCTTTGAGCATTTGGTGCAGCTGGCCTGTTGGCCGAAAGCGTTTATGCGCGACATCGCCACCCGTCGCCAGCAGACAACATAAGTTTCCGCATAAGCTAAACCGGTGAGCAGAAAAAGAAGCACTAGAAGGGCCGAACCAATCTTCATGAGTCAGCTCCGGATTTCGGTATCTCCTGGTTGGATGCCCCAGAGCATCATACGCCGTCGTATGCTCATAGCAAGAAAATTCGATGGTTGGGTAGAAGAGTAGGAAGGTTGCCGGATCACTAATCCCAGGTTCTGGCGGACCAGCGAATGCGGCCGATGATGCGCAAATCAGCTTGTCGGCGCGTATACTCGGGATAGGCTTCATGGTTGAAGCTAATGATCCTGAGCATGCCTTTCTGGCCCGTCCGAAGCTGCTTTATTTGGATGTTGTCGTCCTCGCCTATGGCATATGTCTTACCATCACGAACCTTCCTCTCGGTCATGTCTACGAGGACCACATCGCCGTCTTCCAATACCGGGCTCATGCTGTCGCCCTGCACTTTAAACAGTCCGCTGTGATTTGTTGAAGCGCCGAGTGTTGAATACCAGTCTCTCCTGAATTGGTAAGTCCCCAGCACCTCTTCAGCGATAGGCACAGCTCCGGCGCCCGCGGCCAACTTAGGGCTGTACATCGGAATGGCGATGAATTCCTCGGTTTTCTCTTGCAAGAACCATTTCTGATCCTTGCCGGTTAATTTTTTGATTTTCTCGAATGTGGAGTAATCGGGCCAGACCCCGATGCGTCTCCACGCCCCCACGGTGTTCGGGGCTACCTCGAGTTCGCGGGCGATCTGATTTTGCGATTTCCCTCGCACTTGTAACTTCTCAAAAAGTCCGGGTAAGACTCGGGAACAATCGGTGAACGTGTCATGACGTTCCAATGGACAGGGGTGTACGTCAAGTTCGGGTTTGGCCAGGCAATTCGTTCACCCGCA